>CAZUVK010000440.1:0-1506 GCA_964623785.1 uncultured Gemmatimonas sp. | reverse complement strand
GGGTGGACGGTCGAGATGGCGATTCCCTTCAAGTCGCTTCGGTATCGACCGGGCGTCGAGCAGGTCTGGGGGATCCAGCTCCGTCGTTCCGTGCTCCGGAACAACGAGTGGAACTACATCACCCCGCTCCCGGTCGGGGTGACGGGGGGAGGGTCGAACGGCGTATTCCGCGTGTCGATGTACGGCGACCTGGTCGGAATCGAAGCCCCTCCAGTGGGGCGGAACATCGAAGTGAAGCCGTACGTCACGTCGCGGCTCAACACCGACCTCATCGCCAACCCCGCGATCCGGAACGACGTCGCCGCGGACGCCGGGCTCGACATCAAGTACGCCGTAACCCAGAACCTGACGCTCGATCTCACCGTGAACACGGACTTCGCGCAGGTCGAGGTGGACGAACAGCAGGTGAACCTTTCCCGGTTCAACCTCTTCTTCCCCGAGAAGCGCGAGTTCTTCCTGGAGGGTCGGGGCGTGTACGACTTCGGGGTGGGCGGCACGGGACCAGGCGGCGGCGGTGGCGGCGGGGCGCCGACGATGTTCTACTCGCGGCGGATCGGCATCCGGGGATCGACCCCCGTCCAGGTTCTTGGCGGCGGCCGTCTCACGGGCAAGGTCGGGTCGTTCGATATCGGCCTGCTCAACATCCAGACCGCCGAGGACGAGCAGATCGGCGCGGTCTCGACGAACTCCACGGTCCTACGGCTCCGGCGCGACCTCTTTTCGCGGAGCAACGTGGGCGTGATCTTCGAGAACGTATCCGAATCGCTGGCCGCGCCCGGGGAGTCCAACCAGGCGTGGGGCGTGGATGGCTACTTCGGACTGACCGACGACTCGAACCTCCTCGGCTACTACTCCCGATCACACACACCGGGGCTCGACGGAAACGATCAGAGCTATCGGGGACGCTTCATCTACGACGCGGATGTCTACGGCGCCTCCGCCGACTATCTCGTCGTCGGCGACGACTTCAACCCCGAACTCGGCTTTGTGCGCCGGAGCGGGTTCCGCCAGAGCTCGGCCAGCGCGCGGTACAGCCCGCGACCAACGTCCATCGCGTGGCTCAGGCAGATCACTTTAGGGGCGGACATCAGCTACTTCGAGAGCGACGAGGAAGGCTACGTGGAGAGCCGGGACCGCGGCGGCCGGGTCCAGCTCAGCATGGAGAACGGCGACTCCTTCACGCTCAGCGGGGGCAACAACTACGAGTTCCTCCCAACGAACGAGCGGATCTCGGGTGCGCTCTTCGAGGCCGGGCGGTACTCCTGGAACGACTACCAGGCCAGCTACCGGTTCGGACCGCAGCGTTCGTGGCAGGGCAACCTGAACCTGCGGTGGGGCGGATTCTACACGGGCGACCGGCTCTCCGTCGGTCTCGGCAGCGGGCGGGTCGAGGTAACCCCGCGGATCTCGCTGGAGCCGAGCCTCGAGTTCAACTGGATCGATCTCCCGCAGCAGACGGAGGACGGCCAGTACGATCAGCACGTCGCCCGGACTCGCCTGACTTAC
>CAZUVK010000439.1:0-1506 GCA_964623785.1 uncultured Gemmatimonas sp. | reverse complement strand
CGATGAGGTCCCGCGCCGCCGCACGCGGCTCCCGCACCGTCGCCTGCAGCAGCTCACCGCGCATCCGACCGATCACCGGCCGGAGCGACTCCATTCCGTTGAAGTGAGCATCGTACCGGAACCCGATTCCCTCCAGTAACGCCGCGGCACGGAAGAAGTACACAAGTTCCTCGGGGAGGATCAGCGGCCACGTGTAGAACGCGTCGAGAATCTCCTGAACGGTCTCCTGGATTCGCCGCGGCTCCATCGCACCCGCGCCTTTCAGGATCACCAGGATCTCCTCGGCGGCCTCGCGGATCTCAGCCCGTGAGATCTCCGGGTCGATCATCCCCAGCTCGTACATGCCGTTGATGATCGCGTCCACATCGTCCCGGGCGGTGGCCAGCGCGATGCGGAGGATCCTCTCACGGGTGTTCCGCTCGACCCGTACGACCATCCCGAAGTCGAGAAAGACGATCGTACCATTCTCCTCGACGAGGATGTTGCCCGGATGAGGGTCCGCGTGGAGCGCGCCGTCGATCAACATCATCCGCAGATACGTCTCGTTCAGCGTCGCCATCAGATCGACGAACGAGAGCTGGCCGGACGCGAACCTGTCCGCCAGGCGATCGACCTTCACCCCATCGATGAACTCGGTGACGAGCACCCGTTTGCGGGTGTACTCGTCGAAGACGGCCGGCGCGCGCACCCGTCCGTCATCCGCGAAGTCGCGGCGGAACGCATGCGTGTTCTCCGCCTCCCTCCGCAGGTCCATCTCCTCGTCGATCCGCCGCTCGAACTCCCGTACGACCGCCGTCAGCGCCCGCACGTGGTGGTTCGGGAAGAGGATGTTGAGGAAGAAGAGGACGCGGAACGCGATGTCGAGGTCGGTGGCCACGAGGTCCTCGACGCCGGGTCGCAGGACCTTGACGGCGACGTCCTCCCCTCGGACCCGCGCACGGTGGACCTGCCCGAGCGACGCCGCCGCGATCGGGGTTCGGTCGAAGCTTTCGAACGCCTCGGCGACCGTCATGCCCAGCTCCGCCTCCAGCACCCGCTCGATCGACTCGACGGGGACCGGCTCGACCGCGTCCTGCAGCCGCCCGATCTCGCTGAGATACGGTTCCCGGATGATGTCCGCCCGCGACGAGAACACCTGCGCGAGCTTGATGTACGTTGGCCCGAGCGCGGCGATCGCCGCGACGATCCGGACCGCGCGCGCCTGGTGCACCGCCAGCGGCAACTCCCGCGGCGCCCCGAACACCACCCACCGCCGCCGGTCCCGCCAGAACGCGATGACCAGCGGCGCGAGCCGCCTCATGACCTCCCAGCTACGAAACATTTCTTGAGGAGAAGACAGAAGTCAGAAGTCAGAAGGGTGAGATCGTCCGTGAGATTCGCGTTTCGTGTCATGATCCGGGCCGCGGTGCCTTCCCGATGGCCACGAGTCCCTTCGACCCCTCTCCCCGCCCCCTTCTGACTTCTGACTTCTGACTTCTGACTTCTGACTTCTGACTTCTGACTTCT
>CAZUVK010000438.1:0-1517 GCA_964623785.1 uncultured Gemmatimonas sp. | reverse complement strand
GCCTGCATCCCCGCCTCGAACCGGCCGGAGCAGACGCGCACGAACGCGATCCGGTCCCGGTGCTTCGGGTCCATGTTCGCCTGAATCTTGAAGACGAACCCGGTGAACGCCGGGTCATCGGGTTGGACCGGGCCCATCGACGACTCGCGCGCGACCGGGGGCGGCGCGAGTTCCAGGAACGACGTGAGGAACGGTTCGACGCCGAAGTTGGTGAGCGCGCTGCCGAAGTAGGTTGGCGAGACCTCACCGGACAGCAGTGTCTCGGGAGTGAACGCGGTGCCGGCCATCTCCAGGAGCTCGATCTCCTCCATGAGCCGCTCGTGTGCCGGCAGCCCGATCAGCGAGGCGACCTCCCCGTCTTCGATCGAACGGACCCGCATGTTCGCGCGGCTTCCCCCGTGATCCTCCCCCTTCTCGAAGAGGAAGATGGAACCGAGCAGCCGATGATAGACGCCGAGGAACCGCGCTCCGTCCAGGATCGGCCAGGTGATCGGGTAGCACTTGAGACCGAGATCGCGTTCGACGTCATCGAGGAGCTGCAGGGGCTCCATCCCCGCGCGGTCGCACTTGTTGACGAAGGTGAAGATCGGGGTCCGGCGGCGGTGGCAGACCTCGAAGAGCTGCCGCGTGCGTTCCTCGACCCCACGCCGGTTGTCGAGGAGCATCACGGCGCTGTCGGCCGCGATGAGCGTGCGGTAGGTATCCTCCGAGAAGTCGGCGTGGCCAGGCGTGTCGAGGAGATTGACCTGCATCCCCTCATACTCGAACTGCAGAACGCTCGAGGTGACCGAGATGCCGCGCTCCTGCTCCATCTGCATCCAGTCGCTCGTGGCGTGACGGGAGCTGCGCCGTGCCTTGACGCTGCCCGCAAGGTGGATCGCGCCGCCATAGAGGAGAAGCTTCTCCGTGAGCGTCGTCTTCCCCGCGTCGGGGTGGGATATGATGGCGAAGGTCCGCCGGCGGCGGACCTCGTCCTGGAGTCGCGACATGCTTTCGTTCGTTCGGCCTGGGTGGTCCGGCGCGACCCCGCGCCGGCACAGCCCCGAAAGCTAGCGGCGATCGATCGGGCGTTCAACGGGCGGGGGTGCGGAAGTGAGAAGTGAGATGGGGGTGACGGCGGTGCCGATCGATTCCGGCCCGCCGGGGCGGGTTCCGGCCGAGTGGCGTCATCTTGACGGGGATGACGTCGCCCCCTACCCGTTTGTGGTGGTTTGAGGATCGGATAGTCGCGTACGTGTAGCCCCGTCTCCCGCCCGATAGAGGAGCACGCAATGTCCGAACGTCGCAACCCGCGCGGTGGCGCCGGGATTGTTCGTGGAGGGATGATCGTCGAGGGCCGCGGCGGCACGCGAGGTTCCCGGCCCGCCCCGGTCCGTTCCGTCCTCGTTCTGGCCGTCGCGGCGGCGATCCCGGCGTGCGGCGATGCCGCGGATGAGTTTGAACCGGACGAGATCCCGGAAATGTCGGTTGTTCGCGAGCTGCGCATCGGATCCCCGGACGATCCGGACTATGCCTTC
>CAZUVK010000437.1:0-1535 GCA_964623785.1 uncultured Gemmatimonas sp. | reverse complement strand
GGGACATCGACCCCGGTCGTCCCGTCCGTACCGGCGCGACTCGACGTGGAGAACGCCGTTGACCTGCTCCTCGAGCAGGTGGTGGAGGACCCGCGGGCGGCTCCGCTCCTCTCCAACCGCTCCCTCCGCGGCCAGTGTGTCATCGTCACCGGTGGCGCGACGGGGATCGGCCGGGCGATCGCCCTCGAGTTCGCCCGTAACGGCTCGCACGTCGCCTTCAACTACTTCAACCTCGACGGCGACCCCGACCTCGCGGGCGAGGCCGAACGCACCGCGCGAGAGATCGCGCAGCTCGAGGTCCGCGTGTACTCGGAGGAGTGCGACGTCCGCGACGCCGCGGCCGTCGACGCCTTCGTCGAGCGGTCGGTCGAGGAACTCGGTGGGATTCACGTCCTCGTCAACAACGCCGGCGTCGCGCGCGACCGCGCCCTCTGGCGGCTCACCGACGAGCAGTGGCGGACGGTGGTCGACACCAACCTCACCGGCGCCTTCCACCTCATCCGCGCCGTCACGCCCCACTTCCGCGCGCAGTCGAACGGCAAGATCATCAATATCGCGTCGGTCCACGCGATCCGCGGCGAGTTCGGTCTCGCGAACTACAGCGCGTCCAAGGCCGGCCTGATCGCGCTGACGCGGGCGGCGGCGCTGGAGCTCGGCCCCAGCAACGTCAATGTCAACGCGGTGGCGCCGGGGTACATCCGCACCACCCGCGTCATCGAGGGCGTGCCGGCGGAGGTACTGGACCGGGCGCGTGAACAATCCGCGCTCCTCCGGCTCGGCGACCCGCAGGACGTCGCCAACGTCGCCGTCTTCCTCGCATCGGAGATGGCGCGCCACGTCACCGGCGCCGTGATCCCCGTCGACGGGGGACACCTGTTGTAGCGGCCCCATTTCATCACCAACGAATCACGGAAGAATCGGATATTTTGCGCACCATCACACTGATCCCCGGCGACGGCATCGGACCGTCCATTACCGAAGCGGTCGTACGCGTGATCGAGGCGACCGGCGCGCCGATCGAGTGGGACCGGCGCATCGCCGGCGTCGCGGCACTCGAGGCCACGAACACGCCGCTGCCGGAGGAAACGCTCGAGTCCATCCGTACCACGAGGGTCGCGCTCAAGGGGCCGCTCACCACGCCCGTCGGAGTCGGGTTCCGATCGATCAACGTGGCGCTGCGCAAGGAGTTCGACCTCTACGCCAACGTCCGTCCCGCGCGCACGCTCCTCCCCGACTACCGGTACCAGGATATCGATCTCGTTCTCATCCGCGAGAACACGGAAGGGTTGTACAGCGGCATCGAACACTACGTGGGGATCGGCGGCGACCCGCGCGCCGCGGCCGAGTCGGTGATGATCGTCACCCGCTTCGGCGTCGAGCGCATCCTCCGCTATGCCTTCGAGTACGCGATCGCCAACAACCGGAAGAAGGTCACGCTCGCGCACAAGGCGAACATCCTCAAGTTCACGCAGGGGCTCTTCCTCGATGTCGGTCGGACCATGGCCGAGGAATACGCCGGCCGGGTCGAGTTCGAG
>CAZUVK010000436.1:0-1548 GCA_964623785.1 uncultured Gemmatimonas sp. | reverse complement strand
CCACATGGTCATCCAGCACCCCGGTCGACTCGGGAAGGAAGCCGCTGAAGAACGGTCGATCACCGATCTCGAGTTCACGCAGGGCGTCCGCCCGGGGATGGTCACCCAGCGTGAACCGCGCGGAACCGGGACGGCGGAGCGAGAACCCGATCCTGCCCTTGAAGTGGATCTCCGACTTCATCAGCATCCCGCGGTACGTGCACCAGTTCACCGCGCTCTGGCTGATCGGAAAGTTCGCGCGGGCCGGCTTCACGACCTCCACCTCGGCGACCATCCGGCCATCGAGGTCATAGCGGCTCCTCACCTTTTCCGCCCCGATCTCGAAGTCCAGATTCGCCTGATGTTTCGGCATCCCCCAGATGCCCTTCCCGCCCTTCACGGAGATCTCGGAACTGACCGGCAGGTCGATGACGTACTGGCCGAACCCGTGCCGTCGTCGGAACAGCGCGGCCAGCGGTAGCGGCGCCGTCCGGCGACCCCGCGTGCAACCGATCCCGATACTGTATTCGACGTATTTGCCGATGTTCGTCTGACGATAGTCGATCACCGCGATGAGCAGCACTCCCTTCCCGAGCACGCGGATCGGATGCAGCTCGTTTCCGGGCAGCAGCTTCGCCGCGCGGTCAGCGTTGATCGGGAACGCCGCCATCAGCGCGGGGCTGCCGCTGGACGCGACCGGCAGGGTGAACGGGATCCCGTCCACGAGCGCGTGTCGACCCGTTTGCTGGCGCAGCCTGGCGGGTATGGTCATGAGACCTCCTCAGGTCGATCGGTCGAGTTCAGCGATCATCGTCGGCAGCACGTCGCGATGCGCGTCCTTCCCCATGAACACGTCCAGATGCGCGTATCCGGGGACCACGTGCAGCGAGTGCCGGCCCGGCCGGTGGCCCTCGAACCACGCGAACGTCCGACGCTGGCTTTCGGGGAGGAAGCAGCGGTTCAGCTCGCCGGCGAAAAAGGCGAACCGCGCGTCGGTCCGAGGCGGCTGGGCCGTGATATCGGCCGGGAGTGCCGCCGGCAAGTCAGACGCGACCAGGCGGCCCGCCGCCACACAACGCCGCATCTGGAGAAAGAAGCTGAGCGGAACCTCGGCGAACTCGTCCGTGAGCCAGTCGTGCGTCACCTCGTCCAGGTTCTCATGGCGCCAGAGCGTCGGGAAACCCACGCCGTACGCGAAGCTCGCCCACCGGCAGACGACGTTGTCGCACTCCCGGTGCGTGAGCCGCACGAACGCGGTGAGCGCGCGCGCCAGGACGGTCGGCGCCTCCAGGCCCCATCGCGGATTCACGAACGGAGTCAGCCGCGCCATCAGCGGCACGGCGACCTTCAGCTTCAGCCACGCCTCCCGGGGAACCACGGGGTGCAGTGAGACGGCGTTGCTCACGATCGTGCTCACTCTCGGAAGCAGCCCCGCGACCGCCGAGAGCGCGAACGACGTCGATCCCTGACAGTGGATGATCGCCTTAACTTCCTCCGCGCCCGTCTCCTCCACGACCTTCTCCACTGCCGCCGGATGGTCGTGGACCGCCGCCTGGTCGATTGTCCAGC
>CAZUVK010000435.1:0-1567 GCA_964623785.1 uncultured Gemmatimonas sp. | reverse complement strand
AAGGCGGTGCTGTTCAAGCGCTTCGCCGACATCGACGTCTTCGACCTGGAGATCGACGCGACGGACCCGGAAGACGTAATCCGCTTCTGTGAGCTGCTGGAGCCGACCGTTGGCGGAATCAACCTGGAGGATGTCCGCTCGCCCGAGTGTTTCTACATCGAGGAAGAACTCCGGCGCCGGCTCGACATCCCGGTCTTCCATGACGACCAGCACGGTACGGCCGTCATTTCCGGCGCCGCCCTGCTCAACGCTCTCGAGCTGGTCGACAAACCGATCGACCAGGTCCGGGTGGTCTTTTCCGGCGCCGGCGCATCCGCGATCGCGACCGCGGAGCACTACGTTCTCCTGGGCGTCGACCGCGCGAACATCCTGATGGCCGATATCGACGGCATCATCCACCGGGAGCGCGACGATCTCGATCCGTACAAGGCCCGGTTCGCGCGCGACACGCCGTTCCGCACGATCACGGAGGCGCTGCGCGGCGCGGACATCCTCGTGGGCCTCTCGGCCGCGAACGCAATTTCGGGCGACATGATCCGCGATATGGCGGAGCGCCCGGTCATCTTCGCGCTTGCCAACCCGGACCCCGAAATCACTCCCGAAGAGGTGATGGCGGTTCGCCCGGACGCGATCATGGCGACGGGCAGGAGTGACTACCCGAACCAGATCAACAACGTCCTCGGTTTCCCGTTCATCTTCCGGGGCGCACTGGATGTGCGCGCCCGCGCGATCAACAGCGAGATGAAGATGGCGGCGACCCAGGCCCTCGCCGCCCTTGCCCGGCAGGACGTTCCGGAATCCGTCGAACGGGCCTATGGCGATGAGCGGTTCCGGTTCGGCCCCGACTATCTGATTCCGAAGCCGTTCGACCCGCGAATCATGCTCTGGGTCGCGCCGGCGGTCGCCCAGGCGGCGATCGACTCCGGGGTGGCCCGGGTGAACATCGACCTCGCCCACTACCGCGAAGCGCTGGAATCCCGTCTCGGTCGCGGCATGGAGGTCATGCGCGGGATTCTCAACCAGGCGATGCGGCGCCCGCAGCGAATCGTATTCCCCGAAGGCGAGCACGAGCGGATCATCCGCGCCGCCGCGCGCATCGTCGAGGAGAAGATCGCGTACCCGGTCCTGCTCGGCCGGATCGACCGGATCCAGGCCACGGCGGAATCCCTCGGCATCTCCCTCGACGCGATGCGCGTCGTCGATCCCGCGCTCGAAAGCACGACTCGCGAGCGGTACGCCCGCAGGCTCTACGAGTTGCGCCAGCGAAAGGGCGTCACCCTCGCCGAGGCTCGCGACCACGTCCGGCAAACCCTCCACTTCGCCTGCATGATGGTGAAGGAAGGCGATGTCGACGGGATGGTCGCGGGGGAGGAGATGCACTACCCCGACACCCTCCGGCCCGCCCTTCAGACGATCGGCACCGCTCGCGGCGTTCGGAAGGTCGCCGGTCTCTACATGCTCGTTCTGGAGAAGGAGCTGATCTTCTTCGCCGACACCACCGTCAACATCGAGCCCGACGAGGAGACGCTGGCCGAGATCGCGATCCTCAGCGCGGGATTCGTCCGGT
>CAZUVK010000434.1:688-1591 GCA_964623785.1 uncultured Gemmatimonas sp. | reverse complement strand
GATGTCGATCTGCGCGCCGCTGAAGTCGCCCGCCAGGTTCGGGGTGAAGGTCTTCGAGGTGGTGATCGTCTGGAGCAGGCCGGAGGGGAAGAGGTCGAGGGGGACCATCTTTCGTTCCGGCTCGGGGCTGGGGATGCGGCTCCCGTTGAGCGACGTGTTCGTATAGCGCTCGCCGAGACCGCGGACGAAGACGAACTTCCCGTCCTGGACGGTCACGCCGCTCACTCGCTGAACCGCCGCCGCCGCGTCGCCGTCGGGGCTGCGGGAGATCTGCTCCGCGGTGATCGCGCTGACCACGCCGATCGCGCCGCGCTGCTCCTCGATCGAGCGACTCACCGAACCCCGGTCACCCGCGACGGTGACCGAGACTCCCTGGAGAGCGATCGCCGCCGGGGTCATGTGGAAGTCGATGTTCACCGCGGCGGCGCCGTTGGCGTCGATCCCGGTGACTACATGCTCCGCGTAGCCCAGATACATCGCGCTGATGTTCATCGGGCCCGCGGCCGTGAGATTCAGCACGTAACGGCCATCGATCCCCGTCAGCGTTGCCTGCGACGCCTCCTGCGCCGCGACCCGCGCCCCGACGAGGCCGCGCCCGGTCTCCGAGTCGACGACCCGCCCGACGATCCGTACCGCGCTGCCCTCGGATTGCGCGATAGCGATCGATGGCGCGCCGAGCACCGTCGCCACCATGATCCCGAGCGCGGAGACCACCCCGCGAGTTGTGCTCCAGGCCCACGTGCGCGGCCTTCCAGCCGATACTGCCGAACTTCGCTTCGCGAAAACGTTCAAGGTCGCCTCTCCTGACGAGTTCATCCGCCGTGTTCCCATGTGGGTACCGCACGGAGAAACGTCGGGGAGAGATGTCACCATCACCGCGTGGATATGTCTCGAACCTGTCAC
>CAZUVK010000434.1:0-678 GCA_964623785.1 uncultured Gemmatimonas sp. | reverse complement strand
CCGGGCAGCGTGAACCGGATCGTCGTCCCCCGCCCCACCTCGCTGTCAGCCTCGATCGAGCCGCCATGCGCCTCGACGAGATGCTTCACGATCGCGAGCCCGAGCCCGGTTCCTCCCTCCTCGCGGGACCGGGCCGGATCGACCCGGTAGAATCGCTCGAAGATCCGAGCCAGGTGCACGCGGCTCATGCCCGTTCCCGTGTCCACGACCTCGACCACGGTCCATTCCCCGACTTCCGGTGACCCGCCATTCCCGGCGTCCCCTGGCCCGCCGGCGCCCTTCGTCCGAACGGTCACGTTCCCGCCCGCCGAGGTGTATCGGACCGCGTTGTTGAAGAGGTTCGTGAAGATCTGTCGCAGCCCGCCGGGGTCCGCCCGAACCCATTCGTGCCCCGGTTCCGCATCGATCACGAGCTGAATCTGTTGCTGCTTCGAAGAGGAAGCTTCCGCCTCCCACACCGAGCGGGCGAGCACCCCCACATCCACGGGCTCGGGCTCCACGCGCCAGCCGCCGGCTTCGATCCGGGAGAGGTCGAGCAGGTCATCCACGATCCGCTGGAGGCGGTCGGAGTTCGTCTTGACGATTTCCGCGAACCGCCGGGTGAGCTCGGGTGGAAGGTCGGGGTCGAGCAGCGTCTCGCTGTATCCGCGGATTGCCGTGAGCGGCGTCTTCAACTCG
>CAZUVK010000433.1:0-1620 GCA_964623785.1 uncultured Gemmatimonas sp. | reverse complement strand
CGGGGCCATGGCGTTCTTCGTCGTGTTCCGGGTGAAGAGCTTCGTCCGCATCGCGGTGCGGCAGCCGGCGATGCTCCTCGCAATCGCGCTGGCCATGGTGTCGGTGATGTGGTCCGTCGCGCCGGACCTGACGCTGCGGCGGAGCATCGCGCTGATGCTGACCACGGCGTTCGGGTGGTACCTCGTCGCGCGGTTCACGCCCCTCCAGATCATCCGCCTCATCACCTGGACGCTCGGGCTGGCGCTCGTCCTCAGCCTGGGGACGGTGATCTTCATGCCGGAGTACGGGATCGATTCGGGCGCGAACTTCGGCGCGTGGCAGGGGATCTTCAGCCACAAGAACACGATGGGCCGGATCGCGGCGCTGACCGCGTGGATGTTCATCCTGCTCGGCCTGGCCGACAGGCGGCGCTGGTGGGTCTACGCCCCGGGCGTGCTCCTGGCGGTCGGCATGCTGTTCTTCTCGCAGTCCAGAACGTCGATGGTCACGCTGGCGACGATTCTCGCGGTGCTTCCGCTCGTCGGCGTGCTGCGCTGGAAGGTCACTCGCGGCGCGCCGATCCTGGCCGGCGCGATCCTGATCGCCGGCGCGGTCGGGCTGTTTCTCGCGGGGAACCTGGAGGTCGCGCTCGAGACGATCGGCAGCGACGCCACGCTCACCGGCCGGACGGCGCTGTGGGCGGCGATCCTCGAGGCCGGACGGGCCGATCTGTGGCTGGGCGTCGGGTACTCGGCGTTCTGGATCGACCAGAACCCGCTTCGGGATCTCGTCCAGCGCGAGGCGGGCTGGTCCGCGGACGGGGCGCACAACGGCTTCATGGACATCTGGCTCGAGCTCGGGCTGGTCGGGGTCGCCGCGACGGGGCTCGTCGTCATGCTGGCCGCGCGCAAGGCGCTCGCGACGCTGCGCGCCTCCATCACGCCGGAAGCGGCGTGGCCGGTGCTCGCGATCCTCTTCATCGTGCTGAGCAACCTCAGCGAGAGCGGGCTTCTGCGTCAGAACAACCTGATCTGGGTGATGTTCGTCGCCGCGGTGGCCGTCGCCTATGAAGGCGCCCGTCGCCGCCCGGTGTCCGAACCGCGGACCGAGCAGCGGCCGGATGCGCGGCCTGGGATCGCCCCCGCGATGCCCGGCCCGTTGGTCGCCACACCGCTGCAACCAGTGCCGGGCGTGAGAGGGCGGAACCGGTCGAGATGACGGCTGCCCGGAGGAAGGTCGCCATCCTCGTCAACACGATCGCGCCGTACCGCATCCCCCTCTATCGCGGGATCGGCGAAGCCTTCGACACCTGGGTCCTCCCATCCGGCCCCGAAGCGAATCGCGCCGCGTGGGCCGACGACGAGGGCGCGCTCGCCGGTGTCACGGTTCTCCGATCCGCGGGGCTCACCCGCCGGCGCCAGATCGGCAAGGATGAGGTGTACGAGGAGAAGTACTTCCACGCGCCGCTCGGGAACCTCGTCGATCTCATCCGCCTCCGGCCCGACGCGGTCATCACCAACGAGATGGGGATCCGCACGGCGATCGCGCTCCTCTACGGGACGATCGCGCGGAAGCCGGTGCGGGTCTGGTGGGGCGGGACCCAACACACCGAGCGGGGGATCGGACCGCTCCGAAAGCTC
>CAZUVK010000432.1:0-1626 GCA_964623785.1 uncultured Gemmatimonas sp. | reverse complement strand
ATGAGCCTGCGCCGGTGGTTCCGCGATCGGATGCTCGGCGACGGAAATGGCGCCAGCGGTGACGATCTTCTCCCCGGATCGGCGCTGGTGAATACGATCCTGGGGCGCGAGCTGCCACCCGGCCGCAATCTCGGGGAGTACGATTCCACCACCTATCCCGCTGACCTACGGTTGTTGTTGTCGCGCCGCGAGGAAGTCGCGCATGAGCTGCTCGCGATGGATATCGCCGACCCCGATTCACGGGCGGCGGCGATCCCCGACCTGCGGGCCCTGCTGCGAAAGTACCCCCATCCTCTCGTCTACGATGCCCTCATCAACGCTTGCATCGATGCCGGGCGCCTGGACGAGGCGAAGGGCGTCGCGTTCGCCGCCCGCCAGCGCCGACTCGAGTGCATGCGGTCTCCCTACCCCGAGATCCGCGCGGAGCTGGATCGCATCCGTGAGTGGGATCCCGAGGAGATCGAACGCCTGGTCGAGAACGACAGGAGCAGCGACTGAACCGGACCGCCCCCTCGCTTTCGCCCGTCCCCACCCGTCCGCAATCGAGACCACATCCTCCGCCAACCTCCGCTCTGACCCACCATGTCCACCCTCTCCGCCGCACCCGCAATCTCCCGGGAGTCACCCTGGCTGTCAGCTCTCGTGGCCAACATCCAGGACGCCATCATCGTGCTCGATGGTAATGGCCAGGTGGTCTTCGAAAGCGAGTCCGCGTCCGATCTGCTCGGTACCGACGCGGACGATCCGCGCGGCCTCTTCGGAATCCATCGCATCCACCCAGAGGAACGCGAGGCCGTGATCCGTTCGTTCGAGCGCACGATCGCGCAACCGGGATCGGTCGCGCGCGCCACCTACCGATTCCAGGGGCTGGACGGCGCATGGCGCCATCTGGAGGCGGTCGCCAAGAACCTCATCCATGACGATGACCTCCGCGGCGTGCTGATCACGCTTCGCGATGTCACCGAGCGAATCCGGGCGCTGGAAGCCGCGGAACGGGCTGGCGCCGCTCGCGACGAATTCCTCTCGCGGATGAGTCACGAGCTGCGGACTCCACTGCACGCCATCCTCGGGTGGGCGCAGCTCCTCGAGGCACGGGATGACCCGCGGATCGCGGAGGCGGTGGAGCAGATCTCCTCGGCCGGGCGCCACCTGCTCCATCTCGTGGACGAGACGCTGGATCTCGCCGCGGTGCGCGAGGGCAGGATCCCGCTCGACCTCCGGACGGTGGAGATCGACCCCGTGGTTGCCGATGCTCTCGACATGCTCCGGCCGCTCGCCAGTCGCCGCGACATCCAGGTCCGGGTCGATCCCGGAAGTGTCCGAGACGCGCTCGTCATCGCCGATCACAACCGACTGAAGCAGGTGCTCCTCAACCTGTTTTCGAATGCGGTGAAGTTCAGTCGTTACGCAGGCGATATCATCGTCGGCTGGACTGTGGATTCAACGGGTGTCAGAATCCACGTTCGCGATTCCGGCCCCGGGCTGCCGGAGGACCGGCTCGGCCAGATCTTCGATCGATTCGAACGGCTGGGGATGGAGTCCGCCGGTATCGAGGGGAGCGGCCTGGGGTTGGCGGCTCTCCACGCCGATCGTGCCATGCATCATCTCCACGAGTCGGCGGGAGAT
>CAZUVK010000431.1:0-1652 GCA_964623785.1 uncultured Gemmatimonas sp. | reverse complement strand
CAGCCCGAAGGATATTTTGTCAACACCCTCTGAGGCGCAGCCGAAGGATCCGCACTTCGCGTCTGGCGCGGATGGCCACGTGCGGATCCTTCGGCTGCGCCTCAGGATGACACACGAGGGCCTCAGGAGACACCACGACGGCCTCAGGGCAGAGAGGCTCAGCTCGGCCAAGCCGGTTCTACAGCGGCGCATCCAGATGAACGTGGAAGGACCACCCCGTGCCGCCACGCAACGTCTTCGCGACATCGGCGCGGATCAGCCCGTCGAGGAAGCTCATACCAACGCCAGCCGAGAGCAGCGTCGGATCCAGGTCGAAATTCTCGCGGTCGCCTGCGAAGCCCGCGTCGCCGAAAACCACGAGCCGCGCGCCGGGGCGGTTTCTTCCCATCTCCGCGCGACCCCACCAGAAGGAGTTCCCCACGGCGCGGTCGTCGGGACGGATCCCCCGCACCGATCCTGGCCCCCCAACGTACCAGAGTCGCTGCAACGGCACCTCGCCCGTGGAGGTCCCCCCCGCCACCTCCAGCGCGCCCACCAGCGACCCGGGGAGCGGGAACGTGGTGAAGATCGAGCCCGACGGCATGACGAACCCGAACGTCCCGGTCTCCGCGCGAACTCCCAGGTTCGCGCCGAACCGGAATCCCGCGGGGTCCAGGCCGAACCGGTACCGGATCGTCAGCTCGCCACCGAGCTGATCCGCGGGGTCGGCCGGCGGGTTCTCGCGGAACAGCTTGTCCCTCGTCCAGTATGGCACGCTCACATCCGTCGACTTCTCGATGGAGGAGTGTCGCTCGACGTACCCGCGCAACGTCGCCGACAGGGGGTCCGAGAGGTTGTGCTCGCTGGCGGCGCTCGCCCCGAGCACGCGGAAGTAGTCGCCGTCATCGCGACCGAAGAGAAACGCGGAGAGTGAGTTCCCGAGCGCGAAGGGGTTGTCCACGGGCGAAAACGCCTCGACCCGCCGGTACACGCTCACCGACTCCACGCCGCCGAGCCGCCTGCGTTCGAGGTCGACCGAGAAGGAGGGGGAGCGATCCGTCAGACCGACCCAAAGCGCAGCAGATGCCGAGAGCGGCTCGACGTCGATACCCGCCTTCGTCCCTACACTGAGGCCTTCGACCCGGTTGTAGTGGAAGAGCCCCGCGTCGATCGGATTCCAGTACAGGCGAGGCGCGCGCGAAAAGAATCCCCGCCACCGGGAGGCCCCGAGCAGCTCCGCCACCTCGTTCAGTTCCCGCTCGCCGGCCAGCCAGTTGCCGCGGTTGTAGATGGATGCCGGTAACACGGGGCTGTTGATGATCGCGGCGGAGTCCCGCGGCACCAGCACCGTCCGGGGCGGGCACGGCTCGCCATCTCCCCCGTCGCCCTGACCACGGTCCCCTGTATCACTCGCGGAAGCACTCGGGTCGTCATCAGCATCCACATCGGCGTTTGCACTCCTCCGATTGGCGCCCCGATCGCGCCGCGCGTCTCGGACTTCGCGCCCGTCCTCGCGCCCGCACCGCTGCTCGATCACCATGAACCTCGTCGTGTCGGGTTCGGCGAATCCCGGCCACGGGTTCTCCGTCGAATAGATCCGATAGTCCTCGTAGGCCTGCTCGAACAGCAGTGGCACCGAAATGCCGGCCATCGACGCCGCGCCTTCGAACGCG
>CAZUVK010000430.1:1166-1672 GCA_964623785.1 uncultured Gemmatimonas sp. | reverse complement strand
TCTCACTTCACGCTTCACCCTTTTTCTGCCGCTTCCAGGCCCTCATCCGTGCCCACCCGGAGAGGACTCGAAGAGTCTGGGATGGGGGAAAAGTCGGCCTTCTCGGACCTGGAAGCGGCACCCTTCGTGATACATGTGTTTACCGTGCAGGTTCCTGAGCCACAATGATTTGCCTGCGGTGTGGTTCGTGCACTAACGGGTGGTGGACCACGAACCGGCGAAGCGCATGCGAACCAGGACCACGGGACGAATCGACTGGACCACCCTGGTGGCGGTCGTGCTGGTGATCGTGCTATTCGTGCTTGCGATCTTCTACTACTGGCGGCCGGCGGCGACGGATGCACTGGACCCACGTTGGTGGCAGTGGACGCTGATGTCGCTGCTCTTCTTCGCGGCCGTGGCGGTCGCCTACCACCGACACCGATCCCGGAGCCGCGCGGCGCTCCACGAGGCGCTCGAGGCTCAGCGCGAGGAGATGGCCGCCGAAGCCAGCCGGCGCCGACCTC
>CAZUVK010000430.1:0-1156 GCA_964623785.1 uncultured Gemmatimonas sp. | reverse complement strand
CCCACCCGCCCGCCCGGCCAGACCAGGTCCCGGAAGCCCATCCTCCGGCCCGAATCGTTATCGGTCGATCACCGAAAGGGCGGGTGGCGGCGGCGAAGCGGCTCCGGGCGAGCCCGGAACGCGGTCGAGAGGAGCGGGAGAAGGCGACGGGCCCTCGAAAAAGCGCGTCTGACTCCCCCCCGCCGGGCCGACAATCGAGGCGCAATGGAAGTGGGTGAGAGGCGCCGGAACCCTCGACAGAACGGTGTTCCGGCACTATATTCTCACCATGAAGACTTCCACGCGCAGATGTGAGTCTCACCCGACCTGGCGCGGGCTTTCACACCACCCGCTCCGCCCGCGACTCCGTTCAGAGTTATCGGCCATTCCGATGGCGGATCTTACTGATGAGCAGCTTTTCCAGCGCTACACGGATGGAGACGAGTACGGTTTCCGTTTGCTGATGGAGCGATACGAGCCCCGTATCCAGGGGTTCCTGCGCAAACGGCTGAACGACGAGGAACGGGTGGAGGATCTCACGCAGGATACCTTTCTGCGTATCCATCGCGCCCGGGAGAGTTACGATCCGAGTCGGAAGTTCTCTACCTGGATTCACACGATCGCGAACAATCTCCTGAAGAACGAGTTCAGGAATCGGTCGCGTCGTCGGGAAACGGTCTTCTCAGAGCTGCGGCCCGAGTCTTCACCGACCGGCGGGGCATCGCGGCCCATCGAGTTCCAGGCGGATGTGGCCGATCCGGAGCAGGAGACGTATCGGAGCGAGCTGCGGGAAGCGATCGACACCGCCATCGAACGGATGGACGAGCACCATCGGATCCCGTTCGTGATGCGGGAGGTCGAGGACCTCTCATACGAGGAGATCGCCGAGGCGATCGGGATTCCCGTGGGAACGGTCAAGAGCCGACTCAATCGGGCCCGCAACTCGTTCAGGAGTCTTCTGCCAGTTCCGGTCTGAACCATGTCGCGATGGTGCCAGGACCCCCCACTTCCTCGGGAAGGCGGGGGGTTTCTTGCGTTTGCGGTCCGCGCGCGACGAGCCAGGGGGCGCGCGAACCGAGTGGGGTGAATAGAGGCCCCGGACAATCAAGGCAAACCCGGTACGGAGGAGGCGCGTCATGAGCGCCGAAAGGCCGAAGGTCATCATCATCGGGGGTGG
>CAZUVK010000429.1:0-1712 GCA_964623785.1 uncultured Gemmatimonas sp. | reverse complement strand
CATCGATCACCGCCGGCGGGCTCACCACCGTCGCATTGCGCACGGAGGTGCCGACACCGCCGGGTGAAGTGGCGGTCGCGACCAGGCGATGGGAGCCCGGCGCGGCGATGCTCCAGACGAAATCCCAGAACGCGCGCGGCCCGTCGATCTCCGGCTGGATGCCGGGGGTGCCGGGATCGGCGTCCACCGGTGTCAGCACACCGCCGCCGATGGCGAAGGCGAGATCGACCTGCGTGACGAGCGTGTCGGTCTCCACCCGCACGGTGAAATCGAGCGGCGCGCCGCCGGCCGGAAGTACGATCTCCACCGGATTCCCGTTCGCGTCGAACTCCTGCGGCTGGAGAATCGTCACGCGCGGATTGCTTCCCGGCAACGAAGTGAAGAGCCGCGTCGCGACACGGTCGGCCAGAGGATCGGGGCGGTCATGGAGGATCTCGGCGCGCCTGAGGAACCCGGGCCGTCCGTCGTAGAGATCCGGCAGCGCGAAGGCCAGCGCGTGATAGTCGGCGGTCTCGTTCCAGACGATGGAAAGCGCCTCCGCATCAAGTTCCTCCGCGACGGCGGGCCAGGTGTCCTCCGCGCCATGACGGACGGAGAAACGCGCCTTGAGCTGGGCTTCGTCCAGGCCCTCGGCCAAGGCCTTCGAGAAGTACGCTTTGAAAAGATAGCTGTCGTCGATGGCCGTTCCGTCGGCGGCGGGGAAGGCGACGAACATCCGCAGATCGGGGCCGTCGGCGTTCACGGTGCGGGTCAGGGTGGTGAAATGCCCCTCTTCGTCGGAAAGCCCGTTGTCCGCCGCCGAACTGATCTCCTTCAGGCGCACCTGGATCGCCGCGGCGCCGCTTGCCGGGATGTTCACGTAGTTGAAGCGGAATTCGCGGACATGATCCGGGTCTGCCGGCGAGATGCCGGTTCCGGCCGTCACTTCGGACGCCCGCGCCCACGAGCCGTTGCCGTTATCCACTCCGGTCACGGCGTCGTCGTTCGAGGCTTCGTCATCGTCGATACGGTACCAAACCTCCGTCGTCGAGCGATCGGCGCGCACCACCACGCCGTATTCGCTGCCGCCGACCGTGGCTCCGTCGGCGGCGGGGAAAACGATCTGCCCCTCCGGGCTGCGGGCATCGTGGTAGAAGGTCTGGACGAAGGTGTTGTAGAGCGACGCCTTGCCCTCGCGCCTGAGGAAAGCCCGGGCGCGCAGCACATGGAAACCCTCCGCCAGTCCCGTTTCCGGGGCGCCGTAGTCGTTGTGCGGCGCGTGGACGACATGCTCCGCGTCGAAACCGTCGATTTCGAAAACGGTCATCATCCGTTTCTTGCGCGACACCGAATCCGCCCCCGAGGGGTACACGCTGGACGCCCCTTCCTTGAAAATCCCGATCTTGTACCTCAACTCCGTTCCCTCCGCCGGTTTCGGAATGCTGGCGCTCCCCCACCAGTCGTCGCCGCCCTCGTTGTGGGAATAGTGCATCCGCACCACCCGGGTCATGCCGATACCCTCGCCGCCCGCTCCCTCGGGATCGCTGCCATCGGTGGTGTAGTAGAAATACATCCGGTAGCCGGACCCCACGCCGTTCGGCTTCGCCCACAGCGAGAGGGTCACATCGTTTTCCTCGTACTGCTTCGGCGCCGCTCCGCCCGGCCAGCCGCCTCCCGGAGTTCCGCCCACCGTCGCCTCGGGATCGTGATAGAGGAAAGACGCCTGCCTTCCC
>CAZUVK010000428.1:0-1757 GCA_964623785.1 uncultured Gemmatimonas sp. | reverse complement strand
CCCGAAGTGCGGATCCTTCGGCTGCGCCTCAGGATGACATTGGGGGCTCGCAATCCGATTTTATGTCCCTTTGCATTTTGTGGCCACCCGTCTGTCCGTCGTCCGGTTGCGCCGCCCGTGCCGTCAGCACCACGAAACAAATAACCGGGTCACATCTGCCGGCCGTTCGAATAGCCAATCCGGCTCCCATTCGGCCACGTCCCGCAGGAAGCCCTCCCGGTCCGCGGGGTCAGTCTTCGGCCACAACGCCGCGCCGATCCGCAGCCCCGCTGCCCGGCCCGCCTCCATGTCGGTCAGCGAATCACCCACGTAGAGCGCTGATCCCGGCTGGACCCCGAGCGCCTCCACGGCCATCAGCAGCCCGCCAGGGTGCGGCTTCGGCTCCGCGACATCCTCTTCCCTCACCACGACATCGAATTCGCCCAGATCCATCTCCCGGGTCGTGATCCTCCACGCGTCCCCGCCCTTGCCCGTCACCACGCCCACCGGCACCCGCGCCGATCTCAGCGCGGCCAGCATCTCGCGAACCCCATCGTACATCCCGTCGAAGTACGCGGTGTGCAGTTTCTCGTAGTGACGCACCATCTCCACATGACACTTCCGCGCCTCCTCCTCACCGATCCACCCGGCGAGAAAGTGCAGCTCTGACGACGGTCTCTTCGTCGCGAACTCCTCGAGCGCCGGGACTCGCCCGAGCCACGGCTCCAGCGCCCGACGGTATGATTCCAGGTAGAGGCGGCAGCTGTCGACGAGCGTTCCGTCCACGTCGAAAACCGCGGCCAGGAGCGTGTCATTCCGAATCGTCATGCAGCCGTTTCTCCCGCGTTCACCGTCCTTGACTTCCTCCGCGAAGTGGTAACTAATTGCGAACGTGGGCCCCTTCCGTCTACCCCTTCCCTTCTGCCTCGGAGGTGTTTATGGGATCAGCTCCCGCCTTCACAACCGATCGGATCCGCAACGTGGTGCTGCTGGGCCATGGTGGGGCCGGAAAGACGACCCTCATCGACGCCTGCTGCCACGCCGGCGGATCTTCCCGCAGACACGGTTCGACCGACGACGGCACCGCCCTCACGATGTTCACTCCCGAGGAGATCGCGCACGGCATCTCCATGAACTGCTCGGTCGCCTACGCTGAGTGGATGGGCCACAAGATCAACTTCATCGACACCCCGGGCTATCTCGATTTCGCGGGAGAGACCAGGGCGGGCGTGCGCGTCGCCGATGGAGCGATCGTTGTGCTTTCCGCGGTCTCGCGCGTCGAGGTCGGCACCGAGCGCGCGTGGGAGTTCGCGCGCGAACGACAACTCCCCGCCGTCTTCTTCGTGGGCATGATGGATCGGCCCAACGCCGATTTCGAGAAGACCTACCGGGAGATCAAGGAGACTCTCACGCCGCGGGCCATTCCGGTGGAGATCCCGATCGGCGCGAGCGAGGACTTCCGCGGCATCATCAACCTCTTCACCGAACGCGCCCACATCTACAAGCCGGGAACGCAGACGGGTGAGTACGACGAGGTCGAGATCCCCGCCGAGTTCCGCGAGATCGAGGAGCGTTACTACAACGAACTCATCGAGACGATCGCCGCCACGGACGACGCCTTGCTCGAGCAGTACCTGGAGGGGGAGGCGATCGGGCGTGAAGAAGCCGCCCATGCATTGAAACGAGCGATGCTCCGCGGCGACCTCGCGCCCTTCCGGCGGCGGGAGGACGATCTCGTAGACGCCGCCCCGCACGAGGTTGAAACGATCGTCGCGATC
>CAZUVK010000427.1:0-1820 GCA_964623785.1 uncultured Gemmatimonas sp. | reverse complement strand
AGAACCCGATCGTGCCGGACGAAGCCACCGCCTCGCTCCCGACCGTCGCACTGCGCGTTCCGAGCCACCCGGTAGCGGCGGCGCTGGTCGCAGCAAGCGGCCGGCCGATCGCGGCGCCGAGCGCGAATCGCTTCACCGAGATCTCGCCCACGACCGCGGAACACGTGGCGAAGGGCCTCGCCGGCCGGATCGACCTGGTGCTCGACGGGGGCCCGACCCCGGTAGGCATCGAATCCACGGTCGTGGACCTCTCCGGCCCCCACGCGGTTCTTCTCCGGCCCGGCTCGATCGACGCCTCACGGATCGCGGCGACGATCGGCGAGTTGCGCCCATCAACTGGAGTATACACCGCGACGGAGTCCCGGCCAGCCCCCGGAATGACGCAGCGCCATTATTCCCCCAGGGCAACCGTTTTCCTGCTCTCGAAAGATGATCCCGCGGCGAGCGCGGCGGCAATTCTTCGTGAGGCAAACGCCGGAAGTGAACAGGTTGCGGCACTGCTCCGGACGCTGCCCTCGATCGACGGGGTGGCGCGAATCGTCGCCATGCCGCGCGACGCCGGCGGGTACGCGAGCCGGCTCTACGCGGTCCTACACCAGCTTGATGACGAAGGATGCAAGCTGGTTCTCGTGGAGCCGCCGCCGGAGGAATCGGAGTGGGCCGCCGTCAACGACCGGATCGAGAGGGCGTCCGCCCGCTGAGGCGCGCCAACGGTTTCTTTCGTGCCGGATCGGCGGTAACTTCCGGGCGACTTCAACCCGCGAGCCCAGCCGAATGAAAGAACGGACGCGACTTCTCGAAGACCTCACCGAGCGCTATCCGCACGTCCCCCGGGAGGCGGTCCTGAAGGAGGACCTCCTCCGGACGGGAATTGCCTTCGACCCGAGCGCCCTCACCGACAACGAAGCCGGCGAGGTGAAGCCGAAGTCGTACTTCATCTTCTCGTTCGACCACAAGCCGCTGCGCGAGCTCGGCGAGGCGGCCCTCCGTCGGCCGCCGGAAGAGATCGCGCTCACGGCCGGCCCCTTCGGGCTTCGGCGGACGATCGTTTCCGTCCGCGTGAACCCCGGGTCGCCTTACCGCGTCACGCGCGGCCCCGACGGCGTCCTGACCCTCTTTCTCGAAGAGGAACCCTTCGCCTCGGTCGAATTTCCGCCTATGCCTGAGTATTATCGGCATACGCTCGCGAACGGGAAATCGGTGATGGAGATCGCCCCGACGATCCAGTGGGGCTACCTGATCTACCTGACCGTGCTGCGGCTCTGCCAGTACTTCGGGGCGAAGGAGGAATGCCAGTTCTGCGACATCAACCACAACTGGCGGCAGCACAAGCAGGCCGGGCGCCCCTACACGGGCGTCAAGCCGGTCGACGAGGTACTCGAGGCGCTCCGCATCATCGACCAGTATGACGTCTCGCGGACGTCGCATGCGTACACGCTGACGGGCGGCAGCATCACCTCGGAGGTAGACGGGCTGCGCGAGGCGGAGTTCTACGGGCGGTACGCCCGGGCGATCGAGGAGGCGTTCCCGGGGCGCTGGATCGGCAAGGTCGTCGCGCAGGCGCTTCCCGCCGACCAGGCGCGAGTCTTCAAGGAGCACGGGATCCGCATCTACCATCCCAACTACGAGGTATGGGATGAGCGGATCTTCAAGCTGGTGTCGCCGGGCAAGGAGCGGTACGTGGGGCGCGAGGAGTGGCACCGACGGATCCTGGACGCCCGCGAGATCTTCGGCGCGCGGTACGTGATCCCCAATTTCGTCGCCGGCGTCGAGCTGGCGCGGCCCTATGGCTTCGAGACGATCGACGAAGCCATCCGGTC
>CAZUVK010000426.1:0-1866 GCA_964623785.1 uncultured Gemmatimonas sp. | reverse complement strand
AGGAAGCGATCAGCTCGCCGCTGCTCGACAACGTCCAGATCCAGGGCGCGGCCGGTGTGTTGATCAACATCACCGGTGGAATGGACCTGGCGATCGACGAGGTCAAGACGATCAGCGACATCATCGGCGCCGCCGCTGGTGATGAAGCCGAAACGATTGTGGGGATGGTGCACGACCCGGACATGACCGACTGCGTCCGCGTCACCGTCATCGCCACCGGCTTCGACCGGTCCCATGAGCGCGATGGCGTCATCCGACCGACCTTTGGTCGGCGCAACGAGCCTCCGGCGCCCCGCGAACCCGATCATCGCGAGGAAGACCGGTGGCGCCAGCGGAAGGTCGTGAACGGCGACACGGTTTCGACTCCGAACCCGGCGGGGGGCATGCAGCGACCCCCGACGACGACGGGTGTGGAGCGGGCGGCGGCGATGCGACCGATCGACTTCCGTACGCCGACGGACCTGGAAATACCAACGTTTATCCGTCGGCAGATGGACTGACGAAGCCCGTGGTTTCATCAAAAATCTGGCGCAAGCGCGATTCACGACTTATATGATGTCGTCCCACCAGACGGGATGGCCTCGCGAGCAGTCTCCCTGGAAGAACCGCCGAACCACGTAACGATGCCGAAATCGTACCGCCTGCTGGCGCTGCTGATCATGCTCGCTTTCGTTGGAGCATCCCTGGTCAGCTTTACCGGCATGTCCAGATCGCCGTCCGAGATCACCGCCGAGCCCGCGGGCCTGCTTCCGGCCGCGATCGCGAGCCCCATCGATGTATCGTTTGAGGACACGCTCCATGCGGGCGAGACGATTTCCCAACTGCTCGACCGCGCCCAACTCGCCGAGGGCGATGCGCGGGAGCTGCTGAGCGAACTCGCCGAGTTCCAGGACCCGCGGCGGATGAGGCCGGGGTCCGTCGTCGCCTATCACCGATCGGTGGAAGATGGCGCGGTCCGCCGACTCGAGTTCCGGCTCGACGCCGATCGGACGCTCAACATCCTCCGGGAGGGGGATGAGTGGGTCAGCGCCATCCACGAGGTCGAAGTCACCGCCGACACCATGGTCGTCGCCGGCGTCGTCGAAACGTCGCTCTACAATGCGCTGATCGTGGATGGTCTCGGGTCGGGCGCCGTAGAGGAAAGGGTGCGTCTGGTCGACCTTCTCGCCGATCGCATCTTCGCCTGGCAGATCGATTTCTCACGCGATCTCCGAACCGGCGACGAGTTCCGCGTACTCTATGAGCGACTCGTGCGGCCCGATGGAACCACGCGGTCGATGCGCGTCCTTGGCGCGCAGCTCAGCATCAACGGTCGCGACTACGAAGCCTACTCCTTCCTCGCGGGTGACGAGAAGGACGACTACTTCGACCGCTCGGGCGAATCGCTTCGGCGCGCCTTCCTTCGCGCCCCACTCCAGTATCGGCGCATCAGCTCGGCCTTCTCCGGCAGCCGGTTCCATCCGATCCTCCAGGTCAATCGGGCCCACAACGGGATCGATTACGCCGCCACCTCCGGCACGCCGGTCTACGCGGTCGGCGATGGCGTGATCCAGCGCGCGGGCAATGGCGGGAGCTACGGCAACGTGATCGACATCAACCACAATCGGGGGATGATGACCCGATACGCCCACCTGCGCGGTTTCGCGCCGGGGATTCGATCGGGTGTCGCGGTCAAGCAGGGAGACCTCATCGGGTACGTCGGCGCGACCGGCCAGGCAACGGGGCCGCACCTCCACTATGAGTTCCATTCGGGCGGGCGTCCCATCGATCCGAACTCGATTAGCGACTCCACGGGCGACCCGGTACCGGCGAGCCTGACGGTCGAGTTTCTCGACCAGGTTCGGGAGTACGTTCTGTCGATGAACG
>CAZUVK010000425.1:0-1877 GCA_964623785.1 uncultured Gemmatimonas sp. | reverse complement strand
CTGGGTGCTCGAGATGCACGTCGACGGGTTCCGGTTCGATCTGGCCGCGACGCTCGCGCGGGAACTGCACGATGTCGACCGGTTGTCGGCCTTCTTCGACATCATCCACCAGGACCCGGTGATCTCCCGGGTCAAGCTGATCGCCGAGCCGTGGGACGTAGGCCCCGGCGGCTACCAGGTGGGCAACTTCCCGATCCTCTGGTCGGAGTGGAACGGCCGCTACCGCGACACCGTCCGGGCCTTCTGGCGCGGCGACCAGGGGACGCTTGCGGAACTCGGTTTCCGTCTCACCGGTTCGAGCGACCTCTACGAGTCGGACGGCCGGCGGCCCCACGCGAGCATAAACTTCATCACCGCGCACGACGGGTTTTCGCTCACGGACCTGGTGACCTACCAGGAGAAGCACAACGAGGCGAACGGCGAAAACAACCGCGACGGCGAGAACCACAACCTGAGCTACAACTTCGGCGTCGAGGGCCCGACCGACGATCCGGAGATCAACCGCCAGCGGCTGAAGCAGCGGCGCAATTTCATCGTCACTCTGCTCCTTTCGCAGGGCGTGCCGATGATCTGCGGTGGCGACGAAATGGGCCGGACGCAGAATGGGAACAACAACGCCTACGCACAGGACAATGAGATCTCCTGGCTGAACTGGGTGTTGTCGGAGCCCGATCGCGAACTGCTCGACTTCACACGCCGGGTCTCCGCTCTGCGGCGGAAGCACCCGGTATTCCACCGTCGCCACTTCTTCCAGGGCCGCCGGATCCGCGGATCGGAGCTGGAGGATATCACCTGGCTGCGTCCCGACGGACAGGTGATGTCCGAGAGCGAGTGGAACAGCGGAGCCACGCGCTGCTTCGGGATGCGGCTCGGTGGCGACGCCATGCTTGAATGGGACGAGCAGAGCCAGCGCGTCGTGGACGACACCTTCCTCCTCATCTTCAACGGCGGGACCGAGCCCGCGGTCTTCACGCTACCGAACTCGAACCCGGGTCTCTCGTGGGACGTCGTGGTCTCGACGAGCGATCCGAACCTGGCGACGGGGCCACACGTGCTCCGCGGAGGATTACAGCTCCAGGTGGAGGACCGGTCCATCACCGTGCTGCGGCGCGCGATCTGATGGGCCGCGCGATCCGGTGCCGGCCCCCCGCGGGCGGCGGTCCCTCCACCCCGTCCCCCGTGGCAGGAAGCGCCGCCGCCACGTATAATCGCAGCCCGACGCCGCCCGGTTCGCGATCTCCGCGCGCCAGGGCGATTGCCGCATTCCCCCATTCCAGGTCGGAACCGTGAAGGGATCGCGCATCGACGCGAGTCGCAGAATCATTATCGAACGGGTCGAGCCCATGCTCGATTGCGGGCGCTATGCCATCAAGCGCGAAGTCGGCGACTCGCTGGAGGTGAGCGCCGACATCTTCAAGGACGGTCATGACGCGATCGCCGCCGCCATCCGGTATCGGGTCGAATCCGACGATTCGTGGTCGGAGTCCAGGATGCGGTTCGTCGACAACGACCGCTGGAGCGGCGTCATCCACCTCTCGCGGAATCGGCGATACGAGTACACGATCGTCGCCTGGACAGATTGGTTCCTGAGCTGGACCTCGGACCTGCGGAAGAAGTTCGAGGCCGGCCAGGATGTATCGAGCGAGCTGCGCGAAGGGGGGCAGTTGATCGTGTCGGCGATCCAGCGAGCCAGCGGGCAGGACGCGCTCGGGCTCGCCGGCCTGCTCAAGAGGGTGGCGGACACCGATGCCCCGGAAAGCGAACGGGTCGAGGCCGCGCTCTCCGATGAGCTGCTCCTGCTCATGGAGCGCTATCCGGACCGCTCGGACCTGACCTGGTTCGAGCGGATCCTCCCGGTCCAGGTCGATCGCCTCGCC
>CAZUVK010000424.1:0-1898 GCA_964623785.1 uncultured Gemmatimonas sp. | reverse complement strand
CCAGTTGAATGAGCCAGCCCGCCTACCTCACCCGGATCGCGACCGCCCGCTCCACGAAGTCATCGAGGACTTCGGAGAGTGCCTACGCCCAGGTGGACCGTATGGCGAAATCGACGAGTGGTCCATTTACGACGAGACCTTCCGACGGCTCGTCCGATGGGCGGAAGACCGCGGATGCTTCTTCGAAGGACTCCAGCCGCTGAAAGAGGGTGGGCGCGAGCACGATCTCACCTTCGACCCTCTCACCGGCACCTGGTTGAAGTTCACGAAGCCATCGGCCGTCGGTTACATTGTCTCCTTCGACTCGGGAACGCCTGCGCTGGAACCCGCCCTGCCGCTCGAATACTTTGAACGGCTGATGCTCCAGAACGAGATCTTCGCCGATCAGGTCGCTTTCGTTGGCATCGCCGGAGGACGATACAGCCCGCGCATTGTCACCAGGCAGCCGGACATTGCAGGCGATGACGCCAGCCGGGAGGAAATCATCCATCTGATGACCGCGGAGCTTGGCTTCTCGCTTCTCCCGGAGCGGTTTTCTGTAGGCTACGCCGGTTCCCTCGCCTTCGTCCGCGGGGATGTCGCCGTCTTCGACCTGCGGCCGGCGAACGTGGTGAAGACCTCAGAGGGGATCATCGTGCCCATCGACTCGATTCCCGCACGGCTCGACAGTGGGGCGCTGGCTATTCTTGACGTCTGACAATGTTACGACCGGCTCAGACCGGCACGCTCATCCCCTCGGCTTCGGCGAGCGCTTTCTGGTTCGCGTCGAAGGTCAGGAACACCGGCGAGCCGAAATGCAGCGCGGTGGCGACATGAACGATGTCGGCGAGGCGGTGCCCGGCCTGCGCGGTGTATTTCGAACTGAGTTCCTCCGCGATGCGGTGGACATCCGCCCAATCCGCCGCGGCGACCCGAAGCACGCCTTGGGAAAGATCGGACTGCAAGTCGCGCAGCATCCGCGCGGCCTCCGCCGGCGGGTAGCCCTTGCTGCGGTCGAGCGAAAAGAGCCGCGCCTGGAAACGGACGGACTGGCGAAATTCCAGAAGCAGGAAACCGGAGACGGGAAGCGGTCCGGGACGCTTGAGCATCCATGCATCCGCCCGCGGGGAGTTCGTCTGCGTGCGGTAGATCGCGCAGAGAAACGAGGTGTCGGGATAGCAGGTCATCCTTCCTCGCCTTCAAGCTCGGCCTCGCGCATGGCGCGGACTTCCTCCTCGCTGAACACCCGGTCGCCCCAGATCGCTTTGCGCCGCGCTTCGAAGTCCGGCATCCTGATCTTCCCCGCCTCTGCCGTCACCGGCTTGAGCATGGCGATCGGCCGGCCGCGGCGCTCGATGCGAATTTCCTCGCCCTCGCCCAACCAGGCTTCGAGCTTCGCGAAGTCGTTGCGCAAATCCCGCACGGTCGCCGTTTTCATGTGGACAAAATACGTCCACATTCAGGAGAACGCAAGCCCGGGACCGATTCCCGGCGCCCGGAGTTTTTCGCGATCCATGGTCGGTCCGTGGAGTCACCGACTACCTTCTTTCGGTCCCTCCCATACGGTATTCACCCCGTCAGGTTCCGTGCATCGGCCCCGGTCCGGTCGGAGATTCCCGCCCCGAAAATCTCAGCAGCAGCATTTCAGCGGGGCCGTGGCGGTGGCGTTCCAGCCAGAGTCTCGTGAGCGCGATCTGAATGCCCCAGAGCAGGAACACGAAGAGGAGCTGCGCCCGGTTGACATGGCCGATGAGGGCGAATCCCTGCCCGTAAAAGATGAAAGTGGCGAGCAGGCTTTGAACGAGGTAATTGCTCAACGCCGTGCGGCCGATCGCTTCGCACACGGAGCGCAACCAAGGCAGGCCGCCGCCCTGCACCCACCATTGGATCGCGGCGAGATAGCCGAGCGTGGTCAGGAT
>CAZUVK010000423.1:0-1936 GCA_964623785.1 uncultured Gemmatimonas sp. | reverse complement strand
CAGATCCTTCGCTTCGCTCAGGATGACATGGAGGCCTCAGGATGACATGGGGGCCTCGGGATGACATGAAGGGGCTCAGGACGAACCCCTTCACTCCTCGTCGATCCTTGACGTTTCCACTCATCCGCGCTACATATTCAGCTTGGCGTCAAGTCATTGATTCACCGCAATCGTACCCGCGCGTTCACCAGGATGACCCCGACTCGCCGCTGTCCATGTTGTTGCAACTTCCCGAAACGGGGCGAGTCGCCGAGTCGCCGGTACTGATATACGTGTCGTACCGCTATCGCGAAGGTTTCGCCCCGCTTCCCATCGAGCGGGGTTTTTTGTTGTCGCCGAATTGCTCGACCTCGAGAACATGATCGTGTCGCCGAATTGGACGTTGCGGGCTCAGTGTACGCGGGCCACGGCCGCCGGGCCGTGGCCGGGTCGCGCACGCGGCGTCCCCATACTTCGTTCAGGCGCCACTTCACTTCTCGATATAGAGCCGAACGCATGAATACAGGACTGAAGACAGAAGCCTTCCGCTGGATCCCGCGGGCGGGACTCGCCGCCATCGTGCTCCTGGCTGGCGCATGCGGATCGGGTGACCCGGACGGGTCCGTCACGATCATGAACGTCTCCTACGATCCGACTCGCGAGCTATTCCGCGAGTACAACGAGGTCTTCGCCGCGCACTGGCTCGAGACCACCGGCCAGCGCGTGAACATCGAGCAGTCGCATGGTGGATCGGGCAGCCAGGCGCGCGCGGTGATCGACGGGCTCGAGGCCGACGTGGTGACGCTGGCGCTCGCCGCCGACATCGACGCGATCGCCCGCGAGGCCGGCATCGTTCGCGAGGACTGGCAGGGGACCCTGCCACTCGACAACGCGCCCTACTCCTCGACGCTGGCCCTCCTTGTCCGCGAGGGGAATCCAAAGAACATCCGGTCGTGGGAGGACCTGGCGCGCCCGGACGTCGAGGTGATCACGCCGAATCCCAAGACGTCGGGGGTGGCGCGCTGGAATTACCTGGCGCTCTGGGGATACGCCCTCGAGCGCGAACTCGGGCTCGACTTCGCGGCGAAGCTGAACGATCCGGCCCACGCGGCCGAGGTCGCCGCCGCCCAGCGGAGCGCGCAGGAGTTCGTCGCCCGCGTGTACGGCAACGTGCCCGTCCTCGATTCCGGCGCGCGTGGCGCCACCAACACCTTCATTCAGCGCCGGATCGGAGACGTCCTCATCAACTGGGAGAACGAGATCCTGCTCGGCGGTGAAGAGCTCGACGCGGCGAATGTCCAGATTGTGGTACCTGAGGTGAGCATCCTCGCCCAGCCGACGGTCGCGCTCGTGGATCGTGTGGTCGACCGGCGGGGAACCCGCGAGGTCGCGACCGCGTATCTCGAATACCTGTACTCGGAAGAAGCGCAGGATATCGCCGGCCGCAACTACTACCGGCCGGGCGCGTCGGAGGCCGCGAAGGCGAAGTACCAGCATCAGTTCCCGGACATCCGGCTCTTCACCATTGACGAGGCGTTCGGTGGTTGGGCCGGCGCGAACGCGGCACACTTCGCCGACGGCGGTACCTTCGACCAGATCTATCAGCCGAGATAGGCCGCGGTGGCGCGCGATCACGCGCGTCACCGTCGATGTAAACCTCATCCCCGCCGTGTCGAGGGATCCGTACCCGGGTGTTCCCCTGTTCAACTCCTGCGTTCCGTTACACTTTGTCGACGCTCATCCTCGCGGGCCCTTCACGGGGTCCGCGATGTCGACGTGTTTCGTGAACAGCGAAGGGGAGAACCTGGTGGCGGCGCAATGCCTGAAGTGCCTGCTTCCGCTCGTGGGTGCCGTGCTCACCTCGGTCGCCGCGACTGACTCGGCGGCGGCGCAGGTCAACGCGGGGCACGACGGCGGCTTCTTCATCCGCGACGCGGACGGGGACTTCGAAATCCGG
>CAZUVK010000422.1:0-1937 GCA_964623785.1 uncultured Gemmatimonas sp. | reverse complement strand
GTCGAGGAGCTGCTCGGCACGCTGCTCGACCGAGCGTCGAAGGGCCAGGTCGTCACCACAGGCACTGGCGAGAAACGCGTCGCGCTCGCCCTCGGGCAGATCTAGCGTTGCCGCGAAGAGGCGGTCGATCTCCCGCCACCGCTCGAGTGCGGGGTCGTCGGATTCGTCCATGGGGGGTCGGCGGGAGCGGGTTCGACCGTGGACGCCTGATTCCGTTGCGGACGGCATCCACTCGCAAGATGCTTTGCGGTCAGAAGGTGGGCAAGCGGGAAAGTGGCGGGAGGATGGGCCTGATTGCGTCCTCACATGAAGGGCGGCATGCCGGGAAAGACCCTTCGTCCATGGTCTTCCCGGTCGGAATCTCCGTTCGGATCACAACGTCACGGAAGGTCGAGGTGCGATGACACCCGGTAACGAACCCTTGTGGGAGCGATGGGAAGAGGTCGACCGGGTCTTCGAGGCGGTGCTGGACCGTCCGCCGGAGGATCGGGAGCGGTTCCTGGCCCTCACCTGCGCCGGTGACCGGGAGCTACTGAGGGCGGTTCGGGTGCTGCTGGCGCATCACGCCACACCCGGCGAACCGCGAGCCGCGCTGAGCTGGATCGCGCGAGCGATCTTCCCGAGTTCCCGACCCCGCCGAAGCCCACCCTGATCGATGTCGACGCGAGGGGCGGACCTCACGTCTGGAACGTCACCCCATCACCCGCTCGCGAGGGCCTGCCGGAGGTAGGCCTTCGCCCTCGCCCACTCCCGTTCGACCGTACGAGGAGAGGTCCCGAGCGTCTCGGCCGTCTCGGGTACCGATAGCCCGCCGAAGTACCGGAACTCCGCGATCCGCGCCATGCGAGGGTCGTGACGCTCCAGCTCGATCAGCGCCGCCTCCACGGCGAGGATGTCGTCGATGGCGACTTCCAGGCTGAGTGAGTCCTCCACAAGCGGCACCCGCTTCTGGTCCCCGCCGCGCTTCTCCGCCTTCTGGCGGCGGGCGTAGTCGATCAGGATCCGGCGCATGGCCTTCGAGCAGAAGGCGAAGAACTGCGCGCGCCCACCCCAGCTGCCCTCGGTCACACCGGAAAGTCGCAGGTAGAGTTCATTGACCAGCGCCGTGGTGCTGATCGTCTGGTCGGGTGAGGAACCACGCAGGTGGCGGTGCGCGATCTGGCGGAGATCGTCGTAGGCCAGCGAGACGAGGGGATCCAGGGCGGTCTCGTCTCCACTGCTCCATCGCTCGACGAGGCGAGTGATCTCCCGCGGGGATTCCATCATGAGTCCAGCCGGGGCGCGAGGGGCATCAGACTCATCCAGTCCGTGAACGTGTCGCCGGGCCGGGCGAGACCGGCGAAAGGAGGACGGGGAGTTCCGGCCAAGATACGCCGGTTCACGACGGGCGGGTAGGCCGGTCGCGTCGGATGGGAGACGGGCAGGCCGGTTCGGGCGATCCACATCCGCCGGGCGATGGCGGGGGATACGGGCGGATTTCGTTCTCTCTTGAGAATCGATCCGCCCTGGGGGTGAGGGCGGCCGCGCGATCCATCATGCCTTCACACCGGAGAGACCTTCATGATCCGCAAAGCCCAGCGGTTTCTGGCACTTCGATACACCCCGCTCGTGGTTGCCGCGGCACTCGCCGCCTGCGAGTCCGACTCCACCGGCCCCGGTGGAGTCACGGGAGTCACGGTCACGGGTTCGTCCACCGAGATCCATACCGGGACGACGCTCCAGCTGGCGGTCTCCGTCGCGCCGGCGACCGCGCCCCAGACGGTGTTCTGGTCCAGCAACAGCGAGGCGCGGGCGACCGTCGACGCGACGGGTCTGGTAACGGCGCACGCTCCGGGTGCCGTGAGGATCACCGCGACCAGCACGGAGGACCCGACCCGCAGCGGTTCACTCGATCTCACGATGATCGGCTGCACCCCGCTCGTACAGGCCGACGTGGC
>CAZUVK010000421.1:0-2067 GCA_964623785.1 uncultured Gemmatimonas sp. | reverse complement strand
CCGCGACCGACTGGTCGCGGCGATCCCCACGAAAACACCGGTACGGCTCCCCTCCAGCCCGCGCGGGTTGATCGCGGCGTCTTCCAGCGCCTCCCAGACGCACTCCAGGACCAGGCGCTGCTGCGGATCCATGCTGGCCGCCTCGCGGGGCGCCACGCCGAAGAAGACCGGGTCGAATGCGGCAACATCCTCCCGCAGATAGCCGGCGGGAGGGAAGCCTTCGCGCGCGATCGCTTCGTTCAGCCCCGGACGCTCCACGGGCGGAGCGTCCACGATCGCGTCGACACCTTCGCGCAGGAGCTCCCCGTACCGATCCGGCGACGAGGCGCCGCCGGGGAACCGGCAGGCCAGGCCGACGACGGCGATTGGCTCCTGACGGTTGCCCTCCAACTCGCGTACCCGCGCCTGGAGACGGTCTATCGCGAGGAACGCCTTCTTCAGAGGAGAGAGTTCCTGACCGGCGCCTTCCGTGCCGCTACTCTGCGTCGTCAACGGAATTCCTCGGCGCTCAGTCGGTTCGCCAGCATCGCCTCGACTTCGGCGTCGGTGAGGTTGGCGAGATCCGCCATATCGGTCGTTCCCTCGGCCGTGCTCTCGCCGGATGCCGCCGCCGCGGGCGAGTACCGGTTCAGGATGAACCGGGCGATCTGCCGCATGGTCGGGTAGTCGAACACCAGCGTCGAGGGGAGCGGGTCGGCAAGCTCGAGCCGCTTCTGCAGCGCGTTGCGGAGCCGAACGGCCATCAACGAATCCAGGCCCAGATCGAGGAGCCGGGCGTCCCGCGCGGGGGGGCGGTCCACTTCCAGGCGCAGGACCGCGACAACGGCGTCACGAATTTCGGCGACCACCATCTCCTCCCGATCCCCTTCGGGCGCTTCGAGGACCGCCACCATCACACCTGAGACCTCCACTGGAACGGCGACAAGCGGTTCCACGGTCCGGGATTCCTCGTGTGACGCCTCCGTGGTTTCCACGCGCGGACGCTCCGCCGCTGTCGGCGCATCGCCCGCCACACGCGCCAGTACGACGTGCTGCTTGAGCACGCCCGCGGGGGAGTCGTCTCCCGGAAGGGTGACCGCCGCGTCGAAGCCCGCGGAGCGGAGGAGATCGATCCATGCGTCGGGTGGGAGTAGTGGCGACTCGTCGCGGAGATCGTCTTCGAAATGCTGCCAGCCCTCGATCAGACCCGTCGTGATATCGTGCCACGGATGGTGACCCGTGGATTCCACGAGCAGGAGGAGGCCGCCCGGGGCGAGGAGCCGGCGGGCGCGATCGACGGCGACCCGGATATCGCGGGCCGCGTGTACCACGTTCGCGGCGACCACCACGTCCCACGCTCCCTCGGTGTAGCCCTGATCCGCGGGTTCCCGCTCCAGATCGAATAGCCCCGTCCTGAGGAAAGGCACGCTCGAGAATCGCGTTCGCGCGAATTCGAGGAAGATGTCCGAGACGTCGGTGTAGAGGTAGTCGCTCCTCTCGGCGGGGAGGATCGACGCCAGGAAACCGGTCGTCCCCCCGGTGCCGGCCCCGATCTCGATCACCCGGATCGGCGCGTCCGCCGGTCGCGTCGCCACGAAGTGCTCCAGCGCGGCGGCCGCGATGCCGTTCACGTATCGCAGCAGTGGCGACTCGTGGTACAGGCGGGCCGCCAGATCGAACGAGCCGTCGGGGAAGAGCGTTTCCAACGAACTCGTGCGCCCGGAAAGAACCTCGGTGAGCATCCCGCCACTGTGCCGGATGTACTCCAGCAGTGGCAGGTCACCCGCAAGCAGTTCCCCGACGCTCTTCCAGTCCGCGGTGACGTCCACCTCGGTCAGGGGCTCGGTGGCCCGGTACCCGGCATCGTCTCGTTCCAGAACGCCCGACACCGCGAGTTCATCCAGTAAACGACCTACCACCCGGCGGTACGTAGGCTGGATGCGGGTCCGTTCGAGCACGCCGGCCAGGTCGAGCACATCACCGGCGCTGGAGAAGGCATCCAGGGACACGAGGGCGTTCCGCCCGAGCCGGTAGGTAAGCCGGTTCAGGGCCTCCCAGGCTGGACCGTAGCTGGAGTCCATCATCTCG
>CAZUVK010000420.1:0-2078 GCA_964623785.1 uncultured Gemmatimonas sp. | reverse complement strand
CGTCGTGGCGCGGATTCGGGGCGTGGTCATTGGTAATCATCTTGACTTCAAGATAATCGAGCCGAATGGAACGCGCAACCGCCGAGAGTCCCATCGAAGTCGAGGTCCGGAGCGAGGCGCCGAAACCTGTCGACGATTCATTCGGGTTGAGGAGGAGCGTCCGGGGGTGAGTGACTATCGGACCAGGAGTGGACGAAGCGTTTGTATTGCAGGCTCTGTCCACCAAAGTTCAGGAGCAGGGCCCTGCTGTGCCCGGTCGCTTTCAGATAGTGAAGAACCTGGGCCTCATCCACGCTGGTGAGGGTACGAAGCGCCTTGAGCTCCACAATCACGTCCTCGCAGCACAGGAAGTCAGCACGGTAGCTGGTCTTCAACAATGTGCCCTTGTACCGGACCGGAATCGGCACCTCGCGTGAATGTGGGATCGCCCGCAGGACCATCTCCACGGCGAGGGCCTCCTGATACACGGCTTCCAGGAATCCGTGGCCGAGGGTGGCATGCACCGCCATGGCCGCGCCGATGATCGAGTAGGTCTGCGGATCCCTGTCGGAGTTCATACGCGTGGGGTCTCGAAAGGGCGCTTGGTGCCAGGCTGGTCCGCAGATTACGCGGATTGACGCAGATTGACTGCACTGTGCCAGGTACCCAAGGAACCCAGGTATTGTATTCGCGAAATCTGCGTCAATCCGCGTAATCTGCGGACCAGCTCTCCCCCGGGGAACTCCGATTCACGAGACTCCAGCGGCACATTCGAAACTGTCCAGCACCGCTTCCAGCTGTACGAGGTACATGTACTTGTCGCGAGAAGGCGCGAACAACCACGCATCCAGAAAGTAGCGACGGCCCTGCTCCGCGCAGTCGATCGAACGACTCACGAACGGGCCCGCGTGCGGCTGGCCTTCCATCCTGCCGTTCCAGGCGCCACTCACCTCGAGCCCGCCCGTTCCCGTGTCGAGCGGGCGGCTCCGCACGAAATCCGCCGGCGTCGTCTGTGCTTCGGTGTAGAAGCGATCAACCACCTCCTGACGCCGCGTCAGCACCGACTCGGCGGTGGGGACGCTGTCATCCAGGGGACTCCAGGTCACCAGCACCGATCGAACGAGCCGGGCCTGATCGTTCCCGAGGGTCATGAAATGGTAAGCGGAGTCCTCCGACAGGAAGCTGCGATACGCGCTCGGAACCTCAAGCCGAATCCCCCTGGACGCCAGTTGGCTCGAGATCTCGGAGTTCACCCCGGTGGCGTACATCCGAAGTCTGGTCCACTCCCGGTAGTGGCCGTCCACCAGTCTGGCGATGGTGTCGACGTGCTGCAGCGCCGCCTCGAACTCGCCCTCGTCGGGTAGCGCCACCATCGTGACGCGCTGGCCCGACGCCCACACATCGGCGCGCTGATGGAGAGTCGGCCACTGCTCCGGAAAGTCCGGGAGTGCCTGGAGCGTCTCGGACGCCAGCGCATCGTCGGGTCGCCCGAGGATCACGATCTGCAGGAACCTGCTCAGGTCGCTCCCGGAGACCGCGGCGGGCGGCGCATGGCTGATCCGGTAGGTGTTCTCCGGCAGCAGTCCCGGGAGTTGGGGCTTGAGCGCGGAGGTCATCGCGTCCTGGATCTCTGCCCAGAGCGCATCCTCCACGACGAAAAGGACGTCGTCCTCGCCGAGCATGCGCGGCGCTTCGCTCTCGCACGCGGAAGCCAACAACAACACGAACCCGAACGGCAGGATCCGCCATCGCTTCGTCAGGCATCGACGGATCGCGGGAACGAGGTGTCCGCTCATTGATCTTTCTACCAGAATTCGTGAAGGGATCGCCCGCGGGGAGCTGGGAAGTGGCGCCGGCGCGGCACAAATCGCGATTGCGCCAATCTACGAGCAAAGACTCAGTACCGAAATCGCCCACCGGTCCTCGACCCGACGCTCACACCGGTTCGCGATATCCGTCCGCGAGGATGCCTTTCAGCGCTTCCTCCCGCACGGCGCCCACCCCTTCGCGATTGACCACCCACGCAATGCCGAGTACGCCAAGAAAGAGATCCCGGGGCTTGATCGCCGCTCGCGCGCGCCCTTCCTTCTGTGCCCGGG
>CAZUVK010000419.1:0-2079 GCA_964623785.1 uncultured Gemmatimonas sp. | reverse complement strand
GAAAGCTCATCCCGGATCTGCATCATCGCCGGCCAGATGTAGTCGAAGAACTGAATCTCGACGACCGGTTTCATCCCTCTCAATGCCATCCCGATGGCGCGGCCCACGATATTGGCCTCGGCGAGCGGTGAGTTGAAGACGCGGACCGAGCCGAACTCGCGCTGCAGGCCGGCGGTCACCTTGAACACGCCGCCCTTGCCGACGACCTTGTCGAGCAGATCCTCGTGCGAGGTGTCGGCGACATCCTCCCCGAACACGACGATCCGCGGGTCGCGGCGCATCTCATCCTTCAGCGTCGCGTTGATCAGGTCGACCATCGTCGTCTCGGACCCCTGATGGCGCGGGTCGTCCTCGGTGTCGAACTGTTCGGCGGTCGGGTCGACGTCGGGGGAATACAGGAAGTCGAGGGCGGTGGACGGGTCCGGCTGCGGCGACGCGAGCGCTTCATCCGCGGCGGCATTCACAACCTCCCTGACCTCCGCGTCGATACGATCGAGCTCGTCCTGGGTGACGTCGTACTGGTCGCGGAGCAGGTTTGCCGCGCGCGTGAGGGGATCACGAACGGCCTCCTCCTCGCGCATCTCGTCCGTCTTGTAGTGGCGCTCGTCGTCCGAGAGCGAGTGCGAGTAGGGGCGGGTAACGTGCGCGTGGACGAGCGCCGGCCCCCGGCCCGACCGGGCGTGCTCGACCGCGTCGCGCATGGTCTCCCACGACGCCACGATGTCGGTGCCGTCACATTCGAGAACCTTGAGCGACGGGAAGCCCGACAGGATCGCCGAAATGCTGCCGCCCGGTGTGTTGACCTCGACGGGGACCGAGATGGCGAACCCGTTGTCCTCCACGACGTAGACCACCGGGAGGTTGAGGTTGGTGGCGGTGTTGAGGCTCTCCCAGAACTCGCCCTCCGACGTCGTCCCTTCGCCAGTCGTGACGAAAACGACTTCGTCGGGGCGGGCCTGTGTCAGGTCAATGAGCCCCGGATCGTCGATCTGTAGCGCCCGTCGAGCCGCCTCCGCCGCTCCGATCGCGGGGAGGAACTGCGTTCCGGTCGGTGACGACGCCGTCACGATGTGCAGCTCGGGGTTGCTCCAATGCGATGGCATCTGTCGACCGCCCGACATCGGGTCGGCCGCGGCGCCAACGGCCTGCAGCATCTGATCGAGCGGCGTGATCCCAAGCTGCAGGGAGTACGCACGGTCTCGATAGTAGAAGAAGAACCAGTCGTGCCCGGGCCGACCGTGCGCGCCCGCCGCGACCTGAATCGCCTCGTGACCCGCGGCTGAAATCTGGAAGAAGATCCGGTTCTGGCGCTTGAGCTGGATCTCCTTGTCATCGATGCGCCGGGACAGCAACATCACTCGATAGAATTCGAGCAGTGTTTCCCTGTCGAGGATCGTATCGTCGCGCGTAAAATTGGTGGCCATGCGAATACGTATGTGGATCGGACGTCGCGCCCGCCACGGGCGGTCACCACGCATCACGGCAAAGTATAGTCACGCCTGATTACCCGAGCCAGTACACCGGATTCAAGCAGCGTGCTCCAACGGATCGTGGTTCCGATGCCCGGCAGACCGTCGAGCGTCAACGCCTGGCTGGTCACGCTCGACGCCGGCGGGTGGATGCTGGTCGACGGTGGGATCGACACGGATGAGGCCTGGTCGGTGCTCTCTTCCACGATCGCGACGGCCGTCAGTCGGGATGGATTGAGGTTGAACATGATCACCCACATGCATCTGGATCACGTCGGGCTGGTGGGGCGGGTGAGGGAGGCGTTCGGTGGGACGCTGGCGATGGGTGAACTCGATGCGGCACGGCGCCGGCACGCCGCGGACGATCCGGACGAGGAGCACGAGTACCGCGTCGCGATGCTGGCGTCGAACGGCGCGCCGGAAGCCCTGGTCGCGGCCGCGGCGACTACCGCCGCGGGCGGTGGCGCGGGCGCGAGAGCCTTCACCGAGGTGGACGTATCGCTGGCTTCGGCGACCGAGACGCTGGACGGGGCACCCGAGTGGGTTTCGGTCTGGACGCCGGGCCACACCGCCGGCCATACCTCGTTGTTTCGGCCGCGCGACGGAACGC
>CAZUVK010000418.1:0-2140 GCA_964623785.1 uncultured Gemmatimonas sp. | reverse complement strand
ATCCGGACAACAACGGTGAAGATCGTCGTGAGGATTCGCGAACCCGAGCTCGCCGCGGTGTTGACGACCGCTATCGAGAGCCTCGACGCGGAGCTGATCATGATCCCCGCCACGGATCGCTCCGAAGACAGGGCGCTGACGGACGCCCTCCGGAGCCATCCCGAGCTGCTCGTGGTCGAGTACGACGATGGCGAGATCCTGCGCGAATTGAGGAAGGTGACGCGCGACAGAAGGATCGCGATGCTGGTCGTCTGCTCCACCGACGCGGAGGCGGTCAGCGCCGCTCGTGCCGACGTGGATGAATGCGTGCTGGTTCCCGTCGATCCCGAACGCCTCGCGACCCGGATCAAGATTGCCGCCATCCGTGGCGCGCGGGTCGGCGATCCCGAACGGACCACCCGCACCGCGGAGTATCTGCGTTACGAGGAGCTCCTTTATGATCGCTTCACTGGCTTCCCCACGCTGCCGGTAATGATGGAACGAGGCCGGGAGATGCTCGACCGCAGGGGGCGGCTGACGGTCCTGTACGTCCAGTTCGTCCGCTTCGCGAAGCTGGAGGAAACGTACGGCTGGCAGAAGCTCGACGATGTGCTGCGGACGACCGCCAACGCGGTCCGGGAGTTTTACGATCGGCAGCACGCTGACGAGGAAAACCTGCTCATGGTGGCTCACGCCGCCGACGACGACTTCGTGTTTTTCACCAATCTGCGCGGAGGTTCGGACGCGGAGACTCGCGCCGGGGAGATCGGCCGCGAGCTGGAGGCGGATGTGCGCCGCCGTGTAGACGAGGAGTTCGGCGACGAGATCGCGAGCCTCTTCTCGATCTATGTCGGTGCCGCGACGATCACCAGGAACCCCAAGATCCGGACCGAGCGCAACATCTACCGCGGGATCCGCGAGGCGGCGAACGCCGCGACGGGCTCCGAGAACCGCGAACGCGCCAGGAAGATCGCCGACTTGCGGACCACGATTCGCGAGGGCGCAGTCTACATCGACTACCACCCGATCGTGGTAACGGCCACCGGTGAAATCTTCGGGTACGAGGCACTGGCCCGCGGTTCGATCCGAACACTCCGCTCACCCGAGGTGATGTTCGACGTGGCCGAGGAGGCCAATCTCGTCTGGGAACTGTCGCGGCTCTGCCGGCAGCGGGCGATCGCTGGGGTGGCCACCCACCTCGAGCCCGAGCATCTCCTCTTCCTGAACATCGATCCGCACGACTTCAGGGACCCCTCCTTCCGCGATCTCGATCTGGCGGATTTCGGGATTCGGAAGCCCGAGCGAATCGTGCTCGAGATCACGGAGCGGATCGCGATCACCGACTACGTCGAATTCCAGGAGTATCTTCAGACGTTCCGCGAGCAGGGCTACCGATTCGCCGTTGACGACGCCGGTTCCGGATACGCCGGCCTGGGCAGCATCGCGAACCTCGCTCCCGACTTCATCAAGCTCGACATCTCCCTGATTTCAGGCATCGATACCAACTTCATGAAGCAGAACCTCGTGGAGACGATGGTGGCGTTCGCGAACGATCACTCCATCCAGGTGATCGCCGAGGGCGTCGAGCGCGTTGAGGAGTATGAAGCGGTCAAGAGCCTGGGTGTACACCTCTCGCAAGGCTTCTACTTCCTCGGCCCGAATCAGGCGGGGAAGCGCCTGGAGCAAGCAACGCACTAGGCTGGTATGGCCTCTCGAATCGACGACTCCGTCGCGGTCAAGGAGCCGCCCCAGGCCGCCTCAGCGATCGCTGCCGCTACGGGCGCCCCGAGCGCCAGGCTCGCCGCTGGACTGCGTGACCTGCTCCAGACCCGTGCGGATGAGCGCCATGTCGTTGCCATCCAGGACTTTCCCGATCCCGACGCGATCTCCTCCGCCCTCGCATATCGCGAGATCGCCCACACCTTCGCCATCGAGGTCGACATCCTCTATGGCGGATTCATCAGCCATCCAGAGAACCTCGCCCTCGTCAGCCTCCTCGACATCGAGCTGATCCGGTACACGGACGAGATGCGGCTGGACGGCTACGCCGCAGCCGTCTTTGTCGACAACCAGGGCACGACAACCCGACTCACCGGCCGCCTCCGCGAGAGCGGCGTGCCCACGCTGGCCGTGATCGACCACCACGCGCCGCAGTCGGGGC
>CAZUVK010000417.1:0-2147 GCA_964623785.1 uncultured Gemmatimonas sp. | reverse complement strand
GCCGCCCCGGGATGATGACGCTGATCTCGCTCGCGATCACCGTCGCGTTCGGATACAGCCTGGCCGTCACCCTCGGCTATCCCGGCATGCCGCTCTGGGAGGAGCTCGCGACGCTCGTCACCGTCATGCTGCTCGGCCATTGGATCGAGATGCGATCCATCCAGCAGGCGAGTGGAGCGCTCGACGAGTTGGCGAAGCTCCTTCCCGCGACCGCCGAGCGGCTCGGCCCGGACGGGACAGTGGCAGTCCCGATCGGCGAGCTGCGCGATGGCGACCTGATGCTCGTCCGACCCGGCGCGAGCGTGCCCGCGGACGGTGTCGTGCGCGAGGGGCGCGGCGCCGTGGACGAGTCGATGATCACGGGCGAGTCCCGTCCCGTCGCGAAGGCCGAGGGGGACGAGGTGGTGGCGGGAACCGTGAACGCGACCGGGTCGCTGCGCGTGGAGGTGACGCGAACGGGCGACCGGACGGCGCTCGCCGGCATCATGCGGCTGGTGGACGAGGCACGTCACTCCCGGTCGCGCGCGCAGGCGCTCGCCGACCGGGCGGCGTATGCGCTCACGCTGGTAGCGGTCGGCGCCGGGGCGATAACCCTCATCGCGTGGCTGCTGCTCGGCGCCTCCGGCGACTTCGCGGTCGAGCGGCTCGTCACGGTGCTCGTGATCGCGTGCCCGCACGCACTCGGCCTCGCGATTCCGCTTGTCATCGCCGTGTCCACGACGATTGCGGCGCGCGGCGGCCTGCTGATCCGGGATCGACGGGGACTCGAGGAAGCGCGGTCACTCGACACCGTCGTCTTCGACAAGACCGGGACGCTCACGCTCGGCGCGCACCGCGTGGTCGACATCCTGGCCGCGGAGGGGATTGATGCGGACGATGCGCTCCGGCTCGCGGCGGCGGTCGAAGCGGACTCGGAGCACCCCATCGCGGCGGCGATCGTGATCAGCGCGCGAGAGAAGGGGCTCCAGCCGCCGACCGCGTCCGACTTCGAATCCATGCCCGGCCGGGGGGCACGCGCGCAGGTCGAAGGGCGCTCGCTCGCCGTGGGCGGGCCGAACCTGATCGAGGAGTCGCGAGCGCCCTTCACCGCCACGTTTCGCGCGTTCACCGACGCGGCGGACGCGGCGGGGCAGGGAGTCGTGCATCTCGTCGAGGACGACCGGATCCTCGCGGCATTCGCCCTCGCGGACGCCGTCCGGCCGGAATCGGCGGAAGCCGTGAGACGCCTCCAGTCGATGGGTATCGAAGTTGTGATGCTGACCGGTGACGCGGACTCGGTCGCGCGCGCCGTCGCCGACGAGCTGGGCATCGACGAGGCGTTCGCGCGCGTGCGGCCGGAGGAGAAGGCCGGGCGGATCAAGGCGCTTCGGGCCGGGGGGCGCCGGGTGGCGATGGTCGGCGACGGCGTCAACGACGCACCCGCCCTCCTCGCGGCTGATGTCGGCATCGCGATCGGGGCGGGGACAGCCGTCGCGGTCGAGGCGGGCGACGTGATCCTCGTTCGCGACGACCCTCGCGATGTGGCGCGGATCGTCGAACTCTCCGGCGCTACCTATCGGAAGATGCTCCAGAACCTCTGGTGGGCGACCGGCTACAACGTGGTCGCGATCCCGCTGGCCGCCGGGGTGCTCCAGCCGTGGGGGATCGTGCTGAACCCGGCGGTCGGGGCCGCGCTCATGTCGGCGAGCACGGTGATCGTGGCGATCAACGCGCGGCTACTTTCGCGCACGGCGATCGTTTGAGCCTCTTGTGGCGACTCGCCTCACTCGTCCATTCCACCCGCATCCGCCGACGGTCCGGCCGGTGACGTCACGACGATCGGGATCCCCGGATTCGTGGTATAGTCCGCGTGGTCACCGTGCATCATCGCTATCACCATGGTTGTCGCCCCAGCCGCGACGCCGATGATCGTACCGTCCGCTCCGTTGATCTCGTACCGCGCCACGTCTTCGTTGTCGATCGTGACGTCCAGCGTGTGCTCTTCGCCGGAGTGCGGGAGCTGGAAGCGATCGCCATCTTCGGCCACGAACACGATCCTGACCTCGAACTCCTGGCCGGGCGAGAACGCAAGGCCGCTGCTGGGCACCCACGCCCCCTGCGCGTATGTCGCGATCACGGTGCCCGCCGCGTCCGTCACCTCGACGGCG
>CAZUVK010000416.1:0-2174 GCA_964623785.1 uncultured Gemmatimonas sp. | reverse complement strand
GGGTGCTCGACGGCGCGGTGGCGGTCTTCTGCTCCGTGGGCGGTGTTGAACCGCAGTCGGAGACGGTGTGGCGACAGGGCGACAAGTATGCCGTCCCGCGCATGGCGTTCGTCAACAAGATGGACCGCGTCGGGGCCGACTTCGAGCGCGTCGTCGGCATGATGCGTGACCGCCTGGGCGCCAACGCCCACCCGGTCCAGTTCCCGATTGGCGAGGGCGAGAAGTTCGTCGGCACGATCGATATCATCCGGCAGGTCGAGCTCATCTTCGACGACTCGACGCTGGGCAAGAACTGGAAGGAGCAACCGGTCCGACCGGAGCTTACCGACCTGATCGCGCGTCTCCGGATCAACCTGATCGAAGCGGCTGTCGAGCACGACGAGGACCTCATGGTCAAGTACCTCGAGGGCGAGGAGATCACCGAGGTCGAGTTACGCAACGCGATTCGCGCGGCGACGATCGCCAACGCGCTTGTCCCCGTCGCGTGTGGCTCCGCGTTCCAGAACAAGGGCGTCCAGCAGCTGCTCGACGCCGTCATCGATTATATGCCGTCCCCCGTCGACATCCCGGCCATCAGTGGTCACGCGGTCGACGATCCGGACACGCAGATCGAACGGAACCCGAACGACGACGAACCGTTCTCCGCCCTTGCGTTCAAGATCGCCAACGACCCGTTCGTCGGGAAGCTGACATTCTTCCGGGTGTACTCGGGCACGCTGAAGGCCGGCTCGTACGTGCTCAACTCCACCAAGGACAAGCGCGAGCGCGTCGGCCGCATCCTCCAGATGCACGCGAACAAGCGAGAAGAGCGCGACGAAGTGTTCGCGGGCGACATTGCCGCGGCGATCGGCCTGAAGAACACGACCACCGGCGACACGCTCTGCGACGAGTCCAAGCCTGTCATCCTTGAGTCGATGACGTTCCCGGAGCCGGTCATCTCGGTCGCGATCGAGCCGAAGACGAAGGCCGACCAGGACAAGATGGGCGAAGCGCTCTCGAAGCTCTCGGACGAAGACCCGACCTTCAGGGTGCATACCGATCCGGAGACCGGACAGACGATCATTCGAGGGATGGGCGAGCTGCACCTCGAGATCATCGTCGACCGCATGCTCCGGGAGTTCAAGGTCGACGCGAACGTCGGTCGTCCCCAGGTCGCGTACCGGGAGACGGTCCGCAAGGCGGTCGATAACGTCGAAGGCAAATTTGTTCGGCAGTCGGGCGGGCGCGGTCAGTACGGACACGTCGTGATCAACCTGGAGCCCGGTGAGCCGGGGTCCGGGTTCGTCTTCGAGGACAAGATCGTCGGCGGCGTGATTCCACGCGAATACATCAAGCCCGCGTCCGAAGGTATGCGGGAGGCGATGGATTCGGGTGTGCTGGCCGGCTATCCCATGGTAGACGTGAAGGTCCAACTGATCTTCGGTTCGTACCACGATGTCGACTCGTCGGAAATGGCTTTCAAGATCGCGGGTTCGATGGCGCTCAAGGAAGCCGCTCGCCGGGCAAGCCCGGTGATTCTGGAGCCGATGATGGACGTTGAGGTCGTGACCCCGGGCGATTACATGGGCGACGTGATGGGTGACCTCTCGTCACGGCGCGGGAAGATCGGTGGCATGGACCAGCGCGGCGATTCGCAGGTCATCCGCGCCCAGGTTCCGCTGTCGGAGATGTTCGGGTACTCGACCATTCTGCGCTCCATGTCGCAGGGCCGGGCCGTCTACTCGATGCAGTTCGCGCATTACGAGGAAGTACCGAAGTCCAAGGCGGAAGAGATTATCGCCAAGGTCCGCGGCTAGGGCGGTTGACAACGACCGGACATCGCGTTTCGCGATCGTCCGGTCGTTGTTCAATCAAACGAACCGGCAACCTTTCATTCATTCGAGAACTCAGGAAATCAAACCAATGGCCAAGGCTAAGTTTGAGCGGACGAAACCGCACGTAAACGTGGGGACGATCGGGCACGTGGACCACGGGAAGACGACGTTGACGGCGGCGATCACGCAGATCCAGGCGGCGCAGGGGCTGGCGGATTTTGTGTCGTTCGACAACATCGACAAGGCGCCGGAAGAGCGAGCGCGAGGGATCACGATTGCGACGGCGCACGTGGAGTACGAGACGCCGAACCGGCACTACGCGCACGTGGACTGTCCGGGGCACGCGGACTACGTGAAGAA
>CAZUVK010000415.1:888-2225 GCA_964623785.1 uncultured Gemmatimonas sp. | reverse complement strand
CGCCGGAACTGGCGCGGCTCGGTAGTGGAGGGGTTGGATGACCGATGTCCTTCAACGTGTACCTCTGGATCCAGCGCCCGAAGAACGGGTCGTCGAACGCATAGCCGCCGAGCTCGAGGACGACCAGGTATTCACGGTGCACGAGGACCTCCGCCGATCTGTACGCGGTGCTCTTTGCGCCGAGGTCAAATCGGGCAAGTGTTTCCCTCGACGTGAGTGGCAGGCTCGGGTCGGCCGCGATCACGCGAAGGACTCGCTGCTGATGGGCGGAGAAGCTCAGCCAGAGCTTGTGATAGAGAGCCGCCTGCGCGTCGACGATCGCCTCGAACGCCCGGTCGGCGTCCGCGACGGTGGCCACCCCCGCCGACTCGCACCGCGTCCAGACCTCGCGGGCTAGCTGGACGACGTCACGGGTTCGGGTACGAGCGAGGTACACGATCCGGTCCGCCGTCTTCAGACCGAATTTGACGCCGGATGGCGCGGCTTCCTGATGGATCCATTCGGCGAGCACCTCATCGTCGATCGCCGTGAAGGGCATCGGGTCGAGAAGCTTCCAGAAGGCGCGCCCGCGATCGCTGATCATCGCTTCGATCAACCCGCGTTCGGAACCCGCCAGTACGTACGCGATGGCCTCCTGTCGCTGCATCGCGTCGCGAAGCGCCCATTCCGCGTCCTCGCCCCCCCACTCATGAATTCGCTGGAACTCGTCCAGCCCGATGCCGAGGGTAAGCCCTCGTCGACGCATCTCGGCGTCGACGGCGTCGAGTACGTCCGGGAGGAGACGAGTGGGTGCGACTCTCTCGCTGACACCAAAATCGAACCGCAGGATGGGCAGCTCAAGCGGGTCGAGTGGTTGGTGGATCTCGATCCCGGCCTTCAATCGTCCCGCGATCGCCTCGACAATCTCGCGCCCGGACTTTCCGACCTCGGCGTGAATCGCCTCGAGCACCCTGCGGGCGGCGTCAGCGGGATCGGTCGCGGTCGCCAGAGAAGCGACGGCTACATGCCCTCCGTCCAGTCGAACCAGCTCCGCCGCTCTCTCCAGCGCCGACGACTTACCCATCCGGCGCGGCCCGAAGACGATGAGGCCGGTGCCAGGGTCTCGGAAGGCCGCGACCATGCGGGCGACTTCCTTCTCCCGATCCGCGAAACGCCGGCCCCGGGCGAGCTGGCGAATGATGAAGGGGTTCTGATCGTTGGGGAGCATTGGTCCACTAAAAGGTGGTCCACTAAAAGATGGTCCACTAAAAGATGGTCCACTAAAAGATGGTCCACTAAAAGGTGGTCCACTAAAAGGTGGTCCACTAAAAGGTGGTCCACTAAAAGGTGGTCCACTA
>CAZUVK010000415.1:0-788 GCA_964623785.1 uncultured Gemmatimonas sp. | reverse complement strand
AAAGGTGGACTGAAATTGAAAAGGCGATCCTCGGAAGTCAAGGCCTGACTCCTGAGGGAGAGACCCGCCTTTCGGGTGGCGGTGATTCACCGCGAGGAAAACGGAAGTGCAAGAGAGAGTGGCCACAGGAAGCACAAGAGGCACAAACTCGAAGCGCGGCACGAGAAAGACGGTGTAACGAGGGGACGCGATCTCGCGACGGCTGTGGGTCTATGTGTCCTCTGTGCTTCCTGTGGTTGCTTTGATTCGCGTCATCGGACAGACCGTCTTATGTGGAAAAGTGCAGCGACTCCGCGGGGGATGGGGCCGCGCGCTCCTTCTTCACTCTTCACCATTCGTCAACGCCGAGTGAAGTGCGTCGAGGTTCGGTTCGATCTCGATAAAGTGTTTTGGTCGGTCCAGGAGGGCGGCGAGTGCCGGCGGGATCGGCACCTCGCGCCCGACGAGCGGTTCGACGATCGACTCGAACTTGGCCGGGTGGGCGGTGGAGACGATCACCCAGTGCGGGGTCGGGATCGATTCGCGGACGGTAACGGCGGTGGCGGTGTGTGGGTCCCAGACCTCGCCCCAGTCGGCCAGGCCCGCGCGGATATGGTCACGGATCGTGTCGTCGTCGACGAGGATCGCGCGGATCTGACCCCGGGCGCCGCCGGGGCCGCCATAGAGCGAGAAGATCCGCTCCATGTTGCTCGGGTTGCCCACGTCCATGGCGGAGGCGAGGGTAGGGATCGTCGGCGAAGGCTCCCAGAGGCCGTGCTCGGCGAACCGGGTGACCGTCTCGTTCCGGT
>CAZUVK010000414.1:0-2251 GCA_964623785.1 uncultured Gemmatimonas sp. | reverse complement strand
GCCTCGGCGCTGATTCCCTCACCACCGGAGTACGAGATCCCCAGACCGCCCCCGATGTCGAGGTACTCCAGCGCGTGCCCATCCTTCTTCAGCGCCATCGCGAGATCGACAACCTGCCGCGTCGCATCGCGATACGGCTCGACCGCCAGGATCTGCGACCCGATATGCATGTCGACACCCCGGACCTGGATCCCCGGCAGCCCCGCCGCCATCTCGTACAGGCGCGGCGCGTCCCCGATCGGGATCCCGAACTTGGTCGCCGCGTGGCCCGTCCGCGTATACGCGTGCGGGGTGGGCGCGTCCACGTCCGGATTCACCCTGAGCGCGATCGGAGCCACCCTCCCCGTCGCGACCGCCAGATCCGACAGCGCGAGAAGCTCCCCTTCCGACTCGACGTTGAACCCGTAGATCCCCTCGGTGAGCGCCGCGCCCAGCTCGACGACGGTCTTGCCGACTCCCGAGAACACGATCCGATCGGCCGGGATCCCCGCGAGCCGCGCCCGGTAGAGTTCACCACCTGACACGATATCGGCCCCCGCGCCGAGACCGGCCAGGAGCCGCAATAACTCCAGGTTCCCGTTCGCCTTGACCGAATAGGCGATCAGGTGGGGATAGTCGCCCAGCGCGTGCGCGAGGTCCCGAACCCGCGACCGGATCGCTCCGGCGCTATACACGTAGATCGGCGTGCCCCAGCGCGCCACGATCTCCGGGAGCGCGACCCCCTCGCAGTGGAGCACGCCGTCGTGGCGTACGAATGTCTCCGCCATCAGCTCAGTACGCCCGCGCCCAGATGACCTCGCTCTCCGCGGCCGAACCGCACACCACGCACGTCTCCGGCGCCACCGCCGACTGGAACTCCTCGTCCGGGATCACGCGGATCGTCGCTTTCGTCTCTTCCTTCACCCGCTCCTCGCACGCCGGGTTCCCGCACCAGCCGGTGTATACGAATCCGCCGGATCCCTCCAGGATCGCCCGGAACTCCCCGTACTCGGTCACGCCGCGATACGAATTCTTCTCGCGCCGCTCGCGCGCCAGCTCCACCAGCCACTGCTGGAACTCCTCCAGCCGCTCCGGCAGCGAGTCGATCACCTCGGCCTCCGGCAGGAACTCCTTCCGCGATTCTCCCTCCGCGACCAGCCTCCGCGCCAGAACCAGTTGCTGCTTCTCAATATCCCGGGGGCCAATCTCGATCCGGAACGGTACGCCCTTCATCTCCCACTCGTAGTACTTCGCGCCGGGCGTGAGATTGCTCCGCTCGTCGATGTGCGTCCGCACCCCGGGTAGCGCGGCGGCCACCTCGCGCGCCTTCGCCAGCACGCGCTCCCATTCGTCGTCCTTCCGCGCGATCGGCACGATCACCACCTGGATCGGCGCCAGCCGAGGCGGGATCACGAGCCCCGCGTCATCGCCGTGCGTCATCACCAGGCCGCCGATCATCCGCGTCGACACCCCCCAGCTCGTGTTGTATGCGTATTCCTCGACCCCGGACTCCGCCGCGAACTTCAGATCGAACTGCTTCGAAAAGTTCTGGCCGAGGTGGTGCGAGGTGCCGGCCTGGAGTGCGCGATTGTCCTGCATCATCGCTTCGCAGGCATAGGTGTGGTTGGCGCCAGGGAACGTCTCCGACGGCGACTTCCGACCGGTGATCACAGCGGTCGCCATCCACTCCTCCATGAACTCGCGGTAGACGCCGAGCATCCGCCGGGCTTCCTCCTCCGCTTCCTCGGTCGTCGCGTGCGCGGTGTGTCCCTCCTGCCAGAGGAATTCGGTCGTCCGCAGGAAGAGCCTCGTCCGCATCTCCCACCGCACCACGTTCGCCCACTGGTTGATGAGGATTGGCAGGTCGCGGTAGCTCTGCACCCACTTCGCGAACATCTCGTAGATGATCGTCTCCGAGGTGGGCCGTATGATCAGCGGTTCGTCGAGCCGCGACTCCGGATCCGGCACCAGCCCGCCATCGGGACCGGCCTTCAGCCGCGTGTGCGTGACGATCGCCATCTCCTTGGCGAACCCCTCCACGTGCTCCGCCTCGCGCGACAGGAACGATTGGGGAATGAAGAGCGGGAAGTAGGCGTTCTGGTGACCGGTCTCCCGGAACCGCCGGTCCAGCTGGTCGCGCATCAGCTCCCACAGCCGATATCCGTACGGCCGGATCACCATGCACCCGCGTACGGGAGAATGGTCCGCCAGTTCGGCCCGGAGCACCACTTCGTTGTACCATGCGCTGAAATCTTCTGCGCGGGTTGTCAGT
>CAZUVK010000413.1:1157-2251 GCA_964623785.1 uncultured Gemmatimonas sp. | reverse complement strand
TTCACCTGGGACAGTCGGGGCGTGGAATCGAATCCGTCGAGCGGGTGGCTCGTCCGAGGGCAGATCGAGAACGGATTCCAGGTCGACGTCCGGCGGCCCGATATCGAACCGTTCGAGGTTGGGAGTCCGCTGCCGATTCCGGCGGCGAAGGATGGCGGACGCTTCCTTCACGGGCTGATCGACGTGCGGAGCTACAACCGGATCGACGCGGACGCGCGGCTCAATCTGCGGGTCGTAGCCGGTGGGTCGATGACGGGGTCGCCGCTGCCTCCGCAGCGACAGCACTCGCTCGGCGGAGGGGGTTCGCTGCCGGGGTACTCGCTCCTGAGCCACGACTGCGGCGCGCGGAGGACGACCGTGGCCCTGGCCGGTACCGCCGGCGAGCCGAACGCGGTGCCGTTCTTCGCCAACTACGGGTGTGATGCGTTTGGGCTGATCCAGGCGGAGTTCCGCGGCAAGCTGGGCTTCCGCATCCGGTGGGACGGCGGGCCGTGGCGCGACGATGAGCGGGTCGAGGAGGAAGGCGACCCGATCATGCTCGGCTGGGACATGTCTCCCGACTGGGCGCTCTTCGTGGATGCCGGCCGGGCGTGGACTTTCCAGGATGATCGCCCGAACGAGGACACGCAGGTCGACGTGGGCGTCGGGCTTCTGCTCGACCGGTTCGGCGTGTACCTCGCCGTTCCGGTCACGAGCGGGAGCGGCGTGAATGTCTTCGTCAGGCTGGGCCCCCGCTTCTGATGAGACGATGGTGGTCCCTCGCGGGGATCCTGGTCGCTCTCGCCGTCGTGCTCGCCACGTCGACCGAGGCGCAGCAGCAGCCCGCGCTCCGGCTGAGCGTCGGGCCGCCGGCGGACGGGTGGCCGCTCGTGGTCGAGGTCGGTAACCTCCTCGACGACGCCGGCCTGCGCGACGCGCTGGATTCCGCGCTGCCGCTGCGATTCCACATGCGGGCGGAGCTGTGGCGGAAACGCACGCTCGACCGGCTGGTGGAGGCGCGGGAGATCTCCGTCGCGTTGCTGCGTGACCCGCTGGGGGTTGGCTACACGATCGAGACGGCTGGCGGCGTGCGGGCCGTGGAAACGATCGGCGAG
>CAZUVK010000413.1:0-1147 GCA_964623785.1 uncultured Gemmatimonas sp. | reverse complement strand
AGGCGGCGCTCGCGGGGATGCTTCAGCCGCGCATGGTTCCGCGAGAGAATGGGCGTCACTACTATATCGTCACCCTGGAAGTGGAGACGCTCTCGCTCTCCGATCTCGACGAGCTGAGGCGGTGGCTGCGCGGCGATGTCGCGCCAGCGCTCGGCGGGCAATCCAACCCCACGCGGGCGGTGGAGCGGGGTGTGCGCCGACTCCTCGTCCGCGTGATCGGGCTTCCCACCCGTCGGTTCGAGGCTCGAACCGGAACCTTCACCCGCGAATAGGGGCGGATTGATTCAGATCCCGCAGCCGGTCGCCGATCCACCCGCGATCGAGATCCCTCTCCCCACGGCGTTCGAGAGCTGGCGTGACCTCTACCTTCAGTCTGCGCTCGAGAAGTCGCTCGTCTTCCTCCTCTGCACGATCCTGCTGTACCTCGTCACGCGACTGATCCGTCGGGCGATCACCGCGAACGTCGAGGACGTCAATCGGCGCCATCAGCTGCGGACGTGGATCAACTACGGTTACGCGACTCTCCTGCTGCTGGTCGCGCTCGCGATGTTCGGCAACTGGCTCTCGGGGCTCGGGACGATCCTGGCGCTGCTGGTGGCCGGCATCGCGGTGGCGCTCCAGGACGTGCTGAAGTCGGTGGTCGGGTGGCTCTACCTGTCGGGGCGCGCGGGCGTCGAGGTCGGAAGCCGGATCGAAGTCGACGAGATCGTCGGCGACGTGATCGACATCGGGGTGCTGAAGACCACGATGCTGGAGGTCGGCGGGCCATTGCTTTTCGGGCGGCAGTCCACGGGGCGGCTGGTGACAGTGCCGAACTACCGAATGCTGTCGGGCGCGGTGCTCATCTCGCCGGCGGCCGCGCCGTATGTGTGGCACGAGGTCCGGGTCAACGTAGCGTTCGACAGCGACTGGCGGAGGGCCGAGCAGATCCTGGCCACGATCGGCACCGAAATCGATGCGCGGGTCGCGCCCGACGTGGAGCGGGGGTTCCGCGAGCTGGACCGACGATACGCGATCAAGCACGGGACGACGACGTCGATCGTGTACGTCTCGGTCGGGCCGTCGGGCGTGGAGCTCACGCTGCGGTTCCTGGTGAACGTGCGGGGCAGGCGGGGGATGGTTGACTTCGCGAGCCGGCGGGTGCTGG
>CAZUVK010000412.1:0-2276 GCA_964623785.1 uncultured Gemmatimonas sp. | reverse complement strand
CACAACCGCATGCCAGTGATCCTCGAGCCCGGTGCCGCCGACCGGTGGATGGACCCCGCGACGTCGGAGGATGAACTGCAGTCGTTGCTCGTCAGCCCGACGCCGGAGGCGCTCGCGGCGGCGCCCTGCTGAGAGTCCCTCCCGTCAGACACGGGTTCACGCGCGCGCCCCCGGGTTGAATTCCCTCCGGACTTGCGGTAACTTTTCGGGATGCCCCAAGAAGAACTGTTGATCGTCCGCGGCGCCCGCGAGCACAACCTAAAGAACATCGACGTCACGATCCCGCGGGACCGGCTCACGGTCCTGACGGGGTTGAGCGGCAGCGGCAAATCGTCGCTGGCGTTCGACACGATCTACGCCGAGGGCCAGCGCCGGTACGTGGAGTCGCTCTCCGCCTACGCGCGGCAGTTCCTCGGGCTGATGGAGAAGCCCGATGTCGACGCGATCGAAGGGCTCTCGCCGGCCATCTCCATCGAGCAGAAGACCGCCGGCCGCAACCCCCGGTCGACGGTCGGAACCGTCACGGAGATCTACGACTACCTCCGCCTGCTCTGGGCGCGCACCGGCACGCCCCATTGCCCGACGTGCGGCCAGCCCGTGCGACGGCAGAGCGCCACGCAGATCGTCGACCAGGTCCTCGAGTGGCCGGAGGACGCCCGGATCGAGATCCTCGCCCCGCTCGTCCGCGGCCGTAAGGGCGAGTTCCGCGAGCTGTTCGACGAGATGGTGCGCAAGGGCTTCGTCCGCGCCCGGGTCGACGGTGAACTGATCGAGCTGCAGTCCCCGCCCACGCTCGCCCGGCGGCAGAACCACGACATCTCCATCGTCGTCGACCGCCTCGTCGTTCGGGCGGACGACCGTCAGCGTCTCGCCGACTCGATCGAGACCGCCCTGCGCACCGCCGACGGCGTCGTGGAAGTGGCTGTGCACGGGGACGAGGGTCTTACCACGCACGTGTTCTCGGAGCGGTACGCCTGCCCGACGTGCGGCATCAGCCTGCCCGAACTCGAGCCGCGCCAGTTTTCGTTCAACTCCCCCTACGGCGCGTGCGCGGGCTGCGGCGGCCTCGGGACCCGCAAGGAGCCGAACCCCGAGCTGATCGTCGGCGACTCCACGGTCTCGATCCTGGAGGGCGTCGTGCTTCCCTGGGGGGTCCCACGCGGCCATCTCCGGACCACGATCCTCGACGGCCTCGCCGTCGCCCTCGACTTCGACCTCAACACACCCTGGGGCGAGCTCCCGCCGGACATCCGCGAGATCCTGCTGCACGGCGCTCGCGCCGCCACCGGCGCGGGCAGGACGAAGGTCCCGAAAGCGCTGCGCTGGAGTGGCATCCTCAACGATATCCATCAGCGGTACAAGGATACCACGAGCGACTCCGTCCGCGCCCAGCTCGAGGAGTACATGTCGACGCTGCCTTGCACCGTCTGCGGAGGACGGCGGCTGCGGCCCGAAAGCCTCTCCGTGCACGTCGCGGACACTTCGCTCGGTGAGGTCGTGGAGATGCCCGTCGGCGTGGCGCTCGAGTTCTTCGCCCGCCTGGCGGAGAGGGGGACGCTGCCCGTGGAGATCGCCGGCCCGATCCTCAAGGAAGTGACGGAGCGACTCGGCTTCCTCACCGACGTCGGACTCGACTACCTCACCCTCGGCCGGTCGGCGGAGACCCTCTCGGGCGGCGAGGCGCAGCGGATCCGCCTCGCCACACAGATCGGGTCGCGGCTCGTCGGCGTGCTGTACATCCTCGACGAGCCGTCGATCGGGCTGCACCAGCGCGACAACCGGCGGCTGCTCGGGACGCTGGAGCAGCTACGCGACCTCGGCAACACCGTGATCGTCGTCGAGCATGACGAGGAGACGATCCGCGCCGCCGACCACGTCCTCGACCTCGGCCCGCGCGCGGGGCGCCACGGTGGCCACATCGTCGCGGAGGGCCGCGTCGAGCAGATCATGGCGGTGCCCGAGTCGCTCACGGGGGCGTACCTGCGCGGCGACCGCGAGATCCCGATCCCCGCGGCGCGGCGCGCGCCCACGCCCGGGCACGAGCTGCGGATCGTCGGCGCGAGGGAGCACAACCTCCAGAACGTCGACGCGCGCATCCCCCTGGGCTGCTTCGTCACCGTCACCGGCGTCTCGGGCTCGGGGAAGTCGACACTCATCAACGACATCCTCTGGAAGACCCTCTCGCGACGCTTCTACCGCGCCCGGCTCGTGCCCGGCGTCCACGACCGCGTCCTCGGGCTCGACCGGATCGACAAGGTCGTCGACATCGACCAGTC
>CAZUVK010000411.1:0-2276 GCA_964623785.1 uncultured Gemmatimonas sp. | reverse complement strand
ATACATCGATATCCTGCGCGCCGCCGGTGACGATGGCCGCTCGCTCATCGTCATGGGAACACACGGCCGCGGGCTGCTGGCCGAGGCATTCATCGGCGGCGTGAGCCGTGAAGTCCTGCGACATGCGCGCGGGCCGGTTCTTCTCGTACCCCGGAAGCGATAGGCCTAAGGCGCCTCGGGGGCCCGCCCCGCGCCGCTCGCCGAGCGATCGAGTGGCCGACCCGCCGCGCCCCACGCACCGATCCCACCTTCGAGGTCCACGACGTTCTCAAGGCCCCGGGCGCGAAGCAGGCTCGCCGCGATCGCCGATCTCCCTCCCGCCTGGCAGTGCACGGCCACCGGCCGGTCTCGGGGGATCGCATCGATCTGGTCGATCAGGTGCCCCAGCGGGATGTTCCGCGAACCCGGAATCCGGCCCGATTCCCACTCGGCAGTGCCGCGCACGTCGATCACGGCCGTATCGTCGGGCAGTTCCGGGACGCTCACGCGCGGGACCTCCGCCAGCCCACGTCCGCGACCCGCCCACGCGACCAACGCCTCCGTTCCAGAGTACCCGCCGATACGATCCATTCCGATCAGCCCAAGATCCTTCACCGCCTCGTCCACACAATCGTCGTTGACGATGAGGTAGAGATCCCGGTCGTATGACAGCAGCCACCCGGCCCAGGTAACAAAAGATCGATCGAGCGGGATGTTGATTGTGCCCGGGATGTGGCCGCCCGCAAATTCGCCGGCGGGTCGCGTATCGACGACCACGGCGCCCTCCGCGATCACCGCTTCGAGCCGCGTGTCGGACAGCCGGCGCGGCCGATGGAATCCACCAATGATTGGCGGGCCCGCCTTGTTGATCCGCTTCATTTCAGCGAAGTAGCGAGGCGGCTCGGGTTGGCCTGCCAGGACAGATTCCACGAACTCGTCCTCGTCGTCGATCGCGAAACCCCAGTTGAAAAGGCGCTCGTAGCCGACGGTACTCGTGGGCACCGCACTCAGGCTCTTCCCGCACGCGGAGCCCGCACCATGGCCGGGCCAGATCTGCAGATGGTCGGGATACTCCTTGAAACGCTGGAGGCCGCGAAAGAGCATTCGCGCGCCCTCCACCATCGTCCCTTCCACCTTCGCCGCACGCTCGAGAAGATCTGGTCGACCGACGTCTCCGACAAACACGAAGTCGCCTGTCAGGATTCCGATCGGTTGGTCAGCTTCCGTCTGATCGGTAACGAGGAAGCTGATGTGCTCCGGCGTGTGGCCAGGCGTGTGGACGACATCGATCCGAACGTGGCCGACCATAAACGAGTCCCCGTCGTTCAGCAGGACCGCTTTCGCGTCGGCGGCGAAGGCGTACTTCCAGTCCGGGCCGCCCTCATCCGACAGGTACAGCCGCGCCCCCATGCGATGGGCCAGTTCACGGCTACCCGAAACGAAGTCGGCGTGGATGTGTGTCTCAGCGACATGGGTGATCCGCAGCCCCTCGCCCTCCGCGTCGCGGATGATCGGTTCGATGTCCCTGTTCGCATCCACCACCAGCGCCTCTCCCGTCACCGCACAACCGATCAGATAGCTCGCCTGCGCGAGCTTTTCGTCATAGAAACGCTTCAGGATCATCTCTCACCTCCCCTGTTGTCTGCCCAATGGAGAATACCTTGCCGCTCCGGCGCGGCGGCGAGCTTCCCGGGGTCCGTTCCGGGCGAGATTTCGTCCACCACGGCGATCACGATTCCCAGGTTCTGACAGAGGATGACCGCGCTCACCACGACCAGAAGCGACGCGAACGCGCGGCGCAGCCGGAGCTGCGAGACGAATCGAGCCAGGTATGTGCCCCCGAGTATTCCCGGGATCGCGGTGGTGGTGAACGCCGCCATGAAACGCCAATCCAGATCGACCATCCCCATGTACCCGTAGACTCCCGCCGCGGACTTCATCGCGATGACCACCAGGCTCGTTCCGACGGCTTCCTTCATCGGCACTCTTCCAAGGAGCACCATCGCGGGAACGATCAGAAAGCCACCGCCGACTCCCACGAGCCCCGATAGCACGCCAACCCCCAACCCTTCAGCGACGATCCACACCGCGGGAATCCCGGCGAGCCCGCCCGACTGCGTGTCGCCCTCCACGAGTGCCCCGGTGGCACCTCCGCTTCGAAACATGAAGACGGCGGCGCCGAGCATCACCGCCGCCAGGAGCGCAAGCTGTGTCCCTCCGCTGAGGAATACGGCGAGACGCGCCCCCGCGTAGGCGCCCGCCATCGCGACGAGCCCGAAGAACGTCGCGAGGCGTAT
>CAZUVK010000410.1:0-2287 GCA_964623785.1 uncultured Gemmatimonas sp. | reverse complement strand
TGCCGGTCGAGGTGTTCGGCCCGGGTCACGCCTTTCTGCCTCGGGAGGAATTGTTGGACTTCGAGGAGATCGTGCGGCTGGCGCGAGTGCTGGCGCCGCTGGGTTTGGAAAAGATCCGGCTGACCGGCGGCGAGCCGCTGCTGCGCCGCGGGCTGGACGATCTGGTCGCCATGCTGGCATCGGTCGAGGGCATCCGCGACATCGCGCTGACGACCAACGGCGTGTTGCTCGCCCATCATGCCGAGGCCCTCGCTCTGGCGGGCTTGAACCGCGTGACGGTGAGTCTCGACGCGCTCGATCCGGCGGTCTTCGCGCGGATGAACGGCGTGGGGGCGAAGGTGGAGCGCGTGCTGGCCGGCATCGGCGCGGCGAAGGTTTTCGGCCTGCCGGTGAAGGTGAACGCGGTGATCCAGCGCGGCGTGAACGAGGGCGAGGTGCTTCCGCTGGCCCGCTGGGCGAAGGCGGCGGAGGTCGATCTCCGCTACATCGAATACATGGATGTCGGCGAAACGAACGGCTGGAAGTCCGGCGAGGTGGTTTCCGGGGACGAGATTCTCGGAATGCTGGGGGAAGAATTCGATCTCGCACCGCGCGCCCCCGCTTATCGGGGAGAGGTGGCCGTCCATTGGCGGCACCGCGACGCATCCGCGGAGATCGGGTTGGTCCGCTCGGTGACGAAGCCGTTCTGCCGTGATTGCCAGCGGCTGCGGCTGTCCGCGGACGGGAAGATCTTCACCTGTCTTTTCGCCGGGGAAGGTCACGATCTGCGCGGCCCGCTGCGGGGCGGGATGGATGACGAGGGCTTGCGGAAAATCGTCTCCGCGATCTGGACCGTCCGCCGCGACCGCTATTCGGAGGAACGCGGACTGATGGACCGCCCGAAGGCGGAGATGAGTTATTTGGGGGGGTGAAAACGGTGTCTCCGTTTCACTGTTCCCAATGGAGGTGGCCCTGTGCCGGGCCGCTTTCCGTCTTGGCGGGTTTTTGCGGAACGGATATTTGTTTTGGTACACGCGATGCGATGATGAGAAACCGGATTGGAATAATCGTGCTGATGCTCGCCGTGGGATTTCTCGGCTGGTCCTGGGGCGACCGGAAGCGGAATTACGACCAGCCCATGAACCGGGAGTATGCCGCTCTCTATTGCGCGAAGATCGTCGTGATCGATGCTGCGACGCGAAGGCCGATCGGCTTTCAGATCGAATGGAGTCACGAAGTATCCCCATTTCACAAAGGATCCGGCCCTTCCAGAATCGTCAACCATCCGGACGGATCGAGGTCGATCGCCGTTGTCGGGCGGCGTCTCGAGGAGGGATTGCCGGTTGAAATCCGCGCGGAGGGTTACCGGTCGCAGTCTTTTCGGATCGAAGCGCAGTCGGGCGGGATCCGGACAATCGATGAGGATGGTGACCACGCCGTTACGCTTGCGCTCGTCAGGGAGGAAGCGTCCGGAAGCGGTCCCTGATGCTTTCCGTGAGGCGGAAGCTTCTTTCGGAATCGCGGCCATGAACTTCGGCAAACGATGAGAATCCCCGATATCAATGACTTTTCCTGGGACGGCGACGGAAGGCTCGACGGGAATGACGCCGCTTCCTACGCATGGAAGCATTTCGGGGGAAAGACCCGGGAAGAGGCGCTCGAATTGTTCCGTGAGCATTTCCGATACTATTCCGAAGACCTGTTGGAGATGGGGCGGCGTGCGTACGATTTCTATTTTCCGGTGGCGGTGGGCTATTTGCTTGGAGAGGGAGAGGCGTTGAACGATCTCGATTCAAGCGGCCTTACCCTTATGAGTAGCGTGGACGCCCAATACGGCGACTCGGAGCCGCCGGCGGAAGTGGCCGAGAGCGCGAGACGGTTGAAGGCGCTTCTGGACAAGTGGGGTGTCGTCGATCTGGAAGACGAAATCGATCCGAGCGAAGGCGGAGGACGATGATCTTCCGTCCCAACGGGACATCTCATCAAAGCCCGGCACGCAGTGCCGGGTTTCTGGCGCAGACAATATCGCGTCCTGCAGGGACGCCTGATGCAGGGTGGAGGTCGCGGAATCTCTCCCAGCATGAACCGTCCCTGCAGGACGGCCAATCCATCCGCCTCCAATCCCGGCACTGCGTGCCGGGCTTTGATGAGACGTCCCGTTGGGACGAAGATCTGGCGACAATCCGATTGCTGAAGATCAACGCGTTAATATTTAGTTACTCGGGAGCGCTGGAATCCTCCCGCGGGAGTTCGGGCGGCTGGAAAGCCGCCTTGCCGTGTTATGGCGCTTGCAAAGCGCCACTCCGGA
>CAZUVK010000409.1:343-2291 GCA_964623785.1 uncultured Gemmatimonas sp. | reverse complement strand
GCTACCTGGAGATCAACCCGGGCAGCGCCGACGTCCGCATGACCGTCGCGAACGATATCGCGCAGACCGGCGACTATGTCTCGGCCTTCCGCGTCCTCGAGTTGGGGGCGTCGGAGGCGGTGGACAACGAGTCGTTCCAGGGATACCTCTTCCAGATGGGCGCGGCCGCTGGCCGCGCGCTCCGCGAGCAGGGCGACTCGACCGAGGCGCGGGACGTCCTTACGTCGACGTATCAGGCCTACCAGCGGGGCTACGGCGACGCGGACGAGATCGATATCGTGGTCACCCAGCGCGTGATCGAAGTCCTCGCCTCCCTCGGACGCACCGACGAGGCGATCGCCATCGCCGACCGCGCGCTCGCCCAGAATCCGAACGACGCGTCACTTATGTCGGTCTACGCGACCGCGCTCCGTGAGGCGGGCCGCGACGAGGAAGAGATTGCGGTGCTCACCCGGCTACTCCAGGCCGAGCCCGAACACGAGACGGCGCTGGTCCGGCGCGCCCAGGCGCACATCCGCCTCAACAATCGTCAGGCGGCGCTCACCGACCTCGAGCGATTCGCCCAGCGGGACGCGCAGACGGCCGCGCAGCTCCTCTACAACATGGGCGCGACCGATGCGCAGGCGCAGCGCTGGGAGGCGGCGGCGAGCATCCTCGAGATCGCATACAGGCACGGCACGGGTAGTGTCCGCAGTGACGTGGCATACCTGTGGGGGGCGTCGCTCGTCCAGCAGGCTCAGGCTGCCGTGCGCGCCAATACGGGTGGGAATATGCCCCAGTATCAGCAGTCGCTCGCATTGACTGAACGGGCGGTCCAGCTCCTCGAGTCTTCGTCGGCTCCCGCAGCCGCGCAGATGCTTGGGGGCGCACGCGAGCTATTGGAGTACCATCGGACCATTTTGAGTTCCATCCGGCAGTAGCAGACGCTGGCTGACGGCTCTCCTTCGGGGGAGCCTGAACGACGTTCTTTCGCGAGGCATGCCGGCGGCGCTGGCATGCCTCGCGCGTGTCTTTAACGGGGGCGGGGAAGGATCCGTCGCGCCGAACGCGTTGAATGGCCCCGGCCGCCTCCCGTTTCTCTCCGATTCAGACGGAAACGGGCCGCGACCGGTCGCCAACGGGCCGGGGGCTGAACCCTGTGCGACGGGAGAGGGGTATCTTCGAGGCGGTACCAGAATCCTCAAACGGGAGTGATGCGATGCGACGACTGGCACCTCGCGCGCTACTGACCTTCGCGCTGTTCACCGCGATGGCCGGATGCGTCGCTGGAGGCGGATCGGGCGTTTCCCTCGGCGGCGACACCGGCGGCCGCTACCTCGTGATGATTCCCGACCTCGAAGGTCCCGGCGGTGACGAGGTCGCCGAGAACCTTCGCGCCCTCGTCACCGGCATGGCGACCCACGTGGCCATCAACGAGCGCGCCATCCGCGAGTCCATGGCCGAGTACAACATCGCTTCGCTCGACGAGATCCAGGCCCGACAGCTCGCGCAGGTCGTCCAGGCTCAGCTCGTCTCGTGGGGAACCGTACGCGCTGGAACCGCCGGGCTGGTGGCGGACATGAAGTTCATCGACGCCCGCAGCGGCGACGAGATCGCGCTCGACGACGTGTCGGGCGCGACACCCCTCGAACTGGCCGGCAACCTCTTCGCCGGTTTCGAGCAATCCGTCGAAGGGATCCGACAGGCGTCCTTCTGCAACGACTACCTCTCCAGTAATCAGTACGAGGAAGCGCTCGCGCGCTGTGACAGCGCCCTCGCGATCGTGCCGACCAGCACTTCCGCGCTCTATGGAAGGGCCACCGCGCTCCTCTACCTGGACCGCGAGAGGGAGGCGCTCGAGGCCTATGAGCGTCTGCTCGCCATCGACTCCGCGCACCAGGACGCGCTCCTCGGCGCCGGCCTCGCCGCCAGCCGCCTGGGTGACAGCCCGCGCGCGATGGGGTTCTAC
>CAZUVK010000409.1:0-333 GCA_964623785.1 uncultured Gemmatimonas sp. | reverse complement strand
GGGTTCTACAACCGCTACCTTCAGGTCAACCCCGGCAACGTCCAGGTCCGGATGACGGTCGCCAACGACATCGCGCAGACCGGCGACTATGTCTCCGCCTTCCGCGTGCTCCAGACGGCGGTCTCCGAGAACCAGGACAATGTCGAGTTCCAGCGGTACCTCTTCTCGATCGCGACCGCGGCCGGGCAGGACGCCATGGAATCCGCGGACACCGTGACCGCGCATGAAATCTTCGCCGCGGCGCTCGACGCCTTCGACGCCGCCTTCGAGGATACGGCGCAGCTCGAGCCCGCCCAGGTCAGGCAGGCGGTCGCCGTCAACTCCGCGCTCGGT
>CAZUVK010000408.1:973-2310 GCA_964623785.1 uncultured Gemmatimonas sp. | reverse complement strand
GGATACCCCAGCTCGTTCTCGTAGTCGACGGGGGATTCCGCTGGCGTGTAGAGCCGTTCGATCGGGACGCCGCTCGTGGTCGCGAACGTCTCCTTTCGCTCGACGTGCTGGCCCGGCGCGGGCGGCCGGGGGGCGCCATGGCGATTCTCTCCAGGCTCGCTCATCGGTGGCTCCCGGATACGTGATTCGGATGGGCGAGCCTACTCGAGGATGACAAGAACCGCCCCCTTCTCGACCGCCTGACCAGAGACGACCTCGACGCGCGCGACAACCCCGGCCGCGGGCGCCTTCAACTCGTTCTCCATCTTCATCGCCTCAACGATGACGACCCCCTGGCCCGCCTCGATCTCGTCGCCCGGCCGGACGTGAACGTGCACGACGAGGCCGGGCATCGGCGCGACGATCGTCTTCTCCGACTCGTCGGCGACGGCCCCGGCCATCGCGCGGATGGCGCGAGTCCGCTCGTCGAGCGCCTCGGCGTTGACCGGGCGGCCGCCGAGGAGCAACCGCCATTCACCACGTTTCTCGCCCCGCGACGCAACGAGCAGGTGTGACGCACCGTCGACGATCAGATGTCGGAGTGGGGTCCCGGGGACCGCCACCAGCCGGGCATCCACTTCCTGCCCATCGATCCGGGGGACCGAGCCAGTCAGGTCGACCTCCATCATGCGATCCCCGATCGCGACCTGGTACTTCATCGTCGTGACCTCATCGCCTGATCAACTCCGCCACGGTCTCCACGTGGGCCGTCTGCGGGAAGAGGTCGAAGCACCGGATGGAGCCGGGCTCGAAGGCGGGCGATAGGCGGCTCATGTCGCGCGCCAGCGTGGCCGGGTCGCACGAAACGTAGATGATCCGAGCGGGCGGGTCGGCGAGGAGCGTATCGACAACGACCGCGTCGAGACCGGCGCGCGGCGGGTTCGCGACGACGAGGTCGGCCGGGAGTACGTCCCGCAACGCGTCTTCGACACGGGCGGCGATGAACCGGGCTCCGGGTACTGACACGGACTCAGCGATGCGAATGGCTGATGGGTCCAGCTCGATGCCCGTGACGGTTGCGCCGGCCCGCGCCATTGCCCTCGCTCGCAGGCCGGCACCGCAGTACGCGTCGACGACGATGCGCCCGCCGAGGCCGCCGGCGAGAGCCATCACCCACGCTTCGAGTCGCGCCGCGGCGCCGCGGTTCACCTGCAGGAACGCCGTCCCACCCAGTTCGATCTCTTCCTCCCCCCAGGTTTCAGGGAGGTCGGGCGCGCCCGCCACATGCTCCGGGTCTGACCCGTCCCGCCGGTGCCAGACAGCGTCCAGCCCCGGGACGGCGGCGAGCAGCCTGTCGG
>CAZUVK010000408.1:0-963 GCA_964623785.1 uncultured Gemmatimonas sp. | reverse complement strand
GCCGGGCGAGTATCCGCCCTCGATCAGGAGCGATACCCGGCCCGACCCGGTCGCCCGCAGGGTGAGACGCAACGTCTCGCCGGAAGGCAGGAGCTTCGCGTTCCGACCCCACGCGGCGCGGATCCCGTCCCATACGGCTGCGATCGCGGGCTCGGGCAGGAGGCAGCCTCCATCGATCGGCACGATCCGGTCGGGATCATGGAGCGCGTGGAATCCGGCGAGGACCTCACCCGCCCCGCCCCGCCGAAGCGCGAAGGAAACCCGGTTCCTGTACCGGAATTCGTTCGGGGAGGGTACGACTTCCGGCGGATCGACGGAGAATCCGCCGATCCGCGCGAGCGCGGCGGCGACGATTCCGGCCTTGGCTCGCAGCTGCGCTTCGTACTCGAGGTGCTCGAGGGTGCATCCGCCGCACTCGGCATAGTGCGGGCAGGGTGCCTGGCGCCGGTCCGGTGAGGGCGAGAGCACGCGAATTAGCCGGCCCCGGGCCCACCGCGGCCGCTCCAACAGCACGCGAGCCTCGATCGTATCCCCGGGCGCGGTGCGGTGCACGAAGACCGCCCGCCCGTCCGTCAGCCGACCGACACCTTCGCCACCGGCGGCGATCGATGCGATCTCCACGCGCTCCGTGCGGGCCGGCGGGGACTTGCCGTCAGAGGATCGCGGGCGCTTCGGCTCGCGAGGGCGTCGTTCGCCGGGCCGGGTCAACGGCCCCGCCAGCTTCCGCGGCCAGGCGCGCGCCACGAACCTATCCCCCGGTCCTCGGTCGCGAGGCGGACCGCGCCGCCTCGACTCGCCCGAGCCTGCTGCTCCAGCAGGGCGGCAGCCAGCGCGGCGATCCGGAGATCGTCCTCACTCAGCTCGTTCCGAGTCAATTCGTCGACGTGGCGGTCGAGGTAGTGGATGTCGAGCCGCCCCGCCCTGAACTCGGGTTCCACCTCGCGGTCATGGCGGAACCCGAGT
>CAZUVK010000407.1:0-2324 GCA_964623785.1 uncultured Gemmatimonas sp. | reverse complement strand
TCGACGGCGGAAGGGCTCGACTACTTCATGTCGCGCGGCGTGACCCCGCGGTTCACGACGTGGTGCCCCGAGCCCGCGACGCCGCTTGGAAAAGCCAACCCCGAGGGCGCGCCACTCGAATACCACGTAAGGCTGCTCGGCGTCTACCGCGAGACACTGGAGAAGTACGGGCACCAGCCGCCACCCGGGTACGGGCCGGCTGGGCCCGGCCGCGCGGTGTTCTCGGTCAGTTCGTTCATGGATTCGCTGGAAGCGAGCGACGGTACGGACGAGGAAGCCGTCGCGGAGGTGGTCGGGATGAGTGGGAAGATTGAAGCGTAATGTGAGAAGAGTGAAGGAACCGTGCAGACCCCCGTCCTCGCGCCGACTTCACTCTTCTCTCTCTTCATTTCACTCTTCTCCCCCCCCACCCACCGACCGGCGGCGGCAGATCCCCATATTCCAGGCGGTCGAGCAGTGCTTCGAGCTGGACACGCACCTCCCCCATGAGCCCGTTGTAGTAACTCCGTCCCCAGAACACGCTCAATCCGAGAACCGGGAGTGCGAGCAGCGCGGCGGGTGGCGCGATCGCGATTCCCAGCACGGCGCCCGTCACCGCTGAACCAGCGCTCCCGCCGACGATCGATGAAGCGGTCGCCGCGGTTCGATTGGACTTCAGCGACGTCGACAGCGAGACGAACGCGTTCTCATCGTCGAACGGCCGGACGGCCATCTCCAGATTGGTGACGTTGAGGAGGGGAGACCGGCTGAACATCTGGCTCGCCGCCCGGCCCATGGTGGCGATCATCCCGCTCGCCCGGGTGAAGACGACCCGATCGTTGAACCGCCGGAGCACCGCCAGGAACTCGCGTTCCTCGAGGTATCGCTCGAGAGCCTTCGCGACTTCCGTCGCGTCGCCACGGATCGCGCGGCTCGCGCGGACGGTCGTCGGCCCGAAGACGCTGGTCAGCACGCCCTCCTCGGGGGCCGCGCCGGTCATCTCGGCGATCGCCCTCTGCAGATTCGGCGTCGAGAGCCCGAGTTCGTGACCGATCCGGATGACCTCCGCCTCGGAGATCCCATCCCCACCGAAGCGCTCCTCGCTCTCCCTCGCCTGAAGCTCGGCGGCCCGGCGGATGACCAGCTCGAAGTCCCGATTCGAGAGCCTCGGTACCGGCAGGTTGGATCCGCCCTCCGGTCCTTCCGACGGGTTCGTCACTCGCCCACCCTTTCCGGCCCGGGAGCCATTGCTGACAGGGTCGTCATGGCTACTCAATTCGCTCAATCCGCGCGAAGCGTTTCAATGACCGTAAGAACTTCCGCATCCAGTGTCCGGTCCGCCGCATTTCGACCGATATGGCGATAGCGTACGACGCCATCGGAATCAATGATATAGGTTGCGGGCATGACGGCGTCACGTTCAGCGGCGAACGTACCCCACTCGGCGAAAGCGACGAGGTCCACGGAAACGACCTCGAATCCGAGCGAAAGGTCCTCGATGAGGCGCCGGGAGCGCTCGGGCGCGTCGAGCGTCGCGGCGATGACCCGGACACCCCGGCGCTCGTACGCGGACAGATTCCGTTGCATCTGTTCGAGCTGGACCCGGCAAAGACCACAGTCGGCGCCGCGATAGAACACGATGACCGCGGGCCGCCCCGGTCGTGCCGGCAGGCCAAACCCGTCGCCGCTCGCGAGCCTTCCCTGGAGCGGGATCGCCCGCTGGCCAACGTCGGTACCCGTCGGAACCGCGGCGGGCAACTCGGCCGGCGGCCCACCGCACGCGCTCGCGAGCAGGATGACCAGGCCCAGCAGGACGAGGCGTCCGAGGTGTTCGCGTTCGCCACCGACGGGGATGCGCGACCCAGGCATAAATCCGTGTCTTCTCACCGGCTTACTGGAATGGATACGGAGTCGGGACGCGGCTTGCCCACCGGGAACGGCACGGCGTAGCTTACCTGGCCGGATCGCCAGAGAGTACCCTTCAGGACAGGAGCCGTGCCGATTCCGTATTCCCTTGCGCGGGCGGCCCTCTTCCGCCTTCCCGCGGAAACCGCGCATGAACTCGCGGTGGGCTGCCTGGAGCATCTTCCATCCCCCGCTCGCGCCGCGCTCCGCCGAAATACGTTCGTGGATGACCCGCGGCTGCGGAGCCAGGTCTGGGGCATCGACTTCCCCAACCCGGTGGGCCTCGCGGCCGGTTTCGACAAGAGCGCGCGTTCGTTCAATTCGCTTGGCGCGCTTGGGTTCGGGTTCGTGGAGGTCGGTACAATCACGGCCCTGCCCCAGCCTGGCAACCCGCGCCCGAGAGTGTTTCGACTTCCCGCGGACCAGGCGCTCCTGAACCG
>CAZUVK010000406.1:0-2360 GCA_964623785.1 uncultured Gemmatimonas sp. | reverse complement strand
CGACTTCTCCGCGAGGAAGAAGTACCAGTTGATCCACGCGATCGTCAGCGTCCCGGCCAGAACGACCGCCCACTCCGTCGGTGTCATGTTGCCCTCGCCATGTCGCGGATCCCGCACTCCCCTGTATACCCCCACCCCCTATGCGCTGGATCGAGAATACATACCTCCCCATGGTATGTCAAGGCACCGAAACCGCGCCCGAGTCCGCGCGACCCTCGGCCTGGCTCGGCGCCCCTTCGGGCGGCGCGAGCAGTTCACGCACCCGGGGGATGACCTCGCGCCCGTAGAGCTCGATGTTCCGCATCAGGTTTGCGTGCGGGACCGGGCCGGCGCCGTACTTCAGGTCGAAGCGCGCGATCCCGAGTGCCTTCGCGGTCGCGGCGATCTTGTTCGCCACCATTTCGGGCCCTCCCACGTACAGCGACCCCTCCTCGATCTCGCGTTCGAACTCCGCGACGCTGGTCAGTGGCCACCCGCGCTCCACCCCGATGCGGTCGCGCATCATCCGGTACGACGGCCAGTACTCCTCCCGCGCCAGGGCGTCCGTCTCGGCGACGTGGCCGGGCGAGTGCACCCCCACCGGGAGCGGCGCCGAGCCGCGCTTGTCGAGCTCGTGGTGGTACAGGTCGACGTAGGGCGCGAAACGCCGCGGGTTGCCGCCGATGATGGCGAGCATGAGCGGCATCCGGTAGCGCGCGGCGCGCACCACCGACTCGGGGCTTCCGCCGACGCCGATCCAGGCCTTGAGCGACCCGTTCTCGGTCCTCGGGTACACGCGCTGCCGCGCGAGCGGGGCGCGCGTCGTGCCCCTCCACGTGATCGGCTCACCGGTACGGTCATGCTCCAGGACGGCCGCGAACAGGTCCAGCTTTTCCTCGAACAGGGCGTTGTACTCGTCCAGCGCGAAGCCGAAGAGCGGGAACGATTCGGTGAACGAGCCGCGGCCCAGGATCACTTCCGCGCGGCCGCCCGACGCGGCGTCGAGCGTGGAGAACCGCTGGAAGACCCGGATCGGATCGTCCGAGCTGAGTACGGTGACGGCGGAGCCGAGGCGGATGCGTTCCGTCCGCCCGGCGATCGCGGCCAGGAGCACTTCCGGCGCGGACACGGCGAAATCGTCCCGGTGGTGCTCACCCACGCCGATGAAGTCGATGCCGACCTCGTCGGCCAGCACCGCCTGCGCGATGACGTCCCGGATGACCTGCGCCTGCGCGACGGGTTTGCCGTCAGGCCCGTGGGTGACGTCGCCGAAGGTGTCGAGTCCGAGCTCCAGTTTCGTGTTCATATCCCGCTCAGATGTTGTGGAAGGGACGCGGGATCACGGGGATCCCGCTCCTCGATGCATCCCGAAGCCCAACGCCCCGGAATCGACGGCCGTCGTCCGCGTACAGCGGCATCATGCGTTTCCGCCACGGCCAACCAGCTTCAGCGTGCGCTCCCGGCGGGCGTACGCGACGATCGTGACCACCGCCAGCAGCACCAGCGGCACGACCGGGCTTCCGCCGACCACGAACAGGTGCGCGAGGACGGCCCCCAGCATCACGGGAGCGAGGATGAGCGCGCCGACTCCCGCGAACCGCGGGACCAGCAGGAGAACCGCGCCGGTGACCTCGAGCGCGCCGGTCAGGTAGCGGAACCACTGACCAATTCCGATCGCGTCGAAGAGTCCCACCATGGCGGGATCGCCGGTCAGCTTGGCGAACCCCGCCATCCCGAGCATCGCGGCCGCGGCGACCTGGAGGACCCAGAGGGCCACGTTCCCCGCCCGACCCGTCGAGCGCGCGGTCGGCGTATTGATGATATTCGTTGCGGACATCGTATTGTTCTCCATTGAATGTTCCGGGGATCCGCCCGGTACGGTACAACTCCGGCCATTTCTCTCTATTGCTAGATTCTTAGTGCCAAGATATTAGCGCACAAGAAATCACGGACGACCCGCCGCATGCCGCCCCAGGCGCACGAGTAGCGCCGCCGCAATCCTCTTCTCTTCCGTCGTGAGTCCCTCCATCGCCATCCTGAGCACCTCGGCGTGCTCGGGGAAGACCCTGGCGATCAACTCTCGCCCATCCTCCGTCAGATCCGCGTAGACGACCCGCCGATCCTCCGCGCAGGGCCGGCGTTCGACAAGACCGCGCTGTTCCAGCTTGTCCACGACCGCCGTGATGCTACCGCTCGTGAGCAGAATTCGCTCGCCGATCTGCCCCTGCGTCAGTGGCCCCTTGTGGTACAGCGCCTCGAGGACCCCGAACTCCATCGGGCGAAGCCCCTGCGCTTCGACCTGACGGCGGCCGCACTCACCGATCGCGCGCGACGCGCGGCTCAGCACCACCCACAACTTCAGGGCGGCAGCCGTGTCTTCG
>CAZUVK010000405.1:0-2377 GCA_964623785.1 uncultured Gemmatimonas sp. | reverse complement strand
GCGTTGGGAGTGGGCGCCGGGGAGCGAGATCTTCATCGTGTATACCGAGGACCGCAACACGAATTCCCTGGATCGCTGGTCGGACCTCTCGAACCGCGGGCTCGCCCTCAAGGTCACGCGGCTGCTCAGACTCTGAGGCGGCGGGTTCTCGGCACGGCGGGCGAGTGGGGAGGCAGGGAAGGGTGGAAGGTGATTGGGAAAGTGCGAAAGGGGCCCGTGCGGTTGCCGCTGAGATTCGACTGGCGATTGCGGATATAGCTCCCGACGATACAATCACTTCGCTCTTCTTCTTTCACTTTCAATCTTTCCTGTTGCATGCCCGCGCGAATCGGCACGATCTGGGGATTGAACGTGAAGACCGCCGTCCGCGTCGCGGGCGCGTTGACGGTCATCGTCCTGTTTGTCTTCTGGCTCGAGCTCGGTACCCACGCGTTCGCGGCTGGTCTGCTCCTCGCTGTCCTCCCCGTCCCTGTCTACGTGATCCTGGCGCTCTGGCTCGATCGCTACGATCCAGAGCCGGCACGCCTCCTCGTCAAGGCATTCTTGTGGGGGGCGATCGTCGCCGTCTTCTTCGCGATGGTCGTCAATGAGTGGGTCGCCTTCATCACGGGCTCCGACGTCGTCAGCGCCGTGGTGGCCGCCCCCTTCGGCGAGGAGGTGATGAAGGCGATGGCGCTCCTGCTGCTCTTCCACTTCCAGCGCCACGACTTCGACAACGTCACCGACGGGGTTGTGTACGCGACCATGATCGGGCTCGGTTTCGCCACCACCGAGAACGTGTACTACTACGGATCCGCCTTCCTCAACGGGCAGACGGAGAGCGTGTTCCTGATGCGCGGGGCCGTTTCACCGTTCGCTCACCCGCTCTTCACCTCGATGACTGGGATCGGGATTGGCCTCTCCCGCGAGTCGAAGGACGACAACGTGCGCGCGTTCGCGCCGGTGGTTGGTCTCGCGACGGCGATCTCGCTGCACGCCATCTGGAACGCCTCAGTCCAGGCGGATGCCTTCTTCCCGATCTACCTGGCGGCGATGGTGCCCGCCTTCGCGGCGGTGCTGTATGTCGTCCGTCGGTCGCAGCGGCGTGAAGAGCGGATTCTGCGCGCGTTCCTCCGCCCGCACGTCGCCGAAGGTACGCTCAGCCAGCAACAGCTCGACGAGATCTGTGCCTCATGGTCAGGCGCCCACGCCATTCGCCGCCGCATCCCCATACGCGGCGTGGCCCGGGACGACTCGCTGCGCGTCGTCGCCATCGAACTCGCCTTCCACCGTTGGAGATACGTGCGCGAACGCGATATTGATACGATTACCCATCTCGCGCGCGAAGAAACGCTCATCCTGCGTCTGCGCGAGTATGGTGGCGCCGTCCCGGCCGAGTAGCGCTCCGGCGCTTCATGATTGGGGGCGGCCCGCGGTCCGATCGGGAGTGGTGATTTCCCCATCAGACCACGGCCGCTTCACTACTCCTTCGTCGCCGTACCCACGCGCGTGAACTGACCGGCGATCTGCATCTCCGCCTTCATCGCGGTTCCGTCGGGAGTCAGCGTCAACACCAACGGAATCGACTGGCCCTGCATCGACATCGAGTAGTTGAGGACCAGCGCCGCACCCGGTTTCGAGATGTTTGTGATCGAAGTCGGACCACCCATCCCACCCGTCAGCGTCGCCGCGAGCTGACTGTTCGCCACGGTGATGTCGAGGACCTGCGGCCCGCCCATCCGGCCTCCGCCCGCCCCACCACCACCACCGGGCCCCCCACCGAAGGCACCACCGCCCGGCATGGCGATCGGCTCAAACTCGAGCGTCCACTTGCCCACGAACTGTCCGCCCGCGTCCGCGGCAACCTGCGCGTCCGCGGAAGCCACGCTGAACACCAGCGCCAAGGCGATCGCCGCCGCGATCGAGCCCATCCTTTGTGCGATTCGCATGTGTTCGTCCCTCGATTCGGTGTGTGTATGCCTCTGGGTCTCCCGGGTGGTGCCGCCGCTCGGGCAGCCGCCGGTCGTCCAGACCGCCAGACGCACGCGCCTGACCAGCGCGTGGGGCGGTGCACGAACATTTACAGACGCCACCCGACGGATGTTGGAAGCGATACACCGGGCAATGCCGATTGCCCGGTGCTCACTGCCTGATCTTCATCAGCAGGTCCTTGGCGTCCACCCGGTCGCCCAGCGCGACGTGAAGCTCTTCCACGACGCCGTCGCATGGGGCGTAGACGGTGTTCTGCATCTTCATCGCCTCCATCAGCACGAGCTTGTCGCCCTTCGCGACCTTGCCGCCGACGGAGACCTGCAGCTGCGCGATGAGGCCGGGGATCGGTGCCGCCACGTGGGTAGGGTCGGCGATATCCGCCTTGGGGCGCGCCTTGGTCGTCGGC
>CAZUVK010000404.1:640-2394 GCA_964623785.1 uncultured Gemmatimonas sp. | reverse complement strand
ATATCCGACCCGGGACCCGACACCACCGTCTGACCGACCTGCACGCCGTTCGGATGCAGAATATAGCGCCGTTCGCCGTCCGTATACTCCACGAGTGCGATATTGGCACTTCGGTTCGGATCGTATTCGATTTCCTTGACCAGGGCCGGCACACCAAACCTGTCACGGCGGAAGTCGATCACGCGATACTTGCGCTTGTGTCGCCCACCGCGTCTCCGCATGGTGATATGGCCGTGATGATTCCGGCCGCCCTTCTGCGGAAGCGCCTCCACAAGTGACTTCTCGGGACCCTTCCGCGTGACCTCGGACGACGTATTCGTCGCCCGGAAGCGCGTGCCCGGCGTAACGGGCTTGAACTGCTTGATCGCCATCGTCAGACTCCCTCGAAGATCTCGATACTGTCGCCGGCCTGAAGCCTGACGACCGCCTTCTTCCAGCCGGCGCGCCGCCCGACGAACTTGCCCAGCCGCCGCTCCTTGCCGCGATACTGCATCGTCCGAACGTCGCGCACCTTCACGTTGAAGAGCGTCTCGATCGCCCGGGCGATCTCGATCTTGTTCGCGTCGCGGGCGACCACGAACGAGTAAGCGCCATCGCGCTCGAGCTGTGCCGTCGACTTCTCGGTCACGAGCGGACGCACGACGATCTTGTGAATGTTATGCATCAGCGGACTCCTTCTGATCGCCGTTGAACGCCTCGGCCTCAATCAGCAACTCCCCGGCATTCAATACATCGTACGCCGACGCCTCACGGTACGGCATGACGGAGACGTTCGGGAGGTTCCGTGCCGAGAGCAGAACGTTCTGATTCACCCCGTTGGTGAGGATCAGCACCTTCCTGGTCCCGAGACCGATTCGCTCCAGAAGCTGCGCGATCTGCTTCGTCTTCGGCGCTTCGACATCGAACCGCTCGATGACGGACACCTGTTCGTTCTGCGCGCGGGTGTTGAACGCCGAACGGCGGGCGATCCCGCGAACCTTCTTCGGCAGATCCTGTCGGTAGTCGCGCGGGCTGGGCCCGAAGACGACACCACCGCCCTTCCAGTGCGGCGCCCGGATCGAACCCTGACGCGCGCGACCCGTTCCCTTCTGCCGCCAGATCTTGCGGCTCCCGCCGGCAACCTCGCCCCGCGTCTTGGTCGACGCGGTACCCTGTCGCTGGTTGGCGAGGTACGCCTTGATCGCCTGATGGAGGACTGCCTCGTTGATGACTCCGTCGAACGGATCCACCGGCAGTTCCCGTGTGTCGGCCGCGTCGCCGCTCGCCGTGAAATACTTTGCGCTTAGCATCTTGATAGCCCGCCGTTCTCAGCCGGAGGCGCCGATTGCTTCCCGGCGGCGTTCATAGTTTCGTGATGAAGACGTAGCCGTTGATCGGACCCGGAACGGCACCGCGAATATAGAGCAGGTTCCTCTCGGAATCGATCCTGGCGACCTTCAGATTGCTGATGGTCCTCTGTACATCACCCATATGACCCGGCATGCGCTTGCCCTTGATCACGCGCGACGGGTTCGTACCCGCGCCGATCGAGCCCGGGGCCCGATGGATCCGCGTCGCGCCGTGCGAGGCGCGGCCGCCAGCGAATCCGTGGCGCTTCATCACACCCTGGAATCCGCGACCCTTGGTGCGGCCGGTGACCTTCACCCGTGTCCCGGCGCCGAAGTCCTCGACCGTGACCTGGTCGCCAATCGCGGGCACCGTGTCTCCCTCAACCGCGAACTCACGAAGGATCGCGGGCGCTGCCTCCAGGCCGG
>CAZUVK010000404.1:0-630 GCA_964623785.1 uncultured Gemmatimonas sp. | reverse complement strand
CCGGCCGCCTTCGCGTGGCCGCGTTCGGCGCTGGTCGCGCGGGTCTCCTTCTTCCGTCCGAAACCAAGCTGCACGGCCTGGTATCCGTTGCGCTCAGGTGTTCTCACCTGAACCACCGGGCACGGACCCGCTTCGACGACCGTGACGGGCACTACGAGGCCCGCGTCGTCGAAGATCTGGGTCATGCCCAGCTTCTTGCCAATGATTCCCGTCATGATTCCCCCTAGTCGACCTTGATCTCGACGTCGACGCCGGCCGGAAGATCCAGCTTCGTCAACGCGTCGACCGTCTGGGGACGCGAATCGAGGATATCGATGACCCGCTTGTGTGTCTTCAGCTCGAACTGCTCACGGCTCTTCTTGTCGACGTGCGGAGAGCGGAGAACCGTCCAGCGCTGCGTGCGTGTCGGAAGCGGGATGGGACCGCTGATGCGAGCGCCCGTCTTCTCCGCCGTCCGTACGATGTCGGCCGTGGTCTGGTCGATCACAGCGTGATCGAAGCCCTTGAGCCGGATGCGAATCTTGCCTGCCATGGTAGTCGGCCTCTATGCCTGAAATGGGTTACCGAAGACTCGCGACTCAGTCGATGATCTCGGTGACGACGCCGGCGCCGACGGTGCGACCGCCCTCG
>CAZUVK010000403.1:0-2442 GCA_964623785.1 uncultured Gemmatimonas sp. | reverse complement strand
TGGATGTGGATGACCTGCGGCGGGAGATGGAGAACTATCGATACCGTGAGCAGCGTGAGATCGAGGTGCCGTTCGCTCCGCGATTCGCCACCGCGGTCGACTCGCCCGCCATCGAGACCAACGGGTTCGCATCCGGGGACGCGACTGAAACGGCAGTGCCCGACGGCGCGATCGTCTTCCGCCCCGGGATGACCATGCAGGACCTGGAACGGGAGGCGATCTCCGTTGCCCTCCGCGAGGTCCGCGGGAACCGCCGCCGCGCCGCCGAGATGCTCGGCATCGGCGAGCGGACCCTCTACCGCAAGATCAAGGAGTTCGGGCTCGAGGAGTGATTTCGCTGGTCGCGGTGGTGGCGGAAAGCGAGGGCGGGGAAGGCGGACGCGTAGGACGGAGCAACGCGGTGGTTCTTCGCGGCGCGAGCGTCAGAACCGTCGCCGCCAGTTGAGGAACACGCCGAACACGCGCGTCGGGTCGACCGCCGTTTCGGTGACCAGCGTGGGCTCGCTGGGCAGGTAGTGGGGCTGCCACGACACGCGCACGATGAACCCGTCGGGCGTTCGGTACTCCATCGCCATGCCCGGCGCGCTCTCGGTGGTGGGGCGGCCCTGCGCGGAGACGAACATCCGGCTGCCAAGGTATTTCCCGGCCTCGATCTCGGTGCCCCGCAGGATGTTCTGCACGCTGCCGCCGAACACGGCTTCCACCGGCAGGTCGTCCGCGGGAGAGATTCGCAGGACGTCGAGCCCCGCCCTGCCCGCGCTCCGCTCCAGGTTCGATATGGCGTCTTCCACGAGCGCGCCGAGCGCCACGCCCGCGAGCTGCTGGGTCGCGAGCGTGCCGAGTTCGCTCGCACCACCCCCGCCCGACAGCCCCGATCCCCCCGGCTGCAGCAGCGAGTTCGACGGCTGTCCGAACGCGAGGTAGCTGATCAGGTCCGACTCCGGAAGCGGCGGCTGCGCATTGCTCGACAGGGTGAGCGTGGGATTCAACAGATAGCCGCCGATCCCGATCTGGATCGTCAGCGGTTCGCGATTCGGCTGCGGCGCCTGATGGGTGGCGACGAGCTGCAACCGAGGATTGAGATCGGCGTCGCCGAGGAAGGTGACCGCGCCGCTCGTGAGCTGGAAACGGCGGCCCGAGAAGCTGTACTCGCCTCGATCCGCGTTCACCGTTCCCTCGAGCGTCAGCGCCTGGAGCTGGTTGTCGAGCAGGATCGTGAGAGAGCTTCCTTCCGGCGTGTAGATCTCGACGCTGGCGTCCGCGTTACGGACCCACGTGTTGCGCGAGATCCGGAGGCCCACCTCCACGACCAGATTCCGCAGCAGCGGGCTGGGTTCGGGCAGTACGGTGCCTTCCGGATCGAGCCGCGCGATCATCTCCTCGAGCGCGGGGTCCTCCAGCAGGATGAGCTGGGGACGGAACTCGGGGATGTAGAGCGTGCCGTCGACAACGTTCACCTCCCCTCCGACGCGTACCATCTCGAACGGACCGGCGAGCGTTACGTCGGCGTCCACGCGGGCGGTGCCCAGCTCGTTGTCGAGCACGCGCGCCCCACGGGCCCGGAGCGCCAGGTCGAACCCGGGCTCCGAGGGCGTGGTGATGTCGATCATCCCCGCCATCCGGATGACGCCCCCGCTCCGGGCGACGAGCGAATCCAGCACCACGGAATCCCCGCGGATCCGCAGGCGGCCATTCAGATCCCGGAGCGTGACGCCGGGCTCCACGAAACGGATCGAGCCGAGGTCGAGGGAGATGTCCCCGCGTGCGTCCGGATCGTCGTACGTACCGGTGATCGTCACGTTTCCGCGGATGATGCCCTGCACGTCGCTCACGGTGGGACTGAAGCTGGGGAGCGCGTCCAGAGGCAGCGAATCCGCTCTCAATTCCATTGCGAGCGGGAGGTCGAGCAGTCGCGGCCCATCGTACTCCGCGAGAGTCAGGTTCACGGGAAGCCGCGCGTCGAAGACCGCGAGCGTGTTGCCGTTCTGGGTGAACGTCGCGCTGGCGGTGAGCTCTGTGTCGGCGTAATCGAACGACGCCTGCGCGTCCGGAAGCGTCGTGTCGCCAATGCCCGCCCGTTCGACCGTGGCGCTCCCGTCGAAACGCGGGGCGCTCCGGGTGCCGCTCAGCGCGAACCGCGCGTCCAGGAGACCACGGGCGCCGGTGGTGTCCTGGAGAATCGCCGCGATCTCGGCGATCCCCAGCCGGTCGACTTCCAGGGTCAGCGCGAGCTCGCCATCCGCCGGCAGCTGGCCGTCCGCGAAGATCCGCCCGCCCGACCCGTCGACCAGTTCCAGCCGCTCGACATCGATCCCCTCGCCGCCCCAGCGCACGAAGCCCGGAGCCGCCGAGCGCCAGAAGACGGTGTCGAAGCGAAGCTCCATCTCGTCCAGGTGCAGCTCGCTTCGGTCGAGGCTGATCTGGTACTCGGCTGCGAGACGG
>CAZUVK010000402.1:0-2442 GCA_964623785.1 uncultured Gemmatimonas sp. | reverse complement strand
TGCTCCTGCGTCGAGTGGTGTCGTGACTTTTGTCAACACCCTCTCAGGATGACAAGGATGCCCCCTGGAAACCTCCCACCCACCCATCCGCTCCCATGCCGATCCAGAACCGGGACTACCTCCTCCGGCTCATCGAACAACTCGGTGCCGCCCTCGGCCGCCTCACCGGCCAGCTTCGCGGCGACTCAGCGGATGACCTGACCGATGACCTCGACGCCGAGCTGAACGAGATCGCCCTCAAGGCCGGCCTCGACCTCGACCTCGCCAGTCGTCTCTCCACCGAGAGCCTCTCGATCCTGATCGCCCCCGGCGACGACGTCGATCCGACCCGCTGCTGGCTGCTCGCCGAGCTGCTCTACCTGCGCGGCCTCCAGCACGAGCGCGAAGGCAACGAGCCCGCCGCGCGCGCCGCCTACACGCGATCACTCCATCTGTATGGATTGGTCCGTCCCGAATGGAACGTGGAGATTCCGCTTTCCGAACCGCGAAGCCGGATCACGTCACTGGAAGAGCGGCTTTCCCGGGGAGGAAATACCGAATGAAAGAGACAACCCTGACAGGGAAGCAATGCGGTTCGCGCCGAACCCCTCCGCGCACTTCGTGGTACCCCCGGCGTCCTCAGCGTGAACCCGGGCCCCCGCGCGCCGTGCGTCGTACCGCTACGCCGCCGCCCGATCCCCGAGCCGCGCGATGTCTGCCGACCGCATCGTCCCGCCGGTCGCCAGCAGATCCACCACCCGCTCGATCCGCGGCTGGTACCGGAGCGCCGTCGCCCGGATCCCGAGCAGCTGGTTGACCGTCACGAGCGTGCCGGGAACGCCGGTCCGGTCCAGTGCCGACCGTAGCTGTTCCGCCGCCCCGCCGTCGAAGTTCCGCGCCACGACGACGAGCGCGTCAGGCATCTCCTCGACCGCGGCGGCCACCGCCTCGCGCGTACGGCCAGCGATGGTGAACGACACCTCGGGCTGGGCGAGAACGATTCCCTCGAACGGGCCGGTTCCGAACCGGACGCACTCTTCCGGCCCCACCTGGTCCACCGTCGCGCTGCCCGTGATCTCACTGACGACGAACCGAACTCCCGCTCGGAACTCCTCGACCGCGGATCTGCCCCGGAAGGAGAGGCGGCGCATATACTCCGCGAAGTGCGCGTCGGCGTCGAAGCTCCGGAAACACGGGAGGAGCCGCTCCGCCGTCGCGCGGTCCACCCAGCCTGTCGCGGCGAGGGCATCGAGCAACGCGCCGCCCCACAGCCCGGGGGTCGATTCGGCGACCCGCTCGAGCGCGATCCGCATGCGCGCGGTCTCGCCGTCGAAGCCGATCAGCTCCGGCGGCGGATGAACCACGAGTCGATTGAGGTTGCCGAACCAGATCATTCCTGAAACACGGATACTCGGTGGACGGACACTGGACCCACGTCGCCGAACCGGAAGGCGCGTGCCGCGTGGCGGATTGGCGAGGCCTCTGGACTATGGTGAGGCCCGCGCCACGCGTCAAGGAGAAGCGTGAAGAGTGAAGTTGGAAAGAGTGAAGGAACGGCAGCAGGCTCTCGGATTGCGGCTACTCCTGTCGAGACGCGGGCCGTAGGGCGGGCTTGCGTTCCTTTCACTCTTCCAACTTCACTCCTCACCTTGACATGCCCGCCCCGGGCGCCAGTTTTCAGCGACCTCGTTCTCCCATACACTTCGGATCTTGAGACGTCTCCTTCTCTTCATGCTCGGTTCGATCGCGCTCGCGGGATGCCGCATCGAGCGTACGCCCGAGCAGTACATCGACAATCAGGCCTCCCGGACTGACGCGCTCCTCGCGGCGCGTGATGACCTTGCGGTTCGGATCACCTCGCTTGGCCCGGCGCTCGCCCGTGGCCCCGCCGCGGTGGACAGCATTCTCGCTCCCCGCGAGGGGATTTCCGCGCTGGGTCCGGCGCCCGGCCAGCGGATCGAGAGTTCGCGGGAACTGATCGACCTTCTGATCGGTCTCCCGGCCGGGCGGGCGCTGACCGCGGATCGCGTCGAGGTGACGGTTGCGCCGGGGATCGTCTACGCGCCGCCCGAGGCGGGTTTTCGTGTCTCGGGGGTCTTCCTTCGCGAGAACTCCGTCTGGCGCCTCGTTCAGGCCCATGTCTCCCGGCCCGTGGCTGGAGCGACTGCTCCGTAGATCCCCCGGTTCCGTAGATCATCCGGCCTCGCCCGAGGCGCCCGCTTCCCCCCGTTGCCGCGCGTCCTGCCCCGCTGCCGGGCCAATCCACCCTGAGGCCAGCGGTCCCTGTTTACCGAAGAGCCGGTGGGGCTCGCGATTTGCCAAACCACGCTCAGTTCGCGCACTCCCCCGAACGTGGTAGGCACCCATGTATCTTCGCTGGCTCGGCCTCTTGATAACGCTTTTTTCTTGCGGTAACGCCGACGCCGCCCAGAAGCTTGTGGCCAAGTTCCTGAGCGAACGCCG
>CAZUVK010000401.1:0-2461 GCA_964623785.1 uncultured Gemmatimonas sp. | reverse complement strand
AGCTGGACAGCACGGGGATGCAGTTGCGCGCGTCGCCCACCGCCAACGCCTTCACCAAGCATGACGTGGGGGGATCGTGGGGTGGGCCGTTGCTGGACGACAGGCTCTTCTACAACCTCTCGTTCCAGTTCAATCGCAACGAGAACTATCGATTCGCGCTCGCGGCCAACGACCCGCTCGCCGCGGAGCGTTCCGGAGTCAACGTCGATTCGATCACGCGCTTCCTCTCGATCCTCAACGAGCACAGCTTCCCGGTCGATGGGCAGACGGGACCGTACTCGCACATGACCGACGACCTCCGGCTGCAGGGCCGGATCGACTGGAATATCGCGCGCGGAGACGACCGTACCCATGCGCTCTCCCTTCGCTTCAACTCAAACCTCAATTCGCAGGACAGCACGCGGATCAGCACACTCGACGTGTTGCAGCACGGCGGCGAATCCGGGCGCGACACGCGCCAGCTTTCGCTCAACCTCGACTCGAAGTTCGGACAGAGAGCCACAAACGTTCTGAACGTCGCGTTCCAGGAGGAATGGTCGGATGCGATGCCGTACCTCGAAATACCCGAGGGTCAGGTTCGCGTCACATCCGTCTTCACCGACGGTACTCGCGGGACGAAGAGCCTGATCTTTGGTGGCAATCGCAACATGCCGACCGACGCGCGGGGGCGGGATGTCTCCCTGTCGGAGGAGATCTCGCTGGTCCTGCCGCGCGGCGATCAGGTTCACCGGGTCAAGGTCGGCGGCTCCCTGGAACGGAACCGGGGCACCACACGGTCGGCAACCAACCTGTTCGGCACCTTCCGCTTTGCGTCGCTCGAGGACTTCCGGAACAATCTCCCGGACCGCTACGAACGAACCCTCACCGCGAGGGAGGAGGACACCGGGCGGAGCAGCATGTCCCTGTTCTTCTCCGACGCCTGGCGAATCCGGCCGGACCTCGAGATCACGATGGGTCTGCGCTGGGATTTCTCGCGACTCGACCAGAGGCCCGAATACAACTCCGCGGTCGAGAACGCGTTCGGGATGCGAAACGATGTCATTCCCGCCGCGTCGGCGGTGAGCCCCAGGCTCAGTTTCAGCTATACGCTTCCGCGAAGCTCATCCGGCAGCGGGGGTGGCGGCGGTGGCGGGGGTGCTTCATCGACCCGGTCACTGACGGGAGGCATTGGCTACTTCGCCGGTCGCGCGCCGACCAGCATCTTCTCGGCGGCTGTCCGCCAGACGGGTCTTCCCAATGCTGAACTGACGCTGATCTGCATCGGATCGGCCGTTCCCATCCCCGATTGGGACCTGTACCGGCAGGATCCGGGCGCCGCGCCAACCGAGTGCGCCGACGGAGAGGCGGGCAGCCCGAGTTCGCAGTCGTCTCGCGCCCCGGCCGTGACGATCGTGCGGCCCGATCAGGACCTCCCCGGATCGATTCGCCTGGAAACGGGCTACCGGACACCCCTCTTCCTTGGCCTGACCGGCAACTTCCGCTACCAGTACTCTCTGGGCAGGGGTCTGTGGGGATACCGGGACCTCAACCTCAACATCGCCGACTCGACCCGGATCGGCCCCGACGACCGGTTGTTCTTCGGTGACCCGGCGGCAATCTCGGAGCGCACGGGCTCGGTCTCGATGGCGAGTTCACGATTGTACCCCGAGTTCGCGAACGTCTACGAGGTTGGATCGAGCCTCAAGTCCGCCTCGCATCAGTTCATCACGCAGGTGAGCGGCACGCTGCCGGGCCGCCTTCGCGCCAACGTCAATTACACGCTCGGCTTCGCTCGCGACCAGGGTTCCGGCTCCCTGGCCCAGGTGACCACGGCCGGCAATCCCAACGAGGTGGAGTGGGCGCGGGCGACCACGGACCGGCGACACAACCTCAACGTGACCCTCACCTATCCGGCGCACACCGCCGTGGAACTGTCGCTGACCGGACGCCTTCAGTCGGGCGCGCCGTTTACCCCGCTGATCAATCGCGACGTGAACGGCGACGGCCTGCGGAATGACCGGGCGATCGTGTTCGATCCGTCGCTGACCGCTGACACGGCGATCGCGAACGGGATGACGCGTCTCCTGGACAACGTTCCCGATCGGGTCGCCGGGTGCCTGGAATCCCAGTTCGGGCGCGTTGCGGGCCGAAACAGCTGTACGGGTGCCTGGACGCAGTCGCTCAACATGGCGGTGAACTTCCGGCCCATGCTTCCAAACCTGCAACGGCGCGTCACCGTGACCGCCAATGTGCGGAACGTGCTGACCGGCATCGACTACCTCACGCACGGACGGGCGGGGATGAAGGGCTGGGGCGAGGGCCAGCGCGCTGACGCGAACCTGCTGGAGGTGAACAGCTTCGACCAGGCGTCGCAGACGTTCACCTATCAGGTCAACGAGGGGTTCGGGCAGGATCGGCGCGGCCCGGAGGCATTCCGGAACGCCTTCTCCCTGACGCTCTCGATGCGCATGTCGCTGGGTGG
>CAZUVK010000400.1:0-2466 GCA_964623785.1 uncultured Gemmatimonas sp. | reverse complement strand
CATCGACGAGGGTGAGTGGCGCACCGCCACCCTCGTCGATGCGAACCTCGACGGAGCGGAGCGGTGTCCCGTCGGACCAGGCGACGCCGAAGATGCGGAAGAGATCGTCCTCGCGTGTCACGCGCGCGATGGCGGACTTGACGCGTTGCCGGGTGACCGAGGTCTCAGTCCACACCGTCTCGCCGTCGACTTCCTGGCCCATCAGGGTCACGTAGTCCTTCGCCATGAAGCGGGTCATGAGGCGATCCGCGCTGGCCTCGATCCGCTCCAGCCATTTCACCTGCGCGACGCCGTACCAGCCCGGCACGACGAGGCGAACGGGGAATCCGTGCACGGTCGTGAGCGGCTTGCCGTTCATCTCCCAGGCGATGATCGGGTTGCGCTCGGCGATCTGGTTGAGCGACATCGACCGGGCGAAGTTCTGCTGGTACTCGTTGCCCCGGATCTCCTCGGTACCGGAGTCGGCGGCCCAGAAATGAATCTCGCGGGTGTCGCCGAGGAGTCCGGCCTCGTCCAGAATCGGCCGCAATTCGGCGCCGGCCCAGGTCGCGTTGCCGACCATCCCGTGAAACGTCCCGCGCGCGTTCCCCCCGCACTCGAAGACGGTCGTGCGCTCGACCCTCGGCCTCCGCTTCAGTTCATCAAGGGAAAGCGTGAGCGGGCGGCTGACGAGGCCGCGGACGCGAAGGCGCCAGGCGGCCGCATCCACGTCGGCGATGCCGTAGTGGCTGACGACAAAGAAGTCCTCGACCGGGGTGGTCCACTCGGTCAGGTTGCGGAGGTCCTGCGCGGTGAGGTTCTGGCCAGGGAACGCTTCCTCGCCGGCGCGGCGGCCCGTAAACGTTTCCGGCACGTCCGTGAACGGGACGACGACCTCTTCGGCGCGGAACCAGGTCGAGGGCCAGCCAGGCACCGGGGTGAGCGCGATTCCGGCGGTGACAAATCCCGCCTGGCGCAGGAGTTCGCGGCGTGAGATCTCGGCGGAACGGGGCGAACGGGGGGCGACAGGCTCCATGACGATCTCCGGAGAGTGGAAGGAACGAACCCGAGTCCCGGGCTGTTGCCCCGGGGGGCGGTGAAGACGAAGGTCAGAGCACGGTGACTTCCCTGCTCTCGACCTCAACGCGGAACCGTCGGCCGCGCTCGTCCGCGACCAGGAGCGCGGAATCCTCATCGACTGGATCGATCGACCGGATGAAGATGTCCTGAACATCTTCCTCCATCTGGTGATCGTAGTCAATGCCGTAGATCCTCAGGATCCACTCCTCGGCACCGGATTCCTCATCAACGGCGCGAATGAATCCGCCATTCTGGCCGAGGCCGCGCTCTCTGCCCCAATGGAGCGCCTCGATTCGCAGCGGCCCGACGTGGGCCGGCGTCACGTCCGGGGGGCCGACCCGCTTTCCGTCGGGTGTGCTCATCATCCCCTCACTTCCAGGTGTTGTCGTGGTCGGCCTTCGACAGGTATCCGGCGAGGTCGAGGGCAAAGTACCCCCAGCTGTCGGCATTCTCGATCGCCTGTTCGTATGGGAAGAGGTTTCGGTCCGGCCTGAGGCCGGCTGAATCGTAGCGGTGGTCGCGCGTGCTGATCTCATGGTGCGAGAGTTCGTGGATGATCGTCTCCGCGCAGAGCCAGACCTTCCCCGTGTTCCCCGTCAGCCGGGTGAACGCGCCCTCCAGGTAGATGACGGGGAAGCCGCCGCCCTCACCGCCGCGAATGGCGGCGCCGTAGTAGTCGTCGCGGGCGGCGCGCCAGTCCGGGTAGTCGGCGAATACGAGCGTCGACGCACCGCATGCCACCGAAATCTTCCGGAATCCCGCGGCGAGTCGCGACATGGCGTCGGCGAGATCCTTGTCGTCAGCGTCCTCGTCGAGGAACCAGTGCCTGACCATGTCCTTCGTCTTCTTCGACGCCCCGAGGAAGGCGCTCACTTTCGCCCGGGCGTCCTCGGAGATCTTGCGGGCGACCTGGAGGGCGCTGCTCATCCACGCCCGCTCCTGGGCGGAGAAGATTTCGTCATCGCGGGAGAGCCGCGACTTGATGGTCGCCGCGTCGCCGTCGATCTCGTCGAAGACCCAGCCCGCGTCCGACTTCGGTGGCGCGTAGACCCAGACGTCCTGGCTACCCTTCTCGGCGACGCGGTACGTGTGGTTGATCAACTTGAGCGTGGCCGCGCGGTCCTTGATCGAGTCCGTCGGCTTGCCTCCACTGGCCGCCTGATAGATGACATCGCCCAGACTTGTCGATCCGGGCTTGACGCTGGCATTGACCCTGGCCCGGACGAGATCGGGCCCCTTCGCGGCCCCCCTGGCGAACCCCTTCGGTCCGAAAAGCTTACCGACCTGGCACTTGTTCGTCAGATAGGTCTCCCACTCCTTCTCGAACTCCTGGTTGGTGATGACCTCCCGCGCCTTCTGGTAGGCCTGAGTGAACTTCTGCATCGTTTCTCCCGTTGCCGCCCGGAC
>CAZUVK010000399.1:0-2507 GCA_964623785.1 uncultured Gemmatimonas sp. | reverse complement strand
GGTCGTCTGGCGCTGGGACTCGGCGGACGGGGTGGTAAGTATGAGGACGCCCGACGGCGGGATCTGGACGGCGTCTTCGGACGAGGTGTTCCGGGCGCTGATCGAGGCCGACTCGATGCTCTGGCGGGGCGCCGCGCCACCCAACACCGGCAACCTCAAGGCGACCCCGCTGATGGTCGACGGCGTCCTTTACCTCAATACGCCGTCATCCATCGGCGCCGCGATCGACGCGAGGACGGGCCGGACGATCTGGACGTACAACCCGCTCGCGTACGAGGAAGGTACGACGACGATGTCGTACATCTGGAACCAGCGGGGCGTCGGGTACTGGCGTGAGGGCGACGACGCGCGGGTCTACTGGGGGACGGGGAACGGGTATCTGGTCTGCGTGCACGCAGCGAACGGCCGGCCCTGCGCCGATTTCGGCGAGAACGGCCGCGTGGACCTGATGACGGACATCCCCCGGGCGAACCGGGGCGAGCGCGATTGGCGCAACCAGCTTCTCTACTCCGTGCAGTCGCCGCCCTTCGTGGTCCGCGACGCGGTGATCGTCCCGCAATCGATCTCGTCGTACAACAACGTGAAGGAGATGCCGCCCGGCTGGATGCGGGCGTTCGACGCGCGGACCGGCGAGACGAAGTGGACGTTCCACACGATCCCCCAGCCGGGCGAGTTCGGGCACGACACGTGGGAGAACGACGCGTGGGCGTACAACGGCAAGGTCGGGGTGTGGACGCTGATGAGCGCCGACGAGGATCTGGGGATCGTCTACCTCCCGGTGAACACGGCGGCGCCCGACTACTATGGCGGGCATCGGCCGGGCGACAACCTCTTCGCGGAGAGCCTGGTCGCGCTGGACATCGAGACGGGCGAGCGCGTCTGGCACTTCCAGATGGTGCACCACGGGCTCTGGGACTACGACCCGCCGGCGGCGCCGAACCTCCTCGATATCACGGTGGATGGTCGCGAGGTGAAGGCGGTCGCGCAGATCACCAAGCAGGGGTTCATCTACACCTTCGATCGTGCGACCGGCGAGCCCGTGTGGCCGATCGTGGAGCGTCCGGTGCCGACGGATACGAACCTGGAGGGCGAACAGCCGTCTCCGACCCAGCCGTTCCCGTCGCGGCCGGCGCCGTTCGAGTACCAGGGTACCTCCATCGACGACCTGATCGACTTCTCGCCCGAGGTCCGTGAGATGGCCGTCACGGCGGTGGACGGGTTCCGGTTGGGGCCGCTCTTCACGCCGCAGTCGCTGGAGGGCACGATCGTGCGGCCCGGCAGCACGGGCGGTGGCAACTGGTCGGGCGCAGCGGTCGATCCGGAAACGGGGATCCTCTACGTACCATCGCGCAACGGGTCGTCGGTGACGAGCCTTCGCGAAGCGGTGGAGGAGGATGGCGGGAACCTCCGGTACGTGCAGGGTGGCAGCCGAGTCGCGCGGATGCCCCAGGGGCTGCCACTCTGGAAGCCGCCGTATTCGCGCATGACCGCGATCGACATGAACACGGGCGAGCACCTCTGGATGGTTCCAACCGGCGACGGGGACCGGCTGCGAGACCATCCGCTGCTGGTGGATCTCGACCTGCCGCCGCTCGGCGGGGACGCGGGGAGCGCGGGGCCGGTCCTCACGCCGACGCTGCTCATCTATCCGCTGACCGCGGGCGGAACGGACAACGGGCCGCGGCTCATCGCGTACGACAAGTTGACCGGCGAAGAGGTCGCCTCGGCGGACCTGCCAGGACCGGCGATCGGTACACCGATGACGTACATGCTCGACGGTCGCCAGTATATCGCCATCACAGTCGGCGGCACCGATGTCCCGTCGCTGGTGGCACTCGCAATTCCGGAGTAAGGCACATCACGAATGTCGATTGAACCGGAGGCGGAGGGCGGACTAGGTCTGAACCGCCTCGAGAGCCGCGTCTTCATGGCGCTGGTGCTCGCGACCACGGCCGTGTTCCTCTGGATGATCCGGTACTTCATCGCCCCGATATTCTGGGCGGTGGTGTTCGCGATCCTCTTCCAGCCAGTGTACGTCCGGACACGGGAGGCCGTTCGAGGGCGGGTGGCGCTCGCCTCGTTACTGACCACGCTGGTCGTCATCCTCTTCGTCGCGATCCCGGCGACGTTGCTGATCACGGCGGTTGCGCAGCAGGGGCTGTCGGTCTACCAGAGGGTGCTCGATGGCGAGATCAACGTCGATGCGCCAATCGAGTACGCGCAGCGGATGCTCCCGACGCTGACATCGCTCTTCGAGCGGTACGGCCTCGACATCGAGCAACTGCGGTCGTGGATGGAGGGCGCCGCGGTGACCAGCTCGCAGTGGATCGCGACGCAGGCACTCGCGATCGGCCAGAACACGCTGACAGTCGCGGTCCTCTTCGTCCTCATGCTCTACGTCCTGTTCTTCTTCTTCCGGGACGGGGACATGATCGTGCGCGGGCTGATCCGCGCATTGCCGATGGGCGCTGCCCGGAAGGAAAGCCTATTCCGCAGCTTCGCCGAGG
>CAZUVK010000398.1:0-2517 GCA_964623785.1 uncultured Gemmatimonas sp. | reverse complement strand
CACTTCCCCACCTCGCCGAGCGACCGGGGATGGTCGGAGTCGTAGCCCATCAGCGTCGGGAAGTCGAACGCGACGGAGAGGCCGGTCTGGCCCCGCCCGAGCAGGAACTTGTAGCGCTCGTTGGTCTCTTCCGCGGTCCCGAATCCGGCGAACTGGCGTTTCGTCCAGAGCCGCGTCCGGTACATCGTGTGGTAGGGGCCGCGCGTGAAGGGGAACTGGCCGGGGAGGCCGAGACGTTCGTTGTGGTAGGCGGATTCCTCGCCGGAGGGGTCCGGCCTGTCGAGCGGCGTGTAGACCGGATCGATCGGGGCGCCGGATACGCTGTCGAACGTGATGTCGCGCTTCGGCGCCGCTTCGTACCCCTCGTACCACGTGTCCAGCTCGAGGCGAAGTCGTTCCAGCTCACGCTCGGCGGCCTGGATCTGATCCCTCAGGTCAGCGGGATCGATGTCACGCTCGGCGATGCCCATTCGGCCAGGCCTTCGAAGGTGGGTGGGATCTGGCTTCCTCGCGGGTCACGGCACTACCACCGCGCGCACGATGCGAGCCGCCAGCGAGTAGGGGGATTCCTCACCCGCTTCGAGCCGCGGGAGCGACTCGCGGAGGATCCGCTCCCCGGGTCCATCTCTCCATGCGAGCAGCCTCAGCTCCCGGTCCACCGCCGCCCGCGTGCGCTCTTCGAACCGCCGCCGCCGCCGGCGTTCCAGCTCGCCTGATTCCTGGAGATACACCCGGTGCCGGTCGAGGGTCGCCAGGAGGTCATCCACCCCCTCGCCCTTCTGGGCCACCGTCTTCAGGACCGGGATCGCCCACCCGCCCGCTGTTTCCGCGACCGCGCCCGACCGCTCCCGGGCGGACTTCGCCACGGTCCGCAGGCTCACGCCGTGGTGCCCGGCCGCCTCCGGCGCGCCCTCACCCAGCCGCATGTGGAGCATCAGCTCCAGCTCCGTCGCCAGCTTGTCCGCGCCGGGCCGGTCCGCCTTGTTGATCACGAACACATCCGCGATCTCCATCAACCCCGCTTTCATCGCCTGTACCGAATCCCCCGATTCCGGGACCAGCACCACCACCGTCGAATCCGCGGTCTCCGCGATCTCCAGCTCCGACTGGCCGACGCCCACGGTCTCGGTCAGTACGCGCTCGAACCCGAACGCGTCCAGCAGGTCGGCGACCTCCTTGCTCGTATTCGCCAGGCCGCCCAACGATCCGCGGGTCGCCATCGACCGGATGAAGACGCCTGGGTCGAGCGACACATTCGACATGCGGATCCGGTCGCCGAGCAACGCGCCGCCGGTGAAGGGAGAGGTCGGGTCGACGGCCACGATGCCGACACGTTCCTCCCGCTCCCGGTACCGAAGTGTAAGTTGGGAGGTTAGCGTCGACTTGCCGGCGCCGGGCGGGCCGGTCACCCCGATGCGATGCGCACCGCCGAGCTGGGCGTGGACTGCGTGCAGGAGAGTCTCAAAGCCGGCGCGGAGGTTCTCGACGACCGAAATGGCGCGCGCAAGCGCCGTCCGCTCTCCGTCGCGGAATCGCCGGATCAGCGCTTCGGTGGCCGCATCGTCCGCTGGCGCGCTCACCGGCTGGTGCTTGCGAGCGCGCTGCCCACCAGCTCGAGGTTGGTTCGCGCCACGGCGTGATCGGGGTCGGCCTCGACCGTCTCCCGCCAGTAGTTGAGCGCCGCCGCGCGGTCGCCACGTTTGTAGGCGATGTTGCCGAGCTTAAAGAGGACGTCCGCCGAGCCGGCGGCCCCGTTCGAAGCAAGCTGCTGATAGATCACGCCCGCGTCGTCGTACGCGCCGCGGCGGTAGAGCGCGTCGGCGAGCCCGCGCCGCGCCTGATGGTGGTCCGGCGAGTCCTCGACCGCCCGGGCGTACAGGGCCTCCGCCTCGTCGATCTCGCCGCCCCGCTCGTGCACAGCGGCCGCGTTCACGATCACCTGCACGCTCGCGGGGTGGATCACGACGCCTTCGCGCGCCCGATCCCGCGCCTCGCGCAACCGGCCGGCGCCACCCAGTGCGACGATCGAGTACGCGTAGTAGGTCGGGGGTGCGCTCGACCGCCCGGGCATTGACGCGAACACGTCGAACGCCTCGCACGCCGACTCGAAGTCACCCAGCCGCGTAAGCAGAATCCCCCGCGAGAGCAGCAGCGCACGATCGCCCGGAAAGTCCCGCAGCGCTTCCTGCACCGTGAGCAGCGCGTCGTCGAGCCGCCCGGATATCTCCAGCGCGAGCGCCAGATTGTGGAACGACGACGCCCATGCGCCACCCGACTCGATCAGCCGCATGAACTGACGGATCGCCCGACGGATCTCACCGCGCTTCAGCGCGATCAGCCCCAGGTGGAACTGCGATTCTCGATGACCCGGATCCAGCTCCAGCACGCGCCGGAACTCGCGCTCGGCCTCCTCGAACATCGACGTGCGGAAGAACGCGATCCCCAGGTTCGAGTGCTCGCGCAACCGTCCGGGCCGCACTTCCTCCATCGTCGCCTCGCGCTTCTTCCCACGGTGCC
>CAZUVK010000397.1:464-2531 GCA_964623785.1 uncultured Gemmatimonas sp. | reverse complement strand
CTGGAGGAGGCGTTCCGGCGGGAGGGCATCCCCTATCGAATTGTCGGTGGCCAACGGTTCTACGAGCGTCGCGAGGTCAAGGACGTGCTCGCGTACCTGCGACTCATCGCGAACCCGGCGGACGACGAAGCCTTTCTCCGGATCGTGAACGTACCGAAGCGCGGGATCGGGGACGCATCGATCGTCAAGCTGGGTGAGAAGGCGCGCGCGGAACGAGTCCCGCTCCTCGCGGCCTCCCGGAACGCCGCCGATATGCCGGACCTTCGCGGCCCGGCTCCGCGAGCGCTGGAGCGGTTCGCCGCTTCGATCCGCAAGTTCTCCCTGATCGCCGAATCGGGTGCGCGTCTGGACGAGCTGCTGCGCCAGCTCGTCGACGAGACCGGGCTTGAGAAGGCGCTCGCCGATGAAGGCCTCGATGGAGAGGATCGAATCGCCAACGTCGAAGAGTTGATCGCATCCGCGAGCGAGCTTCAGGCGCGCGCTGAGTCGGGAGACCCCGACCTGGACCCGGAAGTCGCCGACGGCAGTACGCTGCGGCCCCTCGATCTCTTCCTCGCTCATGTCGCGCTCGTGACCGACATCGACCAGAGCGACCCGCGGGCCGCCGTCGTGAGCCTGATGACGATGCACAACGCCAAGGGGCTGGAGTACCCGATCGTTTTCCTTTCGGGGCTTGAGGAGGGCCTCTTCCCGCTCTCCCATGCTCGTGACGACCGCGACGACATCGAGGAGGAGCGGCGTCTGTTCTATGTCGGGATCACCCGCGCGGAGGAGAAGTTGTACCTGTCCACCGCTCGCAGGCGACGAAGGGGCGGGGAGTGGATGGACTCGATTCCGTCCAGCTTCCTCGAATCGATTCCCGCCGACCTTCTCGAGAAGCGGCGGACCCGACGCGCATCCGACGCCGGCCGGTCCTATCAATCGTACGGCGCGAGGTTCCAGGAAAGCACGCGTCGGAGCAGGCTCGGGTTGGTTGAGGGGGTCGCGCGACCCACCGGGCAGACCGTAGACTATACGGATACCCAGGATCAGGTGCGCCTGGTGAAAGGCGCGCGAGTCCGCCATCCGCAGTTCGGGTCCGGTACAGTCCAGGAGCTGTCGGGCTTCGGGCCGGACGTGCGCGCAACCATCGAATTCGACACGGTCGGTCGGAAGCTCGTCGTCGTCCGGTACGCGAACCTGGAGCCGGACTGGGATTGAGGCGACCCCGACGGAAGCAACGGTAAAGAAGGAAGGAATGACGATAGAACGGCGGGAGATCGAACAGATCGCGCGTCTGGCGCGTCTCGATCTGAGCGAAGTAGAGGTTTCGGCGATGTCGAGTGATCTTGCCACGATCCTGGATCACATTCGGGCGCTGGACGTGGCGGATACGGAATCGGTCCCTGCGATCGGCGGGATGAGCGAGCACGCCGCGCCGATGCGCGACGACGACCCGGGCGCGGATACGCTGCACCGGCCGCTCGCGGAAATAGCGCCCTCGTTCCAGGAGAGCTTCTTCACCGTCCCGCGCCTGGAGGCCCTCGACGCCGACGCGTTGCCCGGCGGAGGAGCGGCGTGAGCGGCGTGATGCCCGATTCGGCGGGAGGGATCGCGCGGGCGGTTCGGGACGGTGAACTGACCGTGGATCAGGTCCTGGGCCGCGCGGCCGAGGCGCTGGATCGCTCGGAACGTGGCCCGGATCCGATCCACGCGTTTCTGTCGGTCGATATGGAAGTCGCTGCGGCCAACCCCGCCACGGTTTCCGGACCGCTCGCCGGCGTGCCGATCGCCATCAAGGACAACATCGCCACCCTCGGGTTTCCGACCACCTGCGGGTCCCGCATCCTCGAGGGTTACCGGTCCCCGTTCGACGCGACCGTGGTTGCCCGCCTTCGCGCGGCGGGCGCCATCATCGTCGGCAAGACCAACCTGGACGAGTTCGGGATGGGGTCATCGACGGAGTTCTCCGCGTACGGCCCGACGCGCAACCCGATCGATCGGAGCCGGGTCCCGGGCGGCAGTTCGGGCGGGTCGGCCGCGGCGGTCGCCGCGGGGATCGTTCCGGTGGCGCTGGGTTCGGAGACC
>CAZUVK010000397.1:0-454 GCA_964623785.1 uncultured Gemmatimonas sp. | reverse complement strand
GAGACCGGCGGATCCGTTCGGCAGCCCGCCGCGTTCTGCGGTACCGTCGGGATCAAGCCGAGCTACGGCCGGGTCTCGCGCTACGGCCTCGTCGCGTACGCATCGTCGCTCGACCAGGTCGGCGTTTTCGGCCGCACAGTGGACGATGCCGCTCTGGTTCTCGCGACGATCGCGGGCCACGACCCCCGCGACTCCACGAGCGCGCTCCGCGATCCCCCGTCGCTGGAAGACCCCGCCGGTCCACTCGACGGCGTGGTGGTGGGTGTCCCCGAGGAGTACTTCCCCGATTCGCTGAACCCGGGTGTCGCCAGCGCCTGCCGCCGCGCGTTGCGGCGGATGGAATCGCTCGGGGCGGAGATCCGCGAGGTGTCGCTACCGGCCACGCGTTTCGCGATCCCCGCGTACTACATCATCGCGCCGGCCGAAGCATCCTCCAATCTCGCCCGGTACGACG
>CAZUVK010000396.1:280-2596 GCA_964623785.1 uncultured Gemmatimonas sp. | reverse complement strand
TCGTCTACGGCTCACGAGACGAGCTTCTCGAGCAGTCCGTGCAGTGCGCGGCGCACGACGAGTGGAAGACTGTCCACACCAGCGTAGGGGGGCTCGCGGTGGGCGAGCAGGCGGCGGTGTCGCTGGGGGGAGAGTCGCGTTTCGTCACCCTGGCTCAGCCAAACCCTGCCTTCCCGCGGGTCGGCCCGGGTCCATTGGATCTCCTGGCCAGCCGGAACCGCCCCGCGCCCGCTGGCGGGCCGCGAGTTCCGGACCGGCTCATCGTTCGAAGAGGGCTCGAACCCCCGAACGGAACCACTCTCCCGATCCTCGACTTCAACGGAAGCGAGCCGGTGGCGCCGGAGACGGCCACGGTGACCTTCGCGAATCCGCTCGGGAGGATCTCCCTCGTCGAATCCGCCTTTCTCATGGGGACGAACGGAAGCCGGGGACGCGGGGTGGTCGTTCGAGATAACACCTCGACCGGTCAGGCCGCCCGGACCTTCTACGGGGTTCCCGCGCCTCTGCGCCAGGCCGGGGAGCTCCATCAGCTGACCGCTTCCACCTTCCCCCCGGGTGCGGACGCCCAGTTCGTCCAGATTTCGGAGTATTTCAGCGGATTCGGCGACCGGACCCTAACCTTTGGCCCGCCGCCGAGTGAACCGACCTTCACGATCACCGCGCGCGCTCCCTACGTGCGCCCCCGTCTCGAGATTCCGGTCCAGCCGGAGTACGCGAGGTACTGGCATTTCGGGATCGGGCCAGTCCAGGACATGCACGGGGCGGACGTGACGATCTCAGCCGGGTACCATGACGGCGCCGGATCGGTCGTCCTCGAGCTCCCTGACTTCTCCGGAGTTCCGGGGTGGTCGAACGAATGGGGGATCCCCGAGAGCGAAGTCTACATTACCTTCGGTGGATACGGCGTCACCTGGTTCAGTTTCGTCGCTGGATGGGATCTCCCGGGAGGGATCTCGGAGAGCCCGGTGCGCGAGGGGGCATCGACCCGGACCGCCGGGAGGTCGGGGCACTGGCATCCGTCGCCCCAGGCGAATTCGCGCCGCACATTGCTCCTGGGAAGTTCGTCTCGAGAGTGACGGTCGCGCGTACCACGGCACCGGCCCCCCAAGCAACACGAATGATTACCTTTCGGCGAGCCACCCCGGATGACCTGCCAGCGATCAGCACACTGATCCCGCTCGCCGCCCGCGCCCTCAGCGTGGGCTGGTACTCTCCGGAAGAGATCGAGAGCGCGGTCCTCCACGTGTTCGGACCCGACTCTCAGCTCATCGCCGATCAAACCTATTGGGTCGCGGAGTCGGATCACCGACTCGTCGGTTGTGGAGGATGGAGTCGACGGGCCACCCTGTACGGGGGCGATCAGATGAAAGGGGCCACAGACCCGCTGCTCGACCCCGCGATCGACGCGGCCCGAATCCGCGCCTTCTTCACCCACCCGGACTGGGCCCGTCGGGGAATCGGTGGTGGCATCCTGCGGAGGTGCGTGGATGGCGCGCGGGAAGCGGGGTTCCGCCGGCTCGAGCTGATGGCCACCTTGCCCGGGGTTCCCCTCTACCGACGCTACGGGTTCGAAGAAGTGGAGCCGGTGCGAACGAGGTTACCGAACGGCATTGAGATCGCGTTCGTCCGGATGGTTCGCGATGTGGCCGAGCCTTCCTGATCCGGCCCAGGATCACGCTGCTCGTGGCCGAGAAGCGCGAGGTCATTATCTACACCTACTCGGATCTTCCGCGGGGCGGGGAGGTTCGGGTCACCACCGATGACGGGTACGCCATCGATGCCATTCATGCCTTCATGGCGTTCCAGCGGGGGGACCATCGGGCCGGAGGGCACGGCGTGGTTGAGGGGAGGTAGGGCACCCTACGCGCCGCCCTCTCGTTTCATCGCGCCGGAAATCTTCGAGCGTGCGACCATCGCTCCGCTCGACCAGGTAGTCGGTCTCGACGAGTATATGACGAAGGTATTCACGCGGCTCGAACGACATCCATTGCCTCGGCGAGGATGTGGGGGCCGATGAACGGGGACAGTGCTTCGGTGGTGACGATCTCGACCCGACGGCGGAGTGTGTCCTCGAGGAGGTCCGCCAGGGCCATGAAGCGATCGAAGCTCTTCTCGGAAGGGATGAACTCGACCAGCACATCGACGTCGCTGTCCGCTCGTGCTTCATCGCGGGCAACGGAGCCGAAGAGCGCGAGCCGGCGCAAGCCGAGGCGCCGGATCTCGGTCTCGATGGTCCGCAGGCGACGAACCGCCTGATCGCGCGTAAGGGGGCTCGCGTTCATCCGACGAATGTACCCGTGAAGATGAACCCATGCC
>CAZUVK010000396.1:0-270 GCA_964623785.1 uncultured Gemmatimonas sp. | reverse complement strand
CAGTCACACCTCTTCCACCACCGCGGCCGCGAACTGGCTGGCGTAGAGCCGTGAATAGGCCCCCTCGGCGGCGAGTAGCTCTTCGTGCGTGCCCTGTTCGACGATCGCTCCATCCTCCATCATCAGGATCAGATCCGCGTCGCGAATCGTCGAGAGCCGATGCGCGATCACGAACGACGTGCGGTCCCGCCGCAACGCGTTCATCGCCCGGCGCACGAGCGCCTCCGTGCGCGTATCCACCGACGATGTCGCCTCGTGCTCGACGAGGCG
>CAZUVK010000395.1:0-2609 GCA_964623785.1 uncultured Gemmatimonas sp. | reverse complement strand
AGGCCAGGCTGCTCCTGCGTCGAGTGGTGTCGTGACTTTTGTCAACACCCTCTGACGCCGTCGCGAGGCTGACGCACGCACGATGCGCCTCTCCGCCCTGCGGCTCACCAACTTCCGCAACTTCACCGAGCAGCGCCTCGATATCCCCGCCGCCGGCCTGGCAATTGTGGGTGACAACGGACAGGGAAAGACCAACCTGCTCGAGGCGATCTATTATCTCGAGATCTTCCGGTCGTTCAGGGGAGCGCCGGACGAGCAGCTGGTGCGGTTCGGCGAGGATGTCTTTCGGGTCGAGGCAAGGGTGGAGGGGGATGGTCCCGCGCGCACCGTCGCCGCCGCATTCGATCGCCGCCAACGCCGGAAGAAGGTCACGGTGGACGGGAGCGAGGCTGTCCGTCTCGGGGAGGCGCTGGGCCGGCTCGGCGTGGTGATCTTCTCTCCCTCCGATGTCGCGCTCATCGCGGGCCCTCCGTCGGCGCGCCGCCGCTTCCTCGACATCCTTCTCTCGCTCACCGAGCCGAGGTACCTCGAGCACCTGCAGCGCTACCGACAGGTCCTCCTCAGGCGGAACGCTGTGCTGCGGGCGGGTGGGGGCGCGGCGCAGATCGAAGCGTGGAACGACGGTCTCGTGCGCGCGGGATCCCGCGTGGTTGCCGCCCGGATGCGGTGGGTCGCCGCGCGCCAGGGTGCCTTCGCCGATCGCGTGCGCGAGATCGCCGGGGGAACGCTCGCGACGATCGAGTACGAGTCTTCAGTTCCGACCGCACCGTCGGAAGCCGTGCCCGATCCTGATTATGTCGCCGCTGTGTTCCATGCGGAACTCGCCCGCGTCGCCGAGCGTGAGCGTCGCCGCGCGCTCTCCCTCGTCGGTCCCCATCGCGACGACCTGCGCATCCGCGCCGCGAGCGGCGGCGGCGGCGAATGGGTCGACCTCCGCGTCTTCGGCTCCGGCGGACAGCAGCGGACCGGCGCCGTGGCGCTGCGCATGGTCGAGGGCGAGACGCTTCGCGACCGACTCGGTTCCGACCCCGTCATCCTCCTCGACGACGTCTTCGCCGAGCTGGATACGGGGCGATCCCGACGCATCCTTGAATGGGTCGACGCCGAGAGTCGCGCCCAGGTCATCCTCACCGCCCCGAAGCCCGCGGACTTTGCGCTCCGTGGCGGGGCCCCGGATCTCTGGCGCATCGAGAACGGCGCGATCTCACGCCTTTGACGCACCCTCTCCCGATCGCTAATTTCAGGGGTTCCCACACGACCTTGTTCTCGCGACATCGGATCAATTGCGACACCCCCGTGGACGCGGGCCACTCGGCCCGCAGCTCATTGGTGACTTGCTTCCTCGCTTCCTCGAGAAGCGAGGTCTGGCCGCCAGGGTTGAAGCCGCTTCGGTCATCCCCGAATGGGAGGACCTCGTCGGTCCCGGGATCGCCGCCGTCGCCAACCCCCTTCGAGTCTCAGACGGTACCCTCGTCATCGCGGTTTCCACTTCCCCCTGGATGATGGAGCTGAACATGATGAAGGCCGATCTCATCCGTCGTCTGAACGCCGGGAAACGCACCGGTCGCATCGAGAAAATCGTCTTCGTCATGGCGGAATGACAGGTCGCTTTGGTCACCCCGGATTTTCGCGGAATCCGATTCTCGTCGGGGCGGTCGAAACCACTGATTGCCAAGGCACTTGAAGATGGTTCGGGTGTATCGTATCCGGACTCTTTATCCTCCACCAGCCGAGTAGGAACGAGACCGCATGTCGAGCAGCGAAGGGAAGGAGTATACCTCCGGACAGATTCAGGTCCTCAAGGGACTGGAAGCGGTTCGGAAGCGGCCCGGGATGTACATCGGATCGACCGGGCCGCGCGGGCTTCACCACCTGGTATACGAAGTCGTCGACAACTCGATCGACGAGGCGCTTGCAGGGCACGCTGATCGTGTCGACGTCGTCATTCACGAGGACGATTCAGTCACCGTGGTCGACAACGGCCGGGGGTTTCCGGTAGATCTTCACCCCACCGAGGGGATCCCCGGTGTCGAGCTGGCGCTGACCGTGCTGCACGCCGGCGGAAAGTTCGACAAGGATACCTACAAGGTCTCGGGCGGCCTGCACGGCGTGGGCGTTTCAGTCGTGAACGCGCTCTCCGAGTGGCTCCGCGTGACGGTGAAGCGCGACGCGAAGGTCTACGAGATCGAGTTCGAACGGGGCGCGAAGTCGAAGGAGTTGGCGGTCGTCGGGGAGGCTCCGCGGGGCGAGACGGGGACCACGGTGTCCTTCAAGCCGGATCCGGAGGTCTTCCCCGAGCGCGCCTATTCGTTCGATACGCTCTCTGCCCGCCTCCGCGAGCTTGCGTTCCTCAACCGTGGCGTGCGCCTCACCCTGCGTGACGACCGCGATCGCTCCGCCGAGACCGATGAGCCTCGTCTGGAGGAGTACCACTACGAGGGCGGCATCATCACCTTCGTCGAGCATCTGCGCGGTACCCGCCGTCCGCTGCATCCGACCCCGATCTACGTCGCCTCCACCCGCGAGGAGGCCGATATCGAGGTCGCGATGCAGTATGACGACGGCTACAACGACAGCACGTTCAGCTACGTCAACAACATCAACACCCA
>CAZUVK010000394.1:2368-2618 GCA_964623785.1 uncultured Gemmatimonas sp. | reverse complement strand
GCTCGGCGACCCGGACGGCGAGTCTGCGGCGGGGCGGCCCGGCCGTCGCCGAACTGCTTGGCGGCCGGCGGGTCGCGCCCGACACCTCCGACCCGGACGAACGAAGACTCGTCAACGTCGTGGAGGAGATGGCGCTTGCGTCGGGCACGCCCGTGCCGGCCATCTATGTCGTCGACGGCGAGGACGCGCTGAATGCGTTCGCCGCCGGCTTCTCTCCGAACGACGCGGCGGTCGCGGTCACGCGCGGGGC
>CAZUVK010000394.1:0-2358 GCA_964623785.1 uncultured Gemmatimonas sp. | reverse complement strand
CCCGCGACGAGCTCCAGGGAGTGATCGCGCACGAGTTCAGCCACATCCTCAACGGGGATATGCGGCTGAACATCCGCCTGATCGGTACGCTGTACGGGATCCTCCTCCTGACGGTCATCGGCCGGGGCATCCTCCATTTCGGCCCGCGAGGACGCGGCGGCGGGAACCGGGACAACAGCGCCGGCGCGATCATGCTCATCGCCCTGGCGCTGTTGCTGGTGGGCTACATCGGGGTGTTCTTCGGAAAGCTCATCAAGGCCGCCGTTTCGCGGCAGCGCGAGTACCTGGCGGATTCGGCCGCGGTGGAGTTCACCCGCAACCCCGACGGCCTCGCGAGCGCGCTGAAGAAGATCGCGGGCGCCCCGGCCGGTTCTCGGATCGAGAACCATCACGCGGAGGAACTGAGCCATCTCTTCTTCGCGAACGGGCTCAGGTCGAGCCTCTTCGGAATGCTCTCGACCCACCCGCCCATCGACGAGCGGATCCGCCGTCTGGACCCAGGCTGGGAGGGCCGGGGCAAGCGGGGGCCGAACGTCGATGGTGGTGCCGGTGAGATTGCCGGTGCATCCGGGCTCTCCGCGGCGCCCGCGCGCGAGGCGGCCCCGGCGGCCGCGCCCCACGCGCAGCGGCCGACGAACTCCCCGGCAAGCGTGATTTCCTCCATCGGCACGCCCACGGCGGCGCACCTCGCATACGCCGATTCGCTGCTCGCCGGGCTGCCCGAACCGGTCCGTCGGGCGGCGCACCGGACCGATGGCGCGGCGGCTCTGGTGTTCGCGCTGATCGGCGCGGCGGGGGATGACGCGGGCGCGTTCCGTGTGGTCTCCATCGCGGGTGATTTTGCCTCCCCCCGGCTCGCGGAAGAGGTCGCGCATCTCATCCCGCTGGTTCGTCCCTACAGCGCTGCCCGGCGGTTGGAACTGCTCGACCTGCTGTTGCCGGCGCTCGGGACGCTGTCACCGTCCGAGGCGGAGGATTTCCTCGGCGCGGTCGACCGGGCGATTGCGGCGGACGGTGAGTTCAAGCTGTTCGAGATCGCCCTCCGCCACATCCTGGCGCACAGCCTGGGCGGGCCCGACGCCGCGGATCGCGGGTTCCGATCGATTGATTCGTTCCGGCCGCTCGCCGCCCAGACCGCGGCGATCCTCTCGGCGCTCGCGTGGGCGGGGAGCGGCGGGCGACGTGAAGTCGCGGAGGATGCGTTCGCCGCGGGTACCGCCCTGCTTCCCGATGGCGCGGGGAATCCCGGGCTCGGCGATCGCTCGACGATCTCGATCCCGTCGCTCGATCGGGCGCTCTCCGCGTTCCATTCCGCGTCGCCCAGGGTGCGCCGGCGACTGCTCGAGGCGTGCGCCGCGTGCGCCGCCCACGACGACAGGATCGATCCGGTCGAGATGGAGGTCCTCGTCGCGGTCTCGGCCGCGGTGGATTGCCCGATGCCGCCGCTGCTCGACGACTGAGAGACCAGGTGTCATCCTGGGCGCCCAGGATGACATGAGAGGGCGCCCAGGATGAAATTTTGGGGGTCTCGGGCGGGATTCGGGCTACTCGGTCAGTCCAGCAGCCCTTCCACCACGATCGTCTTGAACCGGGTCTGCAGCCGGTCCGGGTTCGCGGGAGAGACCTGCGTCATGAACACGATCACCGTCTCGTCGACCGGGTCGATCCAGAAGACGGTTCCAGCGGATCCCGACCACCCGTACTCTCCCGCGTTCGCCGGATAACCGGCCCCGTCGGTCTCGAGGAGCACGTTCAGGTTGCCGAGCCCCCACCCGAAGTTCCCCCCGCGGAGATCGAGGACCTCATCCGGCAGCCCGTTGCGCGTAATCAGCTCGACCGTCTCGGGGCGAAGGATCCGGACGCCGTCGAGCTCACCGCCGTTCAGAAGCATCTGCCCGAAACGAAGGTAGTCCGGAACCGTGGATACCAGGCCGACCGCCCCTTCGATCAGGGTGGGAGCCTCAGTAAACGGTAGGTCCTCCATCTCGATCGGCGCGAGCCCACCGCCATCGGCTGGCGCATAGACCGTCGCGAGCCTGCCCACGTCGGCCGGCGCGACCTGGAAGCCGGTATCGGTCATCCCCAGTGGATCGAGGATTCTCGCCTGAAGGAATTCGTCGTAGGGCTGGCCCGACCAGACCTCGACCAGTTTGCCGAGCACGGTCGGCGACTCGCTGTAGCGATGCCGGGTGCCCGGATCCTCCATCAGCGGGACTCGCGCGATGTTCGTGATGACCTGATCCAGCGACGCGGTTCGGGACCGTACCTGTGCCTCACGGTATTGCGCGGACGTTCGGTGGTTGAGACCCGACGTATGCAGCATGAGATTCCGAACCGTAACGGGTCGCCGGGGTGGCC
>CAZUVK010000393.1:0-2630 GCA_964623785.1 uncultured Gemmatimonas sp. | reverse complement strand
CGAGGCGATCCGCGACTGGGTCACGAACGTCACCGACACGCACTACATCATCGGCTCGGTCGTCGGCCCGCACCCGTATCCCACGATGGTTCGCGACTTCCAGTCGATCATCGGCATCGAGGCGCGGAACCAGTGCCTGGAGAAGACGGGCCGGCTGCCCGTCGCGGTGGTCGCCTGCGTCGGCGGTGGCTCCAACGCGATGGGGATCTTCCACCCGTTCGTCGGTGACCAGGACGTGACGCTGGTGGGTGTGGAGGCCGCCGGATCCGGCGTGGAAACGGAACATCATGCCGCGACCCTCAGCCTCGGCCGGCCGGGCGTGCTCCACGGGTCGATGTCCTATCTGCTCCAGGATGAGCACGGTCAGGTGGCCGCGGCGCACTCGATCTCCGCGGGACTCGACTATCCGGGTGTCGGACCCGAGCACTCGCACCTGAAGGAGTCCGGCCGCGCGAGCTACTTCAGCGCGACCGACACCGAGGCGCTGCGCGGATTCGAACAGCTATCGCGGCTCGAGGGGATCATCCCCGCGCTGGAAAGCGCCCACGCGATCGCGTATCTGCTCCGGGAGGGGCGGCGGTGGGCGGGGAAGGGCCCCGTGGTCGTGTGCCTCAGCGGCCGTGGCGACAAGGACGTCGCTCAGGTTGCCGAGATGACCAGGGGGATCGATCAGCAATGACCATGGAATCAATATCGGGGAGCGTCTTGACCAGAAATCGCGGCGCGATCGCCAGCGCGTTCGACCAGGCGGCGGCGGAGAACCGCGCCGCGCTCGTGGTATACACGACGGCGGGTTACCCCTCGGCGGATGAGGGGCTCGCGGCCCTCCTCGCGGTCGCTGACGCGGGGGCGGACATCATCGAGTTGGGCGTTCCGTTCAGCGACCCGCTCGCGGATGGTCCGACGATCCAGCGGGCTTCGTTCGCGGCGATCGGGGAGGGCGTGGACCTGGCCTGGACACTCGACCTGCTGCGCGAGTTCCGCCGCGAGCGCGAGACGCCGGTCGTCCTCTTCACCTACCTCAACCCCGTGCTCGATCTCGGGGTCGATGACTTCATCGAGAGGGCGGCCGCGGCCGGCGCCGACGGAGTCCTACTGACCGACCTTCCCGTCGGCGCCGATCCCGAGCTGGAGGGCGTCTTCGAGGAATCGCCACTCGACCTCGTGCGGCTCATCGCGCCGACCACCACGCCCGAGCGCGCCCGCTACATCGCGAGCCGCTCCCAGGGGTTCGTCTACTACATCTCGCGCACGGGCGTGACTGGGGCGCGGAGTGAGCTTTCGGCCGGGCTGCAGGGGCGCGTGGCCGCGCTGAACGACGCGTCGGCGATTCCGGTCGCGGTTGGGTTTGGAATCTCGACGCCGGAACAGGCGGCGGCGGTTGCAACCACGGCGGACGGAATCGTCGTGGGCAGCGCGGTCGTGGACGCTCTTGGTCGGGGGGGTGTCGCGGAAGGGGCGGCGCTCGTCGCGGCCCTTCGCGGGGCGCTCGGGAGGGGGCCGGGCGGCGGGTGAGCATATCCCGCACAATATCGAACGCCCCCCATCCCCTGCACGTGCTGGTCAGGTGGAGCGGTGGTTCAGAAACGGCTCAGGCTCAGTAGTGGTACCGAGCCTGGAGAAAGTCGATACGATCGTTCTGAACCAGGTACACGATACGATGCTCCTGGGAGAGGCGCCGTGACCATGCGTCAGGAGCGAAGTACTTAAGCCGCTCCGGCTTACCGATCCCGGAAAACGGGTCCTTGAGGATCGACTCGACGAGATCCAGACACCGGAGCGCGAGTTTCCGATCGGTGTCGACCCAGTATCGCAAATCCTCTCGAAACTCCGGATGGAATACCGCCGCGCGTCCGGGTTTCGGCTCAGCTCTCTGAATCAATACCGACCTCGGAACGCAGCGACTCAACGTCCTGTGCCGGAACGTTGCCGTCGCGCGCGCGCTGAAGAGCGGTGAAAAGTCGCTCGGCGTTCTTTGGAGACCGGAGAAGGTGAGCCGTTTCGAGCAGGCTCTCCAGCTCATCAGCGGCGATAAGGGCGACATCTTCGCCGCTGCGCCGACGAATCAGGACGATCTCCCGATCGGTCACGGCTGAATCAAGAAGTTTCGCGAGGTTCGCGCGAGCTGCGGTGTAGGTGATTTCGATCGACATCGGCGTGCTCCTGTGTACATGTACAGGATAACGGTACATGTGTGAAGGGTCGATGTCAAGGGAAAGCGAACAGTCCAGGGAGCCTACTCCCGCACCGCCAACCGCTCCACGATCGTCGCGTCGGGCTCCACGAACAGGGTCCGCGCGTGCCGCGGGATCACCAGGCCCGGGGCCGCCCCGCGCGGTTTCGTGACGTGCCTCCGCCGCGTCCAGTCCACCGGCGCGACGGAGGATGTCCGGGCGCGGCTGAACACGGCCGCGAGCTGCGCGGCCTCCTCCAGGTCCCGCGCGGGGGGTGACGCGTTCGGATCGCTCCACCGGAGGATCACGTGCGAACCCGGCGCGACGTAACGCTCCGAACGCGGGACTTGCACCCCGTCGACGAAGATCGCGGCGCCCGACGGATGGACCTGCAGCCGTCCGAGCTTCTTCGAGAGGCGCTCGACCGCCTTGAGAGCGCCCTTCCGGTCCGCGGCC
>CAZUVK010000392.1:0-2652 GCA_964623785.1 uncultured Gemmatimonas sp. | reverse complement strand
GAAGGCGAGGTTGGAGTCCCTGGTGTAGACGGAGCTGGAGAGTCCGTAGTGAACCTCATTGTTGATCCGGATCGCCTCATCGACACTGTCGAACTGGATCACGGAGAGCACGGGCCCGAAGATCTCCTCGGTTGCCAGGCGTGACCCGGGCTCGACTCCCGTGAAGATCGTCGGCTCGTAGAACAGGCCGTCGCCGAGGGCTCCGCCCATCGCCCGCGAGCCGCCCAGGCGAAGCGTCGCCTCGGACCGACCGATCTCGACGTACGACTCGACCTTCCGCAACGCGGTCTCATTGATCAGGGGGCCGACCTCCACGCCGTCATCGAGCCCGAAACCTAGTCGGAGTCGCTCGGCGCGCGCCGTCAGCCGATCCACGAACTCGTCATGGATCCCCTCGTGGAGCAGGAGGCGGGAAGTCGCAGTGCATCGCTGACCAGTCGTGCCGAACGCCCCCCAGAGGACACCGTCGAGAGCCAGATCCAGGTCGGCGTCGGGCATGACGATCTGCGCATTCTTCCCCCCCATCTCAAGAGTGAGCCGCTTGTGCATCTCGCCGCATACACGACCGATCGCGCGACCGGTTTCCGTGGAGCCGGTGAAGGAGACGACGGGGACGCCCGCGTGCGCGACAAGGGGAGCGCCGACCTCGTCACCGTAGCCGTGCACGAGGTTGACGACCCCGGGCGGAATGCCCGCGGCCTCGAGGATCTCAACGAGCAGCTCGGCCGTGCGCGGCACGTCTTCGGCCGGTTTGAGGATGACGCTGTTCCCGCACACCAGCGCGGGGAAGAGCTTCCACGTGGGAATCGCCATCGGGAAGTTGAACGGCGTGATGAGCGCCGCCGGTCCGATCGGCCGACGGTAGGACATCGCCCATTTCTCCCGCAACTCGGATGGAACCGTATGGCCGAAGAGTCGTCGTCCCTCGGTCGCCGCGTAGTACGCCGTGTCGATGCCTTCCTGCACGTCCCCCCGGGTCTCCAGCAGCACCTTGCCCATCTCCCGGGTTGCCTCGCGAGCGATCTCGTCCTTCCGCTCCTCCATGAGGTCGCCCACCCGCCTGAGGACGGCGCCGCGCTCCGGCGCTGGCGTGCGGCGCCAGACCTCGAAGCCTTCCACGGCCGCGCGCACGGCCCGCTCCGCGTCCGCGGCACCGGATCGCGGCCAATAGCCGATCACCTCGGACAATCGGGCTGGGTTGCGGTTCTCGAAGTACTCCCCGGTGGTCGGAGCGACCCACTCCCCACCAATGAAGTTGCGATGCTCACGTAGCATGGTCCCGACCTGGTTTCCTGTGTCGACCGACGGGCGGCCGGGCACGCCCCCGATGCCGGGACGCGCACCCGACTCTGGATCCAGCCGCGCCCGGCAGATTGCGCGCCGTCGGTCGGATCACACGATTCCGAGCGCGAAACACAGGGCAGCCACGACCGAGACGACGACGGCCCAGAACGCCCAGAGTTTATAGTAGGACAGCTTCGGATGCAGGCGCTTGTAGAGAAGCGCGAGGAGCGCCGAACTCCCGAAAGCCCCGATCAGCCACGCTACGGAGACGATCAACCAGTCCAGACGGCCCACCCCGGAATCCAGCACTGACGTCGCCTCAGTCCTCGCGGACGAAGTCGTACTTCTCGATCTTCTTGTACAGATTCGACCTGGGCATGTCGAGCAGCCGGGCCGTTTCGGACACGTTCCAGTCGTTGTCCCGCAGCTTGTGCAGGATGAACGATCTTTCCGCGGCCTCCTTGAACTCCGCGAAGGTCCGGCACGAGAGCAGGTCGGCGGATAGCCCGCCTCCACCGGACTGACCAGTGACGAGCAGGTCGATATCGGCTTCGGTCACCTGGGGCCCGGTCGCGAGGATCAGCAGTCGTTCTACGGTGTTTCGAAGCTCGCGGACGTTTCCCGACCAGTCCATCCTCTGCATCCCGTCGACCGCGCCCTCGGTAAACGGCTTTGGCGCGAGATGCGCCTCCCTCACGGCACGGTCCGCGAAATGGCGGACGAGCATCGGGATGTCGTCGCGGCGCTCCCGGAGCGGGGGCACGTGGAGAGGGATGACGTTGAGGCGGTGGAAGAGGTCCTCCCGGAATCGCCCTTCGCGGATCTCCTCGGACGGGTCCTTGTTGGTCGCGGACAGCACTCGGACGTCCACCTTGATCGGCTTGCCGCTCCCGACCCGCGTCACGACTCCTTCCTGCAGGGCGCGCAGAACCTTGGCCTGCGCCGCGAGGCTCATGTCACCGACCTCGTCGAGGAACAAGGTACCGCGATGCGCCAGCTCGAACTTCCCCGCCCGATCCTCGTGCGCTCCCGTGAACGAACCTTTCAGGTGACCGAACAGCTCCGACTCGATCAGTTCGGTCGGGATCGCGGCGCAGTTGACCTCCACGAACGGCTGATCAGCCCGTGGGGACAGCCGGTGCATGGCCCTCGCGACGAGTTCCTTGCCGGTGCCGTTCTCGCCCGTGATCATCACCCGCGCATCCGTGGGGGCTACCCGCTCCAGCCGCTCCAGCACCTGGCGGATCGCGAAGCTCCGACCGACGATCTCGTGCCGACTCTGAACCTCGTCGCGAAGCCGTGCGTTCTCCGCGAGCAGGCCCCGTTGCTGGAGAGCGTTGCGCAGAACGAGAAGGATCCGGTCGGTGT
>CAZUVK010000391.1:0-2707 GCA_964623785.1 uncultured Gemmatimonas sp. | reverse complement strand
TGCGGTCAGGGAGGCCTGATAGAACTGGACGCCAAATTGCTGCATTCGAAGTGCGGCAACGCTGATCATGGGCAGCGGAGTCCTTTCCTGCCCAAGGTCGTGACGCGCCCCGGACAAGGGTTGTGTCTCCGGATTCTATGTGTCGCTCCTGCCCAAGAACAAGGGCCGCCGCTTCCACTAGGCAGACAGCCTTGAGTCAATCCGGCCGGAACAGTCGGCCATAAAACATTTATTTACAACGACTTAATCAGCAAAAAGCGGCGGCCGATTCTATTCGCCGACCCACTGCTCGAGGAGCGGCGCCAGATACTGCTCGACTGCCAGGTGATGCCGAGCCGGGACGAAAGCTCCCTCACCACCATCTTGCCGCCGTAGACGCCGATCGACCCGGTGATGGTGGAGGGGTGCGCAACGATCCGGTCGGCGCCCATCGCGACGAAGTAGCCGCCCGACCCCGCGACGCTTCCCATCGAAACGATCACTGGTTTCCCCGCTTCGCGTGCCCGGATCGTCTCACGCCAGATCGCGTCCGACGCCACATAGGAGCCGCCCGGGCTGTCCACGCGGAAGATGATCGCCCGCACAGCATCCGACTCGGTCGCCTCCCGGAATGCCCGAGTCACGGTCTCCGCACCCATGACGGTTCCGCCCGCCAGTGGATTTACAGAACTCCTTCCGGTCTGCACCGCGCCCGTCCCGTAGATCAGCGCGATCGAAGGACCGGCCGTGTGCGGCCGGCCCGCGCGACCCAGGTAGCTGTCCGCGAATAGGAACTCGCCGCCGCCCACGCGCTCGCGGAGGGCTTCGTAGACCTCGTCCTGATACGAGAGCTGATCCACCAGACGCGCCTCGAGCGCCTCGTGCGCCATGTGCGGTCCCGTGTCGATGAGCCGCTGAACCTCCGCCGACGGCAGGTCGCGGCCCAGCGCGATCCCGGCGATCAGCGTCTCGTACATCGACGTCAGGACACGCTCGGTCGCTTCCCGCTGCGGCGCGGTCATCTCCTCTTCCGTATAGAGGTTCACCGCGTCCTTGTACTCATACCGATACCCCATTCGCGGTTCCACCCCCAGCTCGCTCAGCGCCCGACCGATGAAGGGGCTCTCGGCAATCAGGCCCGTCAATCCGACGTCCCCCGAAGGCTGGAGGTGGATCTCGTCGAACGCCGTCGCCAGATAGTAGTCGTTCCGACCGTTTCCGAATTCGCCGAAGGTGATCGCGAACGCGATTGCGGGTTTGCCGCTCGCCCGGAAGCCGGCGATCGCTTCCCGCAGCTCCTCCACCTGCGGCATCGAAAGGGTACCGGCGCCCACCCTGGCGATCAGACCCTTCACCCGATCGTCGCCCTCCGCGCGCCCGAGCGCATCCACCACGTCTCGCAACGCCAGCTGGTCGATGCCGAGGAGCGAGCCGATCGGATCGTCCGGAACCGACTCAACCAGCCCTCCTCTGAGGTCCAGTTCCAGAATGACCGATGAGGGAACGCCCGGTCCGCGGAAGAGCACCAGGGGCACGGCAATCAGCAGAACCAGGAAGCCGAATAGAATACCGATTGCTAACAACAACGACCTTCCGAGACCGCGGCGCTCACGAGTCGACGGAGGAGATTCGTTCGACATGGTCACTCCTTGGGTCTGCGTGGAGACAGACGGATCATCCATGAGGGGCAGCCGTCCGAAGGGGAGTCCAGGCCGGCGCGCTCAGCCGACCCAGATCGTCTTCGTGTTGACGAATTCGCGGATCCCCCAGACGCCCAGTTCGCGGCCGTAGCCAGACTCCTTGACGCCGCCGAAGGGCAGCGGCGGGTCGGAGGCGACCATCGCGTTGACGAAGACCAGGCCGGCCTCGATTTCCTCGATGAAGCGGCGCTGTTCCGTCTCGTCGCGTGTCCAGGCACTGGCGCCGAGGCCGAACTGCGTATCGTTTGCGAGCGCGATCGCCTCGTCGATGCCGTTCACCCGGAATATCGCCGCGACCGGTCCGAAAATCTCCTCGGTCCGCGCCGGGTTCCCGGGGGGAATGCGGTCGAGCGCCGTGGGCTGGAAGAAGTTGCCCGGGCCAAGGAGCCTTCCGCCGCCGGTGAGCAGCCGCGCACCGCCGTCGACAGCCCTGCGGACCTGGTCCTCCACCTCGTCCAGGATGGCCGGTGTGGAGAGCGGACCGAGCTGTGTCGCGGGGTCGGCGGGATCACCGACGACAAGCGCTTCCATTCTCGCGACGAAGCCGGCGACGAATCGGTCATAGACCTCATCCAGGACGATGAACCGCTTGGCCGCGATGCACGACTGGCCGTTGTTGATCGTCCGCGCGTTGACCGCCATGGCGATCGAGTGGTCGAGATCGGCGTGCGCGGTAACGATGAACGGGTCGCTGCCGCCGAGCTCGAGCACCGTCTTCTTGATACGCTTCCCGGCACGCTCCGCCACGGCCGAGCCCGCGTGAGTGCTGCCGGTCAATGTGGCCGCGCGGACGCGGCTGTCATCGAGCACCGACGCAACCGCGGCGGAGCCAACGAGCAGCGTCTGGAACTCGTCGTTGTCGAAGCCCGCCCGCCGGAGGATGTCCTCGATCGCGAGCGCGCATCGGGGGACGTTGGAGGCGTGTTTGAGCAGGCCCACGTTCCCAGCCATCAGCGCCGGGGCGGCGAAACGGAATACCTGCCAGAACGGGAAGTTCCACGGCATGACGGCGAGGACCGGCCCGAGCG
>CAZUVK010000390.1:0-2708 GCA_964623785.1 uncultured Gemmatimonas sp. | reverse complement strand
GCGATCCTCTCCGCGCTCGCGAACCAGGGACGAGCCGTGCGCGTTCCGCTCAACCGCGCGTCGGACCTGGCGAAGATCTTCCGCGAGCGCGAGCGGCTGAAGCAGGAGATCGGCCGCGATCCGACGCCGCAGGAGCTTTCGGTGGCGACGGGCCTCTCGCCCGAAATCGTCGAGAGCCTGCAGACGCTCAACGCGGCGGAAATCCGGCTCGACGCGCCGATCGGCGACACGGAGGATTCGCAGCTCATGGACCGCTTCATCTCCGACGAGGCGATCCTCACGGAGGACGAGGTCGAGGAGCGGCTCCTTACCGAGCGCGTCGGTCGCGCCCTGGAGACGCTGCAGCCGCGGGATGCCAAGGTCCTGCGTCTCTACTTCGGTCTCGAAGGCGGCCGGGAGCACACGCTCGAGGAGATCGGCGACATCCTCGGCGTCACCCGCGAGCGGATCCGCCAGCTGCGGGACCGCGCGCTCAAGCGCCTTCGCGAAGGCGACGAGGGGACGGCGCTCGCGTCCTTTGCCGCGTAATCACGTGGCGTCGAGCAAGTCTCCGCGTTCCATCAAGGCACCGTCCAGCAGTTCGGACGGTGCCTTTTTCGTCCCCGTGGTTCCCGTGACTCCAGGGCTCGTGATGCGGTCGAGCGGGGGTGTCTATGACGTGGAAACGCCGGACGGGGTGGTGGAAGCAGTCCTGCGCGGGCGGCTCAAGCGCGAGGAACGGGTCGGCGATCGCGTGGTCGTCGGCGACCGCGTGCGGCTCGAGCCGCCCGACCGGCCCACCGATCCGTGGACGATCGAGGGCGTCGAGGAGCGGACCTCATCGCTCGTGCGGCGCGCCCCTGGCCGCGCGCCCCGGCCGAAGGTGATCGTCGCCAACGTCGACCGCGTCGTGATCGTCTTCGCGGTCGCGAAACCCGACCCGCACCTTCGCATGCTCGACCGCTTCCTCGTCCTCTGCGAGAGCAGCGGCGTTACCCCGCTCATCGTCGCCAACAAGACCGACCTGGTGGGCATCGACGAGGCCGCCGAACGTTTCCGCGTCTATCGCGGGATCGGGTACGATGTGCTGCTCACTTCAGCCGCCACCGGCGAGGGGATCGGCGAGCTCCGGAAGATTCTCGCGCAGGGCACATCCGTGCTGACGGGTCCGTCCGGGGTGGGCAAATCGAGCCTCCTCAACGTGTTGCAGCCGGGGCTCGGGCTGCGGGTCGCCAGCGTGAGCGCGGCGGTCAACAAGGGCCGGCACACCACGGTGACAGCCGAGCTGATCCGCCTCGAGTCGGGCGGTTACGTCGCAGACACCCCGGGGCTCAGGGAGCTGGGACTCTGGGAGGTTGATCCGGATGAGCTGGGGTCCTTCTTCCCCGAGTTCGCACCCTTCGTGGGGCGATGCCGGTACGGGAACTCCTGCTCCCACAGCCACGAGCCCGGCTGCGCGATCGCCGACGCCGCGGATTCGGGCCTCGTCCCGCCCTCCCGATACGCCAGCTACCTTCGCCTCCTTGCCGGAGACGACCTGGACGCGTAAGCGGCACAAGCCGGCGGACCCGCGCGATTTGGCTAGTACTGCTGAGTCATAAACGCGCCTGGCTGCCCCGCCTGCGGGACCAAGGCAGACGCGTTTATGACTCAGCGGTACTAGCTCGCGCTAGGGATAATAGGGCGTACGGCATCGTCGATGACGCTGCGGACAAGCAACCGCTCCACAATCTCAACGTGTTCATTCGAAACTGGAATGTGATACGCTAGCGTTGCGCCGTCACAGCTGAACACCTGTACACCTTGGCGCTCGTGATTGTAAATCACCGATGGTCCAAGGTCCGCAACGATTTGGCCAAGCTGTTCGCAATCAGCAGAAGCGAGCGCTTCGGAAACGATAACTGCACTATAGTTGATGCACCCTGCTTCGCGACTGAAGGCAGTACCCACCGACAGGGTTGTAGTGCGGTGGCCCGTACCAACCGATGATCGGGTGCGTATTGGGGGGAGCCACATGCCCAATTGCGCCAAGATCCGCACAGTCGTAACACTAAGACTCCGCCTCGTCGGGCAACCCAAAAAGGAGGGCCGCCACCACCAGCGTCCCGGCTTTCAAGTTCATGACACCTCCACGGTTAAGAGATACGGTCTAGCGCGAAACCAAGCGCGCTCGCCGAAACACCAGACGTGGTGTGACGGCGCTGTCATCGTAGGTCACGATGACGTCATCGGATGCAAAACCGAGAACGTAGCCGGGGAGGTGAAGCCGCTGGACCATCCGATTCCGTTCCGGGTCGAACACCTCGATCACGGTCCGGTAATACCCCCCGTAATGGTCGACCGTGGGTGTAAGCCCGTGCTCGGTCAGGCGAGGGGAGACGGCCGATTCCCAATCCGCTCCGGGCATTCGAGAGATCACCCAAAGCCTTCCCGATCGATCCTCGCGTATGTCCATCACTATCGGCAGCGGGGCCCCGGATCGGATCTCGTCTGCATTCCAATCGTTCCAGGGAACTCGCGATCGAAAGGAGCGAATCACTGATCCATCGAGCCGGTAGAGCGCGAAATCATAGTCGTGCAGGCTAGCCACCCAGAAAGCGGTGTCACCACTCGCCGTCAGTCGAATGTGTTCCGCGAGCGGCCGGTTCATGCCTGGGACCGCGACTCCGACGTCATATGTTTGAACGCGCTCTCCATCTTCATCGAGGCGATGCAAGGGGAATCCAACC
>CAZUVK010000389.1:0-2725 GCA_964623785.1 uncultured Gemmatimonas sp. | reverse complement strand
TTGTGCAGCCCGAAGGATATTTTGTCAACACCCTCTGAGGCGCAGCCGAAGGATCTGCACCTGGCCGTCCGCGCAGATCCCGAGGTGCGGATCCTTCGGCTGCGCCTCAGGATGACATGGAGCGCTCTTCGCCCCTTCGCGCCAGGCGGTTTCGCATCGAGCGGTTCCCCATGTCGCGATCCCGGATCGTATCCCCGCGCTACAGGAAGTAAATCACCGACAGAAGCCCCGTCAGCGTCATGACGATGGTGTACGGAAGCGCCATGACCACCATTCGCACATAGGAGAGCCGAATCAGCGGCGCGAGCGCGGACGTCAGCAGGAAGAGGAAGGCCGCCTGGCCGTTCGGCGTCGCGACGCTCGGGATGTTCGTACCCGTGTTGATCGCCACCGTAAGCAGGTCGAACTGTCCCCGGTCGATGACCCCGCTCTCGAGCGCCGCCCGGACCTCGTTGATGTAGACCGTGGCGACGAACACGTTGTCGCTGATCGCCGAGAGTGCACCGTTGGCAAGGAAGAACATCGGCGGCTGCGTCGCGAGGGGAAGCCCCAGCACCCAGCTGACCACCGGCGCGAACAGGTGCTGGTCGTGGATCACCGCGACAACGGCGAAGAACACCACGAGCAGCGCCGTGAACGGAAGCGCCTCCGTGAACGCGTGTCCGATCCGGTGCTCCTCGATGATTCCGGTGAACGCGGTGGCCAGCACGATCACCGACAGCCCGATCAGTCCAACCGCGGCGAGGTGGAGCGCGAGCCCTACCACGAGGAACACGACGACCGCGCCCTGCGCGATCAGGATGGCGACGTCACGCGATGTACGCTTCGCGCTCTCCGCGGCATCGAATTCCTCGAGGACCCGGCGAACGTTGTCGGACAGCTGCGTTCCGTAGCCAAAGACTCGAAACTTCTCCAGCACCACGCAGGTGGTGAGCCCGGCAATGAAGACCGGGATCGAAACCGGCGCCATACGCAGGAAGAACTCCACGAAATCCCAACCGGCCACCGTACCGATCAGCAGGTTCTGAGGCTCACCCACGAGCGTCATTACACCCCCGAGCGCGGTACCCACCGCCGCATGCATCACGAGGCTCCGCAGGAACGCCCGGAACTGATCCAGGTCCGACCGGTGGAGCTCCATCACGCCGTCGTCGAGCGAACTGTCGTGGTCGGTCTGGTGAAAGGTCTTCCCCGAGGCGACCTTGTGGTACACTGCGTAGAAGCCGAGCGCGACCGTTATGATCACGGCCGTTACCGTCAGCGCGTCCAGAAAGGCCGAGAGCAGCGCGGCCGTGATGCTGAACATCAGCGACAGCAGAATCTTGGAGCGTACGCTGATCAGCAGTTTGGTGAAGATGAACTGCAGCAGCTCCTTCATGAACGAAATACCCGCGACCATGAAGATGAGCAGCAGGATCACCTCAAGGGCGCCGACAGTCTCCGCGTATACGGTGTACGGCGTCGTCATGCCAATCACGACCGCCTCGAACGCCAGCAACCCGCCGGGCTGGAGCGGGTAGCAGCGAAGCGCCATCGCGAGCGTGAAGATGAACTGTGCCACCAGCACCCAGCCCGCGACATATGGACTGATCGCGAACAGGATCGGGTTGATCACCAGGAACGCAATGATCGTCCACTTGTACCAGGTGGGCGCGTTCCCGAGGAAGTTCTGCACCAGGGCGTGCCCAACGGATTGCTGACTCATTCAGCGCCTCTCGGATCCGGTTCAGATGGGAGTGGCGGGTGACGCACCCGCGTCGAAGTCGGCAATCGCCGAGGAAATATTGGTGGGTCCCGGGGATCGATGGGCCTTCCCCGAGCGGCACGGGCCGAAGGTACGGCGCGAGACGCGGCTCCCGCAAGATGGGGCCGGCAAACAGAGGTTTCCGGCTTCGGCGGGTGGGCAATCTGATCGCGGGATAGGCGGCGATGAACCGATTGGATGTTCGTCGATTGCCAGTACGATGACCATGGTCATGCTGCAACGTCACGAGGTCGGGCTCCGAGTTCCTCGACGTCGCCGGGCCGGCGATCCTACCCACCTTGATTGTGCGCGCGCCGCTCTCTATGGTGCGGGCGCGAACGGGAGTGGACAGGTGGGGCCGAGGAGTCGCCCGGACACCGTCTCGACATCGAGCAAGCGCCGCAGGGCCACGAGAGGGTCTCACGCATGGACCGAACGCCGACCGTCACCGGTCCCGGGTACAACACCGACAGGCCCGCCTCGCGGCAGACTCCGCGCGACCTCTACCACGCCCGTCACGACACCTTCCACACCGAGTCCGACCAACAACGCGCGCGCCGCGACCGGATCTCGACGGCGCGCCTCCTGACGTTCGTCGCGTTCGCCTGTGCCGGCTACATGGCCATCACGCGGGGGATCGCGGAAACGACCTGGTGGTGGGCCCCGGTCATCCTCGTGGGGGGCGCGTTCGTCCAGCTCGTCAGGATGCAGAGGGTAGCCGAATCGGCGCGGACGCGCGCGGCCGATCTCGCCAGGCTGAACCGCCAGGCGGCGGCGCGCGTCGACCGTGCCTGGCATCTACTGCCATCGGCGAACTACCCGGGCGGGTCGTCACCGCCTGTGGCACGGGACCTGGGCCTCTTCGGCCAGGGGTCGCTCTTCCAACTGCTGGGCACCACGAGGACGCCGACGGGCAGGAAGACGCTCGCGCCCTGGCGCGATACGACATCTGCCGGTGTCGCGGGCTCCAGCAGCCAGCGC
>CAZUVK010000388.1:0-2780 GCA_964623785.1 uncultured Gemmatimonas sp. | reverse complement strand
ATCGGCCCGAACGGGTCCGGCAAGTCGACGCTCATCCGCCTGCTGCTCGGCGCGGCGACCCCCGACACCGGCCGGATCTGCCTCGACGGCCGCCCCATCGCGGAGTGGTCCCGGAGAGAACTTGCCCGCACCATCGGCGTCGTCCCCCAGCACGAGGAGTTCACCTTCCCGCTGACCGTCCGGGAGATGGTCTCGATGGGGCGCTACCCGCACCTCGGCCCGCTCCGCTCCGCCGGCCGCCGGGACCGCGACGCCGTCGACGCCGCGATGGAGCGCTGCGATGTCCTGGCGATGGCGGACCGACCGATCCAGACGCTCTCGGGCGGCGAGCGCCAGCGCGCGCGGCTGGCCCGCGCCCTCGCGCAGGAGCCCATCGCCCTCGCCCTCGACGAGCCCACCCTCGCGCTCGACATCGGCCATGAGATGGAGATCTTCGAGCTCGTAAGGGACCTTTCGGCGGCCGGTGTCACCGTCGTCGTGGCCACCCACCACCTGAACCTGGCCTCGCGATACGCCGACTCGCTGATCCTTATGCGCGAAGGCCGGGTCGTCGCGGACGGTCCGCCGGCCTCGGTTCTGCGCCGCGACCTGCTCGAACAGGTCTACGGGTGGCCCGTGCTCACCACCACCCACCCCGGCCCAGGCCCCGATGCCGGCGCGATCCAGGTGACGCCGCTCGCGCGCCGGCACCCCGAAGAGCGCCCCAGCCAGGACCTCCCACCGTCGATGACATGACGGGCTGGTCATCCCCGCTTTCCGCGATTACCATGACTCTAAACCGTCGGGCGCTTCCTGGCCCGCGGCCCGTGCGTTCCCCCTTCCCCGCTTCCGAAAGGGACCGCCATGGCCAGCTTCCGGACGCGCGTCTGTGCGCTCACGACCCTTGTCGGCATCTGCGCCTGCGATGACGTAGCAACCACCCTCGAGGCGGGCGTCGTGGTGGACACGCTCGCGAACGGAGCGCTCCACATTCGCAACTCCGCGGAGGGCGCGTGGGCGCTCTCCGGGGTCGAGCCATGGCGGCTCGAGGAGGAGATACGAATCGGGCGATTGGAGGGAGAGCCGGAATACACGTTCGGCCGGGTCGCCGCGATAGTCCCGGCCGGTGATGGGAGGATGTGGGTCCTCGATGGTCAGGCGGCTGTACTGCGGCTGTACGAGTCGGACGGTCGTTTCGTCCGATCGGTGGGAAGGAGCGGGTCGGGGCCGGGTGAATTCGGTGGGGCCAACATCTGCTCTTTCATGGGCCCGAACGGGGAGATCTGGATCGAGGACCTGACCCGGCGGTGGCAGCGGTTCGACCTCACCGGGGCGCTACTCGGGGAATTTCGATCGACCAGCAATCTCGGTTGTGGCGTGCGGGTCGCGATTCCGGACGACCGACTTCTCGTCGTGAACATCGAGGCCCCGACATCCCCGGGTGGTACCCGCGGTTCGTTCTACGTGGAGCACCACATCGATCCGTCGGGCGCGCTCGTCGCCGGTGACACCTTCCCCACCCCGACGCCGCCGAGCCCCGCGATGGTGACATGGAGCGACCCTCAGGGTCGACCGCGGATGATCATGTATCCGCCGTTCACCCATCGACCCCAGGCGACGCCGGGCCCGAGCGGCCATTTCTGGGTAACGCCCGGTGGCGGCGCGTACATGCTGGTCCGCACGACGCTGACCGGTGACACGAGCCTCATCGTGGAACGGGACTTCGCACCTGTCGCCGTCCCGGACTCGATCCGCGACAGGGCGATCCGCGAGTTTCAGCCCGAGGGACTTACCGCGGATGGAGGCTTCAATGCCGACCAGGTCTCGCGCTTCTTCCCGCCTTTCGAGTACCTCACGTTCGCGACTGACGGAGGTCTCTGGCTCCGGAGGTTCGTCGATGACGGGCACCTGGCCTACGACGTCTTCACGCCCGACGGATACTTTCAGGGCACCATCGCCCTGCCGGACAATCTCGCGGGGATGTTCGTCCACGCGATCACGCCCGAACACCTGTACGGGACCGTGACGGACGAACTCGACGTCCCGTACGTCGTGCGAGTGGGGATTCGGCGATAAGCGGATTGGACGCCATCGCCATCCAAGGCGCGAAGGCGCCCATCAATTTTGGGACATGTCAAGGTGCGATCCCGAGCCCCCCACGTCATCCTGAGGCGAAGCCGATGGATCTGCACTTCGGGATTCGCGCGTATGGCCAGGTGCGGATCCATCGGCTTCGCCTCAGGATGACAATTGGGGGCCTCAGGATGGCAGGCAGGCCTCAGAGTCCGCGGTGAGGGAATTCGTTCGAGACCGCGCTGAACGGCGCATTCACGGATCCCCCGGCGACGGTGACGGCGCCTGGTGGTCCGCATGGTCCACCGCGTCGGCCGGCGCGCCAGCCATGCTCATGCCGCGCGGTACCGTCGGGGGCACGGGAACCGGCGGAAACCCGACCGCCGGCCCGCCCTGGTTGTGGACCCCCATGCCCACGGCCATCCGCCGCCACTCCTCCCGGGAGACCGTCGCGGCATCCCCATCCCGCAGGATGGCCAGCGCGCGCAGGATCTCGGCGCGCTTCCGCTCGGCCGGAACCTCCCGAGAAGCCAGGATGTCGGAGACGATGTCGTGCATCATGTGCAGGTTGTCGAAGATGATCGCCATCTCCGGGTACCGATCGGCGAAGGTCGGGGCCACGGCGGCGGTCATCGGCATCAGGTAGGGCATCGATTCCGGTGGGTCCCGGAGCATCTCCCCGAACCGCGCGACGGTCGCGCGCGCCAGCGCCCGCCGCTCCGCCGCGG
>CAZUVK010000387.1:403-2814 GCA_964623785.1 uncultured Gemmatimonas sp. | reverse complement strand
CCGCCACGGAGGAACCAGTGTCTTACCTCGGAATGAAGCAACTCCTCGAGGCCGGCGTCCACTTCGGCCACCAGACGAGCCGATGGAACCCGAAGATGCGCAAGTTCATCTTCGCGGAACGCAACGGCATCTACATCATCGACCTCAAGAAGACCGCGCGTCAGATCGACCTCGCGCAGGCGCTCATTCGGGACGTGATCTCGCGTGGCGACCGCGTGCTGTTCGTTTGCACCAAGCGGCAGCTGAAGTCGGTCATCCAGAGTGAGGCGGAGCGGTCGAACTCGTTCCACGTTACGGAGCGCTGGCTCGGCGGGATGCTGACGAACTTCTCGACGATCAAGAAGCAGATCCGCCGATTGCGGGAACTGGAGCGCGGTCAGGAAGAGGGTGCGTTCGACTTCTATACGAAGAAGGAGCGCCTGATGCTGGATCGTGAGCGTGAGAAGCTCGAGAAGTACCTCGTCGGGGTGAAGGATATGGCGCGGATCCCGGGCGCGATGTTCGTGGTTGACGCGAAGAAGGAGCGGATCGCGGTCAGCGAGGCGAACAAGCTGGGCATTCCGGTGATCGCCATCGCGGACACGAACGCGGATCCCGATCTGCTCACCGTACCGATTGCGGGGAACGATGACGCGATCCGTTCCGTCGGCTTGATCACTGGTGCGATCAGCAACGCGATCATCGAGGCGAGAGCCGCCATGCCTGCCGAGGATCGCCGCCGCGCGGACGAGGTCGAGGCGACGGTGTACTCGTCGGAGACGGGTGAGTCCGCTCCGGCCGACGACGATCGTCGAGGCGCGCAGAAGAAGCGCCCGCGTCGCAAGCGGCGTCCGCGGCCGGAAGTCATCGCGAATCTCCGATCCGGTGGTGAGGAAGAGCCCGAAGCGGAGTGATACCCGCGTAGGATTTGCGTCTGCGAATGGGGCCACAACGGGAAACCGCTCGTGGCCCCATTGCGTAACAAGGTGGGATCCGGACAGACCGGTTCATCAACGAAACTACGATAGGTGACGGGCGGAATGGCAATTTCAGCGAAGGAAGTCAAGGAACTCAGGGATCGTACGGGCGCCGGCATGATGGAGTGCAAGGCGGCGCTCGAGGAGTCGGGCGGCGACATGGAGGCCGCGATCGATATTCTCCGGGCCCGCGGAGCGTCAAAAGCCGCGAAGCGGGCCGCACGGGAGGCCTCGGAAGGCGCGATCGGATCATACATCCACATGGGCGGCAAGATCGGCGTCCTGGTCGAGGTCAACTGCGAAACGGATTTCGTCGCGAAGACGGACCAGTTTCAGCAGCTCGTTCGGGATATCGCCATGCACATCGCCGCGTCGAGCCCGACTGGCATCCGCCGCGAGGACATCGCCGCCGAGGTGGTTGAGCGAGAGCGCGCCGTGTACCGCGAGCAGATGAAGGAGTCGGGCAAGCCCGAGCAGATCTGGGACAAGATCATCGACGGGAAGCTGGAGAAGTTCTTTGCCGAATCGACGCTCCTGGAGCAGCCTTTCGTGAAGAACCCCGACCAGACGGTATCGCAGCTGATCACCGAGGTCTCCTCAAAGACCGGCGAGAAGATCGACATCCGTCGGTTCGCCCGGTTCGCCTTGGGCGACTGATGTCGGAGACCGCGACCCATCCGCGCGCGATGAGCGCCGAACCCGCGGATTCGGCGGGGGCTGAGCCGTTGAAGTATCCGCGCGTCCTGTTGAAGATCTCAGGCGAGGCGCTCGCCGGCGAGCAGGGGTTCGGGATCGCGCCGCCGGTGATCGACCGGCTGACCAACGAGATCAAGTCCGTGCACGAGATGGGCATCGGACTCGGTCTGGTGATCGGCGGCGGGAACATTGTACGAGGTACGATCGCGAGTCAGCAGGGCATGGATCGCGTGTCGGCCGACTACATGGGGATGCTCGCGACGGTCATCAATGCGCTCGCGATCCAGGATCTGCTCGAGCGGAAGGGCGTCGAGAACCGGGTGCTGACCGCGATCCGGATGGAGCAGCTGGCGGAACCGTACATCCGACGCCGGGCCCTGCGACACCTGGAGAAGGGCAGGGTCGTGATCTTTGCGGGTGGCACGGGAAACCCCTACTTTTCGACCGATACGGGAGCTGTCCTCCGCGGCATCGAGATGGACGCCGACGTGATCATCAAGGCGACGAAGGTGCGGGGCGTCTACACGGCCGACCCGGTTCGCGATCCGGACGCGGAGTTCCTGCCGGAGATCACGCTGACGGACGCGATCAACCGAGAGTTGAATGTGATGGACACGGCGGCACTCTCGCTCTGTCGGGAGAACAACATCCCGATCATCGCAGTTCGCATTTCAGACGGAGGCTATGATTTCGATGAATCGAAGGAATTCTTGAAGAATCTGACACCTACGTCATTGGATGCGGCGAATGGACAGTCTG
>CAZUVK010000387.1:0-393 GCA_964623785.1 uncultured Gemmatimonas sp. | reverse complement strand
CGATCATCGTACTCGACATGCGGGAGCAGGGGGCGGTTGCCCGCGCGATCCGGGGTGAGCGGGTGGGCACCCTGGTGTCTCCCTGAACCGTTCTACGGAAGACCGACCGATGGCGACCCTACAGACAGCTCGTGATCAGATGGAAGCCGCCCTTGAAGCGCTGCGGCGGGAGTTTTCGAGCGTTCGCACGGGCAAGGCTTCGCCGGCGTTGCTGGACACGATTCGCGTCGAGGCCTATGGGTCACACGTTCCGTTGAACCAGGTCGCCACGGTCAGTGCGCCAGAGCCGCGGCTGCTGGTCGTCCAGCCCTGGGATCGCGGGATGCTCGGGCCAGTTGAGAAGGCGATCCAGACCTCGGACCAGATGCTGGCCCGGATCTCGCAACTGTGATC
>CAZUVK010000386.1:0-2832 GCA_964623785.1 uncultured Gemmatimonas sp. | reverse complement strand
CCGGCGCTCAGCCCGTTTACGCGCAGCAAGTAGGCGACCACCGACACGTACTCCTCGGGACTCAGGCTGCCGGGACGGTCCTGCGGCATCGACAGACTGATGAACTGGAAGAAGTCGGCGACGGGATCGGCCATCCAGGTCAGGCTGAACATCGCCCCCCGGAACTCGGCCTGGCCGTGGCAGACTCCGCAGACGTCCGTGAACACGCGCTGGCCGCGGTCCGCCTGGGCCGTTGTGAAGGGGGCCGTTCGGGAGGCCGTGGCGGGAGCGGGGGTCGCCGTGTCCGGGGGAATCGCTACCGTCGATGAGGTTGTCGGCGCCGCGCACGCGGCGAAGGCGACCGCGAACAGAGCGATCGCCCCTCGCCGCGGGCCGGTGCCCGGCATGGCGCCGATGTCCCCGCTGAAGTACCGGACCCGCGAATCAGAAATGCGAGGAGCGGATCAGGGCATCTGCGCGCTCCCACTCGAAGAGGAAGTCGGCCTTGACGCGGTCGGCCTCCTCCGTCCGCCCCTGCGCGCGGAGCGCCTGCTCGAGCCCGAAGAGCGACCACCCGTTGCGGGGATGGGCGACGAGCGACAGTTCGTACTCGCGCTGCGCGTCGGCTGGCCGGCCGGCCTCGAGGAGGGCGGAACCTAGCCAGTGCCGAGCGGCGAAATTCAGCGGCTCCGGCTCGTCGTAGCTCAGCGCGTCCTGACCGGCCGACGCGCGCGCGAACGCGACGATCGCCTCGTCGAGCCTGCCTTCCGACCGCAGGATCTCACCCCGGAGGATATCCCCCGTGATGTTGAGGAGCTGCGTGGCTGTGTGGCCACGCATCACGACGGTCTCAGGGGTGTTGGCGGCGGCCTCGTCGACCATGGTGAGGTAGATCGCGGCGCTGTCCGCGTCGCCGGCGCGGAGGTGCGCGTAGCCACGCGAGAAGTTCCAGAGGCCGAGCTGGAGCGGACGCTCGGGCTTCTCGGTCAACGCGAGTACTTCGTCGAACTTGCCGAAGCGGAAGAGCACGAGGGAGTGGTAGAAGATCCCGTCCGTCACCTGCAGCGCGTATTCCTTCGAGGCAGCCGCCGCCACGGATCCCTGGCCGTCCATCGAAGCGGCGAAGAAGAGCATGTGGAGGTTGTGCGTACCCGCGTAGGAGACTCCTTCACCGAACGCCGTCCGCTGATCCGAGTGCCAGGCGAGCATGTTGGACCGCACCGCTGAACCCCATCTGCCGATGCGGTTGTAGGTGTGCGACGGCATGTGGTTCAGGTGGCTCGCGCCGGGGATGCTCGTCATCAACAGATCCGCGCAGGCCTCGGCCCGCTGAGGCTCCTCGGTCGCCTCGGTCCCGTGCACGTAGAGGTGGCATGCCCCCGGGTGCGTGATGTCCGTGGCGAGCACCTCCTCCAGCACGCGATGGAAGCTCTGCACGAACGGGTTGCCGAGCCGGTACTCGGCCCGGACCGGGTCGAGAAGCATGAGCGACTCGGCATAGAACGTCGCCACGTCCAGGTCGCCCGGGTTGGCGCGGTAGGCATCGGCCATCGCGCGGCTGTAGGCGCTGTCGAACACCGCACGGGTGTCCGGGTCGTGCGTCTCGGCGTACCGGAGGGACATCGCCTGGATCAGGCTCCGCTCCGCGTCCGTCGCGCTGTCATCGATCAGCGAGACAGCTCGCTGGGCGGCTGAAAAGGCGGGGGCGGAATTGGCGTTGGTCAGGCCGCCGTTGAGGAACGGGCCGCGCGCCAGCGCCTCGCCCCAGGCGCACATCGCGCAGTTCGGGTCCTGCCGCTGTGCCTCCTCGAACGACCGGATCGCCACCGAATAGGTGAACGCGAACACCATCTGCATGCCCTGGTCGAAGTAGGCCTGAGCGAGCGGAGAGTCGGTGGTGATCTGTCGGGTGTAGGGGCCGAGCACCGCCGTGAGGAGCGGCGTCTCAGGCGTGACCGCCGACTCGGCGCCCCCCACGTGCTCGTCGTGTTGCGCCGCCAGGGGGAAAGGCGCCGCAACGAGGATTGCCAGCGCGACCAGAGCGATCGGCCCGATCCGGGCGGGGTTGAGGGTTGGGGCCTGGCTGATCCGATGCCCGTCCATACGTGCCTCCGCGCGGCTGTGTCCCGGAAGATCCGCGGTCCCGGCCCGGGGATCGGGCGGAATCGGGAGATTTGACAGAAATTAGCCGGTACGCCATGTGGGGGCAACAGAAGGGTGAAGGGTGAAGTTGAAGTTCGATGTGGGGCAACCCATGTCTCCGGTTGCGCCGGGTGAAAGGGGGGGAGTCGTGAGGCAGGTGTTCGGTGTTCGGTCGGAGACGGGTGGCGGTTAGCGACTACCGCGAGGGGAACGGGGACGAAGGGGATTCGGCAACCAACTCGCTGATGGACTCGGCGATGTGGCGTTGGCGGGCGCGGAGTTCGGAGATTCGAGCGACGCGGGTGCGTTTGAGGATGAGGCGCCGGGCTTCGTTGCGGCTGGCGCGCCAGCGCTCGTGGAAGCCGAGCGTAACGAGGGCGGCAAGCGGAACTGCGGCGACCGCGAGGAGACCGGCGACGGGACCGAGGAGGAACCCGATGGCCAGGGCGATCAGAATGATGTAGACGCCGAACGAGACGAACCCCGCCAGAAGCTTGGTCGTGGAGCGCACGGAGGGATCGGGTTTCAGCCGCTTCTCGGCGAAGGCGACGAACCTGTAGGGCGGCCAGAAGACAACCGTGCCGATCGCTCCGCCGGCGAGGGCGAGCGCGGTGAGGAACGGGATGAGGCGGCCCGCGATCGCCCTGTCGAGCCGGATGACGTGGAAGCCGTAGGGCGTCTCCACCGGCTCGCGGCTGATCGAGCCCGGCT
>CAZUVK010000385.1:0-2838 GCA_964623785.1 uncultured Gemmatimonas sp. | reverse complement strand
GATCCGAAGATGGTCGAGCTGAGCGTCTACAACGACCTTCCGCACCTGCGGCACCCGGTCGTGACGGACAACAACGAGGCCGCCGGCGTGCTGAAGTGGGCGGTACTCGAGATGGAGTGGCGGTACTCGCTCCTCTCGTCCAACAACGTCCGCAACATCCTGGACTTCAATCGCAGGGTCGCCGAAGGGGTGATGATCCGCTCGCCCGAGCCGGTCGCCGAGGAGGGGAATCCCGAGCGCTGGGTCTACAAGAGCGGGGCGCTTCCCTACATCGTCCTGATCATCGACGAACTCGCGGACCTGATGATGACCGTTCAGGGTGAGGTGGAGAAGCCGCTCGCGCTCCTCGCCCAGAAGGCGCGCGCGATCGGGATCCACCTGATCCTCGCGACGCAGCGCCCGTCCGTGAACGTCATCACCGGGCTCATCAAGGCGAACTTCCCGAGCCGGATCGCCTTCAGGGTATCGTCCAAGGTCGACTCCCGGACGATTCTCGACCAGAACGGCGCGGACGCGCTCCTCGGCAACGGCGACACGCTCTTCCTGCCGCCCGGGCAGAGCGACCCTCACCGGATCCAGGGTGCCTACCTCTCCACGGAGGATTCGGAGGAGTTGATGGCCTGGTATCGTGATCAGGCACGGGAGCGGGCGGGCCAGACGCTGCCGGAGGGCGTCGTTTCGGGACCCCGGGAGGGTGATATCCTGGAGATCGTGCGGGCGGCCGAAGGCGCCGGCGAGGAGATTGACGCGGACGAACTGCACGACCGCGACCGCCTCTTCCGCGAAGCCGCCGCCCTCTGCATCCAGCACCAGGGTGGTTCGACTTCTCTCCTCCAGCGGAGGCTGCGAGTCGGGTACGGTCGCGCGGCCCGAATCATCGACCAGCTTCACTCGGCGGGGATCCTCGGCCCCGCCGACGGATCCCGACCCCGCGAGATCCTCGTGGACCTCCTCCAGCTCGATCAGATGTACCCCGAAGAGTAACCCGGTCGGCACACGCTCCGGCCGCGGGCCGGTCCAGCGCGGCGCGCTGATTGCCGGAACGACGCATGGCGCTTCGGGTACGATCGCGTCCCTCGACGAACAGGCGGGTGTGCATGAGATATATGATTCCAGCGCTCGCGCTGCTCCTCCTGGCGGCTTGCGGCGACGACCGGCCAGCGCCAAACGACGGGCGTTCCGAGCCGATCGCCGGCGTGACCGACTCCGTGGCCTCCGGCCCGGTCGACCTGCCGCTCGACCTCGCGCCAGGCGCGGAGTCACCGGTCCAACCCGCGAACGGCGAGCTTCCGTCACCGGACAGCGGAGAGGTCGATCCGGCCCCGGTGGTTACCCCGTCTCCCGCGCCTGCCCCGGCTCCGGCACCCGAGCCTCCACTCGCGGGATCCGACGCCGAGCAGATCATCCAGCGCGCCGAGCGTGCCTATGCGGGTCTCAGCTCACTCGAGGCGGACTTCGCCCAGACGGTCGAGGTGACTCTTCTCTCGACCACGCAGCGCGGTCACGGCAAGATCTACCATCGCAGTCCCGACCGATTCCTGATGCGGTTCACCGAGCCGGCTGGCGACATCATCGTCTCGGACGGACGGTACGCGACGGCCTACTATCCCAGCACGGACTCGCTGATGGCGATGCGCAGCCCGCTCTCGACCAGCGGCCAGCAGATCGACCTTCAGCGCGAGTTCCTGAGCGATGCGACCCGACGGTTCCAGGTCACGCTCGATGGGACGGAGACCGTGACCGGCCGGCCGACTCATGCGCTCACGCTCACGCCGCGAGGGTCATCCCCCTATCGTCGCGTTCGCGTCTGGGTCGATACGGGCGACTTCCTCGTCCGCCGCTTCGAGATCACGGAGCAGAACGAGAGCGTGCGAACGCTCGAGCTGAGCAACCTGCGCCCGAACGCGACGCTTCCCGATGAGCTCTTCAGGTTCGAGCCGCCGCCGGGCGTTCAGATCTACGAGCCCTGACGGCGGATGCCCCACGCTCCCGGGTTCGCCGGATGTCCGAACCCGGGTTCGCTTGCCCCCCGCCTTTCGCCGCCGGTACATTTGCCCTCGAATCCATCCCGGGAGCCGAGGAGATATGGCAAAGAATTCCACTTTCGACATAACATCGACGATCGACCTCCAGGAGGTCGACAACGCGATCAATCAGGCCCGCAAGGAAGTCGCGCAACGCTACGACTTCAAGGGCTCGGCGGCGGAGGTCGAGTACGATAAGACCGTGCCGTCACTCACCCTCCTCGCGGACGACGACTACCGACTCACGGCGCTCGTCGACATCGTGCAGACCAAACTGATCAAGCGGGGCGTGCCGATCCGAAACCTCGACTATGGTGAGATCGAGCCCGCGTCCGGAGGCAAGGTTCGTCAGGTCGTGAGCCTGCAGCAGGGGATCTCGACGGAGAAGGGGAAGGAGATCGTCAAGGAGATCAAGAACTCCGGGTTCAAGAAGGTTCAGGCTCAGATCCAGGACGACCAGGTGCGGGTGCAGTCCCCCTCGATCGATGAGCTGCAGGCCGTGATCAAACACCTGAAGGAGAAGGACTTCGGGTTGGAACTCCAGTTCGGCAACTTCCGCTCGTGACGGACCGCCGACGATCCGCCGAGTGGTTCGCGCGTGCCTCCGCGATCATCCCGGGCGGCGTGAACTCGCCGGTCCGAGCCTTCCGCGCGGTTGGTGGGGAGCCGTTCTTCGTGGCTCGCGCCGAAGGGTCGCGGCTCTGGGACGTGGACGGCAATGAGTACATCGACTACGTCCTCTCGTGGGGGCCGATGATCCTCGGCCACGCGCATCCGGAGGTCGTGCGGGCCGTGAGGGAGGCGGCGGCGCTGG
>CAZUVK010000384.1:0-2841 GCA_964623785.1 uncultured Gemmatimonas sp. | reverse complement strand
CATGAACGAGCAATTGGGGGTGGGGTTTCGGATCTTCCTCGGCGTGGCCGAGATCGCCGGGGCCATTGGCCTGCTCCTGCCCGCGATGACCCGAAGGTTGCCCTGGCTGACGCCGGTGGCCGCCGGCTGCCTCGCGTTCGTCGTCGCAAGCGCGACCGTGCTGCATCTCGTCCGGGGCGAAACCGGCTCGGCGGTCTCCACCTTGATCCTCTTCGTGCTGGCCGCCTTCGTAGCCTACGGACGGTGGCGCGTGCTGCCGATCGCGCCGAAGAGCGGCGGCTCCGGCTCGCTCCCTTCCCTGCCTGGCTGAGGCCCTGCAATCGTGAACGTGCTCCTCTTTGGCGCTTCGGGGATGGTCGGCGACGGCGTGCTCCACGAGTGCCTCGCCGACGACCGCGTGGGTGGGATCGTCGCCATCGTGCGATCTCCCCTCAAGGTGGCTCACCCGAAACTTCGCGAGATCCTCCAAGAGGATTTCTCCGACTACTCAATGCTATCCGAGGAGTTCGGCGCCGCCGACGCGTGCTTCTTCTGCCTTGGCGTTTCTTCCGTCGGCATGTCGGAGGCGGACTACACGCGTCTGACCTACGATTTGACGCTTGCCGCCGCGAGCGAACTGGCGTCAGCCCATCCGGGCGCGGTCTTCTGTTACGTTTCGGGGGAAGGCACCGACAGTTCGGAGGCGGGCCGCACGATGTGGGCGCGAGTCAAGGGCCGGACGGAGAATGCGTTGCTGCGGCTTCCGCTCGAGGCGTACATGTTTCGGCCGGGATTCATCCGTCCACGTCGGGGGAAGCGCTCGAAGACGCTGGCGTACCGGATCATCTACGCGATCGTGGCGCCGGCGTATCCGCTTCTGAAGCTCGTCGCGGGGAGCCATGTGACGACGGTGGAGAACGTCGGCCGAGCGATGCTATCGGTCGCGTCGTCGGGGTATCCGAAGCGGGTGCTGGGGAACTCGGAGATCAACCTGGCCGCGGGCTCACAGACGCGGTAACTCGTCTCGTGGTTCACCATCCCGGGACGCTACGGGCCGCGCAGTATCTTCTCCATCTTCCTGCCCTTCGCAAGCTCGTCCACCAGTTTGTCCAGATACCGGGCCCGTCGCGTCAAGGGATTCTCGATCTCCTCGATGCGGTACCCGCAGATCATGCCGGTGATGAGGTGCGCATTGGGGTTCAGCGATGACCGCTGGAAGAACGCTTCAAAGGTTGCCTTCTCCTCGATGAGTTCCTGCAGCTTCTCGTTGTCGAAGCCCGTCAACCATTCGATGACCTGATGCAGTTCTTCCTTCGTTCTGCCCTTCTTCTCGACTTTCGCGACGTACATCGGATAGACCGAGGCAAAGGTCATTCTCGCTATGCGCTGATTGTGCGTGTCTGAAGGTTTCATATCTCGACAGGTGTGGTCGTTCTTGCTGCGTCCGAAGTGACAGAACATTCGCACGGCTCTTGCCGCGCCCTGGTCAGGAAGGAGTACGAAAGGAGAAGAGGGGCGTCAAGGAAATTGACGCGTTTCTTGCATGCACATCCTCAAACGCTTATCCAAACACATGATCCCCGGAGAGATCCCATGCGTCCCTCTGTTCTTTGCCTGTTCGCCCTGCTACTGACTTCCGCCAGCCTCAGCGCCACGGAGGTGCTGCCCACCGACGGCTACGTACCGACTGTGATTCAGGCGCCGGCCGTGGAGTCGCCACTGAAGGCTGACGCTCCGCTGAACCTCAGCAAGGTCACGGTCCGCGAATCCGCCGCGGCGAGCGACGGAGTCCCCGCTCAGCTGGGTCCCAGCGGCAGCTTCTGGTGGTTGGTCGGCGTCATCGTCGTCTCCGGCGTGATCCTCGCCATAATTCTCTGATACTCTCCGGCCCGCACGGACTCCAGTATCGCACGCATGGGGCGGTACTCTCCGACGTGGCGCCCGAACCCGGGCGCGCGCTCCAACCGCGAAAGGATTCCGCATGACCGCACAGCGAGTCATTGGCCTGGTGCTCCTGGCACTCGGTGTCGTGTTACTGCTCCTTGGATACAACGCGTCGCAATCCATCACCGAGCGAGCCATGGAAACCATCACCGGCCGATTCACGGAAACGACGACATGGTACTTCATCGGTGGTGTCGCGTCGGTGGTGGCTGGTTTCGGACTGCTGGCGATCGGAAGGAAGTGATCGCGGGAAACACTCACTGAAGGAGCCCGCGCCTCTCCGCTCACATACCCCCTCATGACAGGCATCCCGCGAATCGGACCTCCCCGACCAGCCCCCGAACGCAATCCACGGTAAGGATCCGGGACTGGCCGACCCGACGGGCCCGCCGAATCTCTCCGAAATAGCCGGGAAAACCCGTCTCAATCGACTGCGCGCATCGCCGACCGATCAGATCTCATGATCCCTGATCGGTCGGCGATGCGCGTAGTCGGATGGGCAGCCATCGCACGCACCACACGCGCGGTTTTCAACGGGAACCCACCGAACATGATCGGACGAACCATCGGGCGGTACCGGATCGACGCCGAACTGGGGCGGGGCGGCATGGGCGTGGTGTACCGCGCGACCCAGACCAACCTGGACCGCACCGTGGCGATCAAGATGCTCTCTCCTCACCTGGCGGAGTCGGGGGAGTATCTGGCGCGCTTTCGCCGGGAGGCGGCGGTGCTGGCGAAGCTGCAGCACGAGAACATCGTGCACATCTACGACGTGGAGGAGGTGTCGGGCACGTACTGCATCGTCATGGAGTTCGTGGCGGGGCCTTCGTTGGGAGTGGTCCTGGCGCGGGAGGGCGCGCTTCCCCCGGGCGCGGTTCGCGAGATCGGCGTTCAGCTCGCGGCCGGTCTGGAGGCGGC
>CAZUVK010000383.1:0-2849 GCA_964623785.1 uncultured Gemmatimonas sp. | reverse complement strand
CGACCGCCCTCACACTCTCATAACGACTGGTACTGAATACGGGGCCTTGACACTTGTCCGATTCCTGGGTTTCAGTCCCACGCGTGTTCTTGCATTTGGTCGGGAGCACGCGTTTACGCTCCCATCGATCCGCACCGGAGGGGAACTCCGTCATCTGATTGATGCCGCGAAGATCCGCGTTGTGACGGCCGAACAAGCGCTTTCAGCGGACCGGCGGCCCGCCATCGGAGCACCTTCGGCATCCCGGCGGCCGCCGGCCGCTGAAGCTCACCGTTAGGCGTCCTCCCCATGAGCCACTCCTGTCCTTTGAACTGGACGGGCAACTCGGCTTCTTTGAGCCTCGAATCAATGTAATCGATGTCAACGTTGGGTCTTACACCGTGAACGCCTCCCGGTCGCCCGTTTGCGTCAGCATCGCGCCGCTCGGCTCTTCACCTCCAACCCTCGCCGGGAGTTCTTATGAACCGTCGGCTCTTCGCCGTTGTCGCCGCCATCGCTGTCGCCATCCTCGCGGGCTGCGCGTCTCGGTCCACGCCCGGACCCGCATCCGCGCCCGAGACTCTCGTGTCTCTGGACGAGGTTGGCCGAATCACCTATATCGGGTCGATCACGGCCGCGGCGAACTCGAGAGTCGTGGAGATCTTCAATGCAGCGTCGAGCAAACCGGAAACGATTCTCATTTCGAGCAACGGGGGAAATGTCAATCGCGGTCTCGACCTCGCCGAGTGGATTCTCGACAATGGACTGGATGTCGAGGTGGGTGACCTCTGCTTCTCGTCATGCGCCAACTATGTGCTCTTGGCCGGCCGCGTCAAGACGCTGAATCGGCAGAGCGTGCTGGGGTGGCATGGTAGTGTTTGGCAGGAGTCTTTTGATGGCTTTGCAGATCCCGCAAGTCCCGACTATCAGCCTGCCCTCGTCGAACTACGCAAGAGAGAGTCCCGGTTCTTCGACCGCATTGGCGTTGACAACGTGATCACGGTCTACGGCTTGGGGGGCGACCCCATCAGTTTCCTCCTGAACCGCGGGCCGACCCTTGGGTTTGACTTCGACCTCGATGACATCCGGCGACTCGGGGTTACCAATGTTGAACTGGCGGACGGCGAATGGAATTGGAGAGAGTATACGCCGGAATGGGCGACCAGGGTGCGGCGGGTCTCGCTGGATGAGGAGTATGAGTTCACGTTGAGCCGTTTCGTTACGCAACCTTAGCGAAGTCATGGGATGCCAGTTGCGGCTTGCGCGCCGCGCCTAACAAGAGAGTGAAAGGGACGCAGGGCCGTCCATGATTTCGCGAAGATTGAGTCCGGCGCACGGCCCTGCGCCCTTTACTCCTGGTCGTTCGGTCGCCGACCGCGGCTCCGACGTGTGTCAGGGCCGCAAACTGAAGCGGCTCGTACGCTAGGGGACGGGAGGAGTCGGGCGGGCCAGACCGAGGAAGACGAGCATTGCCTGGTTGAGCCTCACCAGGTCGGCATCGCCGAGGGTCCCGACACGGGATCCGAGCTTTTCCTTCGGGACGGTGGTGATCTTGTCCACCATTAAGCTGCTCGCGGTGAGCAGGCCGTTTCGGTCGTCCGGCTCCACTTGAAGGCGAAAGAGGGGGGCTTCGATGGGATTGGTCGTGAAAGCGCAGATCGTGACTGAGCGCGTTGCGTCGAACTCGTCATCCTGTACGATCACGGCCGGTCGAGGCTTGCCGGCGTAGTCGGCCCCTCCGGCCACGGTCCAGATTTCGCCGCGTCTCACGCCTCGTCACGGTCTGAGACGGCATCGATGAATGCCTGGTCGTCGCGCTCGAGCTCGCTGGTCCCGACGATCAAAGACTGGCGGTGAGCTTCCGCGCGAAAGGCGGGAGAGCGAACATCGGGAACCCAGATCTGGAGCGGACGCAGGCCCTGCCTCCGCAGCCGCTCCCGGTACGCTCGAACCTTGTCGCGCGAGGACTTCGGCCCCCTAGCTTCGGACATGAGTCGCCTCCCGTGGATGGTTACATGTAACGTAACTGTCGTCGCGGGGTTTCGCCAGAGAGGAAGTGCCCGTCGCGGGACGTCTTCATTCGGCTCTTGCGAGAACCCGTGTCGCCGTCCGAACAATCGCTTTCAGCGGACCGGCGGCCCGTCATCGGTGTTCATTCGGCACAAGCGCGGCCACCGGCCGCTGAAGCTTCACGTTAGGCGGCGTGAGACCGTCTGCGTCTCCGATGGCGATGGGATCTGCGACCACCTCCTCCTCTTTGGATTTCTGACTCAGGAGACGATCTTTCAGTCTTATCGGGAGGAGTGCGGAATCTAGGGAACGGAAACCATCGGCGACATACTGCATTCGAGCGCCAAGTCCATCCGATAGCGCCCCTATGGAGACCTGTATTCCATGGCGCATTGCTTCTTCGACGACCGGTAGGAAATCTGAATCCCCCGAAAGGACGAAGATGGACTCCACCGTACGATTGTATGTGTGCGACAAGATATCGACTGCCATATTGATGTCCACGGCCCGACTCTTTTGGGACCGCTTCGGCTTCTTGAAGACCCTTGGGATCACCCGACCCTGCCCTACAAGCCGATCAGGGCCGTGGAAAGTATAGGTCCATTTCGATATAGTTTCCTCGATATTTCGCACCCGATCGTCGTCAGCGGTGATCGAGGTGTAGTATGTAACCCGAAGAATATCTGCGTACATATCCTCATGCTCGTCACGTACGACGTCGGGACTCCAGACCGCAACATCTGGAATGTGAATCGTATCCTCTCTTGGTTTCCGCCCACCGAGCATCGCTTGGTAACGCATCGTGAGTGTCAAGGCCCCGTATTCAGTACCAGTCGTTATGAGAGTGTGAGGGCGGTCGA
>CAZUVK010000382.1:0-2928 GCA_964623785.1 uncultured Gemmatimonas sp. | reverse complement strand
GCCACGGTCCTCGCCCAGGCGGAGCGGCACACCGACGCGATTGCCGCCTACGACCGCGTCATCGCCATCGACTCCGACTACGAAAACGTCTACATCCGCCGCGCCCAGGCCAAACTCGCGGCCGGCCAACGTCAGGAGGCGCTCGCCGACCTCGAGATCGCCGCCCGGAGCGGAGACCGACAGACCGTCGCGCAGGTTCTCTACGGAATGGGCGCGCAGGCGATCCAGTCCGAGAACTGGGCTGACGCGGTCACGGTCCTCGCCGCCGGCCATGAGTACGCGACCGGCAACCTCCGGAGCGATATCGCCTTCTTCTGGGGATACTCTCTCTACAAGCAGGGCGAGGCGATTGCGCGCGCGAACGAGCAGGGGAACGCCGAACCCGCACGGCGCGCGCTCGACATCTTCACCCGCGCACTCCCGATCCTCCAGGGCTCAACACACGCCCAGGCGGCCCAGGTGATCGACGTCGTCAACCAGTACATCGACAACCAGGAAGCCACCATCCGGGCGAGCCAGGGCGGCTGATCCGCCTGCTCCTGTGGGACTGGCGCGGAACTGCTTAACGCAAAGAGAGCGAAGAGCGCAAAGGACGCAAAGAGGTTACGCAGTGCGGGGGGTCTCGGAGCCGATCGTCCATTCTTATTGGAATGGATTTCCTGCCCGCCGGGACGCCGATTCATCCGCCTGACCCCATCCCTCTTTCTGGAGAAAAGAGCGCCCATCCCTCGATTTCGGCCAGACCCTTTGCGTCCTTCGCTCTCTTTGCGTTAAGCAGTTCCGCGCCAGTCCCTCGGCCGCGCGCCGAGACCGCCCGATCCGCGCCCTCCCCGCCTCCACCCCCTCCGCGTCTCCGCGTGCCCCCCTCGTCCGACCCTCGAGGCCATTTCGCCGGCCCGTTTCCCCCGTCGTCGCCGAAGACTTCCCGAAACGCCTATCTCCTTGTCCACGTGTCGATTCCCACACGCGCTTGACCCTTGACTTGACCCGTCCGATGCTTATCATATGGGACGAAGTGGGATGAAATGGGGCAAAGTGGGATGACACCCGCGGGGGGGAAGTTTGAACGGGTTCCTCGGCAGTTACGTGCACCAGGTGGACGACAAGGGGAGGCTCAGCCTGCCCGCGACGTTCCGTCGTGACGTCGAGGAAAAGCCGTTGGTGGCGCTGCAGGTGGACAACGACTCGCTGATGCTCTACCCGGAGCCCGCGTGGAAGGACCTGGCGGAGCGCTTGATGGTTCTGCGGCGCGAGCAGCCGGAGAAGCGGGCGTTCGTGCGGGATATCACGTCGAAGGCGGTGGAGGTCACGCCGGACAAGCAGGGGAGGATCCTGGTCCCGGCGCGACTGCTGCAGGCGGTCGGGATTTCGGGGTCGGCATTGCTTGTGGGTGCGATCGATCGGATCGAGGTGTGGGATCCGGCGCGTTACGAGCGTATCCAGACGGAGCCGACGCCCGAGGCGGAGCGGCTGGCGCAGGAGATCTTCTCCTGATGGACGATCGAGGTCGGCGGACGGGCGGCGGCGGGCGCCCGGGATCGGGCATCCGCACGTCCGTCTACAGCCTGCGTCCGTGGATGATGACGAGCCCGTCGCTGAGGACGCGTTGGGTGGTGGGCGCGAATCCGCGCCGTGACCCCTACCGGGATCGACTCGTGTCGTACGGATCGGAATACCACGTGCCGGTGATGGTGTCCGAGGTGCTCGGGTACCTGGACCCCGCGCGCGGCGGGTCGTACCTGGACGGCACACTGGGCGGCGGGGGACACACGGAAGCGATTCTGGAGGCCGGTCCGGAGGCGATCGTGACCGGCGTGGATCGCGACCCCGAAGCGCAGGCGGAAGCCGCCGGTCGGCTCGCGCGGTTCGGAGATCGGTTCCGGGCGGTTTCGACGAACTTCGCGAACGCGCCGGTGGAGGCCGGGCTGGAGCCCGGCTCGCTGGCCGGCGTACTGCTCGACCTGGGCATCTCCTCGCGGCAGGTGGACGCCGACGAACGCGGCTTCACATTCCGGTCGGGCGCCCCGCTCGACATGCGGATGGAGGGCGCGGATGGCTTCGAGAGCGCCGCCGATCTGCTGAACTCGATGGACGAAGAGGAACTGGCCTCGGTCTTCTACCGATTCGGGGAGGAAAAGCGCTCGCGCCGGCTGGCGCGGGTGATCGGGGAGATGCGGGCGCGGCGGCCGCTGGAGCGCAGCGATGACCTCTCATCGGCGATCGACCAGGTGATCCCGCGGGCGACGCCGCAGGACCGTGCACGGATCTTTCAGGCGGTACGAATCGCGGTGAACGAGGAGATCGCCTCGCTGGAGATGGCGCTCCCGCGGCTCCGCGACGCATTGGCGCCGGGCGGTGTGATGGTGGTCATCTCGTACCACTCGCTGGAGGACCGGTTGGTGAAGGATTCGTTTCGCGAGTGGAGCAGGGAGTGTGTGTGTCCGCCGGGGCTGCCGATATGCATCTGCCGTGGCGAGGCGCTGGGCCGCCAGCTGACCCGGAAGCCGGTCATGGCGTCGGCGGAGGAGATCGAATCGAACCCGCGGGCGCGAAGCGCCCGGCTACGCGCCTGGAGGAAGACGTGAGCGCGCGGCGCCGGAGTCAGGATCCGAAGAAGGATCGCCGCCGAAAAGGCGTCGCCCTGGTCGCGGGATGGCTTGTCCTCCTTCTCGCGGCGTTTTCTTTGGTGACCTGGCGACAGACGCGGGGGGTGGCGATGGAGCGGGCGCTCCACGCGCTCGAGACGGAGCGGAGCCTGGCCGAGGCGGACCGCGTTTCGAACCAGCGCCGGATCGAGGAGCTTGGGAGTCGCGCCCGGATCGTTCGCGTGGCGCGCGACCGGTTGGGGATGCACCTGCCGGAAGATCGCGAGATCGTCTTCCTGCCGGCGGGCCCGCGTCCACCGCCGGCAGGAAGACGATCTCGCGA
>CAZUVK010000381.1:0-2943 GCA_964623785.1 uncultured Gemmatimonas sp. | reverse complement strand
GGGGGTGGGCGCGAGGTGTTGCGCCGCCCCCCACTGCACTTTCTCCCTCGGCCCACGTAGATTTCCGCCGCGCACCGAAACGCCCACCGGTTTCGGCCTCGATCTCCCCTCGGACGAGGTGATCGCGGAGATCGACCGCAACGAGGACAGTGGCACGCTCGCCGTCTTCCTCGGCCTCGCGGCGTTGCGCCGCGGGCCGACACTCGCGGGAAGTTGGCCGGCCGGGGTCCGCGCCGGCCCGCCGGGCGCGAACGACGCCATTCCGATTTCGACTCGAGGTGAGGCAGACGAATGACACAGGAGTTGCCCGCGTGGACGCAGGAGTGGGCGGGATTCATCGTCGCGGGCCGGGTGGTACTGATCGCCCTCGGCGCGTGGATGGTGCGCGGTTTCGCGCGGCGGCTGGTCGCCAGGCTCGGCGAGACCTACAACGTTCCGCCGGAGCTGGTTGTGGGAACGCGACGTGTGGTCGGCTTCATCATCTACGCGACCGCCCTGCTGCTGATCCTGGAGCAGGTCGGGGTCTCCGCCACCGTGCTGTGGACGGGAATCACCGGCTTCGCGGCCGTGGCCGCGGTCGCGTTCTTCGCCGCCTGGAGCGTCCTCTCCAACATCTTCTGCGCGCTGCTCATCTACACGACCCGTCCCTTCCGGCTCCACGACTACGTCGAGCTGGTGGATCACGGGGAACAGGTTGGGCTTCGCGGCAGAGTGGTCGACATCAACCTGATCCACACGACGCTTCGGGAAATCGCGCCGGACGGAAGCGCCGCGGGCAGTGTCCTTCAGGTCCCGAACAGCCAGTTTTTCCAGCGCACCATGCGTCGCTGGCGCGGTGACGCAGCTCCGAGTCAGTGGCTGGAGGCAGTCGAGGTAGTGGAGGCGGAGGCCGTGGGGGGATCGGACTGACGGAGTTCACGCTGAGCATGCGGAGTTGAACCGCGAGGGGCGCGGCGGACGTAACCGGGTGCGCTTGCGACCCGAGAATCGCGATCCGGCGCGAAGACCCCGCTCAATCCGCCCTCGCGCCGTTGTCCGACTGGCGGATCGGGCTCACCAGCACCTTGTCAACGCGGTTTCCGTCCATATCCACAACCTCGAAGTGGAGACCATGCGCCTCGAAGGAGTCGGACGTGTGGGGGATGCGCCCCAGCTCCGTCACCACGAGTCCGCCCAGTGTGTGATACTCCGCGCGTTCCCCCGTTCGCCGGTCCGTCAGGCCGAGCACATCCCAGAACTCGCCCATTGTGAGGGAGGCGTCCACGAGCCACGATCCGTCCTTGCGCTGCGTCGCTCGGGGTGCCGCATGGGTGGCGAGGTCGCCTGCAATTTCCTCAAGCACATCGTTGATCGTGACGATCCCCTCCACACCGCCGTACTCATCGAGCACGACCGCGATGTGGATCCCGCTCTCGCGGAACATCTCCAGCAGCCGGAGCGCCCGAAGGCTCTCGGGGACGAGCAGCGGCTTTCGCAGCGTCGCGTGGAGGTCCAGCGGCCGCCCCTCGAGCAGCGCGGCGAACAGGTCCTTCACCCGGACGATCCCCAGCACGTGGTCGACGTCGCCGTCGCAGACGAGGTAGTGCGAGAAACGGTTGCGGACGAGCTCCTCGCGATGCGCTTCCGGCGGGTCGTGCACGTCGAGCCACTCGATCTTCTGGCGCGGCGTCATCAACGCCGAGACGCGCTGGTCCCCGAGCCAGAAGACGCGTTCGACCAGGTCGTGTTCCTCTTCCTCGAACACGCCCGCGGCGGTGCCCGCGTCGAGTAGCGCGGCGAGGTCCGCCTCGGTGACGGTGGGGCCCTCGGGCTCGCGGACCCGCAACAGCCGCAGGAGGCCGTCCGTCGATGCACTGAGAAGGTGGACTACCGGCGCGGCGACGATCGCCAGCTTCTGCATCGGGCCGGCGACGAGCGATGCGATCCGCTCCGGGTGGTTGAGACCGATCCGCTTGGGAACCAGTTCGCCGACAACTAGCGAGAGGTAGGTGATACAGGCGACCACGATCGCCAGCGCGAGCTCCTCGCTGTACGGCTCGATCGACGGATAGCGGCCGAGCCAGTCGTCGAAGTGCGCGGCCAGGCTCGCGCCGCCGTACGCGCCGGCGAACACGCCGATGAGTGTGATGCCGATCTGCACGGTCGAGAGAAACCGGGAAGGGTCCTCCGCGAGGTCGAGGGCGCGCCGGGCGTGGGCGTCGCCCAGGTCCGCGCGCTGCTTCAACCGCGACTTCCGCGCGGACACGACCGCGATCTCGGACATCGCGAAGACCCCGTTCAGCAGGATCAGGGCGAAGATCAGCAGTACCTGGAAACCCGGGCCGGAAGCGAACATACTTGTCGGATCGATCGAGTTGTCTTCCGCACTTCCGGACCTCACCCGCGGGAGGGATGCGCCGGAGCCCGCATGCCGGACCAAGTTACGTCGAGTGCAGGTCGCGAGACAGCTGCCCCCGCGGCAGGTCCTGATCGGCACTTTCGAGGCCGGATTGAAGATTGAAGAGTGAAGGGAGAAGAGCGAAGTGGACGCGAGAGACCGACCTCCGGCCCGTTTCAATCGACGGGAATGGATGCGATCCACCACGGCGCGTCGATGGCGAGGTTCCAGGTCCACTTCACTCTTCCTGCTTCACTCTTCAATCTTCACCCTTCCTCGCGGCAACCATTCGCTGGCGGCGCGCGTCTCAACTCCATCGCGCGTCCGGCGTTCGCGGCGACCCGGTCCGCCAACCGGACGGGACACGGGCCAGAGGGGCCGGGAACCCCGCAGGCCCACTTTCACCCTTCCAACTTCACTCTTCAAAGCCATGCCCTGCGTCTACCTGCCGGCCTCCCGCACGTTGTCTCGGTCGCGCTGGTCTCCCTCGTTGCCGGCTGCGGAGGCGGCGACGCGGCGGCCCGGTTGGCCGGGATCCCGATGGACACGCTCCATTGGCGAGCGTG
>CAZUVK010000380.1:0-2948 GCA_964623785.1 uncultured Gemmatimonas sp. | reverse complement strand
CTTTGAGTTCCGGCGCCCAGTCGGGCGATCCGTCGGATCGGATTCCGTTATGGGAGGTCTCCCGGAATGGCGAGAGCATCTATCTGCTCGGTTCGGTGCACGTGCTCAGGCCTGAATCCTACCCTCTGAACGACGCGCTCTATGAGGCGTTCGACGCGGCGGAGGTTGTTGCGTTCGAGGTGGATCTGGGCGCCGCGGCCGAGGCCGCGCCAATGATGATGGCGCGGGGCATGTTCCAGGGAGGGGAAACACTGCAGAGCGCTCTCCCGCCGGAGGTCTATCGCGACCTCGCGGCCCACATCGGAGCGCTGGGAATGCCAATCCAGGCGATCGCGCCGATGAAGCCATGGCTCGTCGGCCTGACCCTCAACGCGCTTTCGCTCCAGCAGGTGGGATTCGACCCACAGCTCGGTATCGACATGCACTTCTACCAGCGCGGCTCCGCCCAGGGAAAACGCGTCCTCGGGCTGGAGACCATGGAGGACCAGATCAACGTCTTCGACAGCCTGACACCCGAGCAACAGGTGGAATTCCTGCGTGGAACGCTCGACGAGATGGACAGGGCGACCGAGCAGATGGAGGAGATCGCCACAGTCTGGGCGACGGGAGATATCGAGCGGCTCTCGGAGATGTTGAACGAGTCGCTGAATGACCAGCCCGAGCTGACGGAGAAGCTCCTCTACGAGCGCAATCGAAACTGGATACCGAAGATCGAAGAGCTGCTGGCCGGCGCGGAACCAGCGATCGTGATCGTCGGGCTCGGCCACATGGTCGGGGAGGGAAGCGTCACGGAGCTGCTGAGCGCGAGAGGCTACACCGTGGAGCGAGTCGCGCCGGTAGGAGCCCGGTGAGAAGGAAGAGCGAAGAGTGAAGTTGGAAGAGTGAAGGGACTGCGGGGTCCCAAGTCGCGCCCCGCGACTGCACGTGCCTTCACTCTTCTCACTTCACACTTCACCCCGGCTATGTCAGGTAGCGAAGCAGTAGAAGAGGCCCGCGCCTCCGGTCGCGACGAGGTCTGGCTGACTGCAGCTCCGGGAGAGGTGCGCCGCGTTCCACGAGGAGTTCCCGCCGCCCGAGCGGTCGTGGTGGCCCACCATGGCGAATCCCTCGCCGCTGCTCGTCCAGTTGTTGCACGTGGTGGTCGCCGCCGACCCGAGGATGACGCGGCCATGCGAGTCGGATCCGGTGAGGATGTCGTGCTGGTTCGGCTGGTCGCCGCGCCCGTTGACCATCTCGCCGCGCTCGTTGAGGGCGAATTCCTTGTTGATGCTGGCCCGGTCACGCTGAATGTCGCCATGCAGATCGGCGACGTTGGCGGCGATGAGGACGCCGTTCGCGTTGTACCACGGGCCAGTGCCGATCCGGTCGCGCGCGTTGACGGCAGCCTGGCCGCCGGCCGCGGCGATGCTCAGATATGCGCGCCAGGTCTGGCCCCCGGCGCCGGCCGCCGCCGCAAGCGTCTGGCAGTGTGCGTCCGCCCCGTCGATCCCTCCAAGGTCGCCCCCGTTTCCAGGTCCGGTACTCGTGATGAAGAAGCTCATCGGCTGCTGGGCCTGCTGCGCGGTGGCAGCCCCCACGTCCAGCGCGGCGGTCGCGGAAATGAGCGCGACAGCGGCCGCGGTAAGGCTAACTCGCTTCATTGTGGCACCTTTCGGGTGGATGGTGTGAAGCGGGGAGTCGGTCGCTCGCCCCGGGTAGTATGCGGCGGCGGCCGGTCCAGAACAACCATCATCGAGCTAGTTCACGCGCGTCGGTTTCCCGCCTGACATTTTGTGGCACATCCTGCCTTGCCTGTCCGGTTGCCCGCCCCTAAGCTCTTTGGCGTTCGCGGGGTCGGCTTTCCTTGTCGGCAAGTGCCCCGGTGGCCACGCCGTATTCCAGGAGAGGGATGAGGCGGAGATGAAACGATTGGACGGAAGGGTCGCACTCGTGACGGGTGCCTGCCGGGGGATCGGCAAGGCGACCGCGCGTCGTTTCGCGGAGGAGGGCGCTCGGGTATGTGCGCTCGACATCGACGGCCCCCGGATCGACGCGACCGTCGCCGAGCTTTCGGCCGATGGCCTCGACGTGTTCGCGTCCGTCGGTGACGTAGGCGAGGAGGACGACGTGAATCGCGCCGTCCGCGACACGGTTGAGCGGTACGGAAGGCTGGACATCCTCGTGAACAATGCAGGGGTCATCCGCGACAACCTCATCCACAAGATGGCGCCGGGGGATTGGGACACCGTGATGCGCGTGCACCTGCGCGGAGCGTTTCTCGCGGCCCGCGCGGCGCAACGGCACATGGTCGACCAGGGATACGGGCGGATCCTGAACGTCTCATCGACTTCCGCGCTGGGAAATCGCGGACAGGCGAATTACGCCGCGGCCAAGGCGGGACTCCAGGGCTTCACGAAGACCCTCGCGATCGAGCTCGGCCGCTTCGGGATCACCGCGAACTCCGTCGCGCCTGGCTTCATCGTCACCGAAATGACCAGGGCCACGGCCGAACGAATCGGGGTTCCTTTCGAGGAGTTCATGGAGGCGCGCGCGAAGGAGACCCCGGTCCGGCGAGTGGGCCAACCCGAAGACATCGCCGCGGCGCTTCTTTACTTCGCGTCCGAAGAGGCGGGTTTCGTGACCGGGCAGGTCCTCTACGTGGCGGGCGGGCCCAGGGGATAGGCGCATGTTCGAACATCTGCTCGGCGCGCGATCAACCCCGGTTCGCAATGTCGTCGAGGCCGGCGCGGTGAAGCGATTCGCCCAGGCAATCGGTGACCTCAACCCGCTGTACCTCGACGAGGAGCACGCCGCACGTTCCCGCTGGGGCCGGAGGATCGCGCCGCCGACCTTCCCCCGCACGTTCGACTACGGCGCCATCGAGGCGATCCGGCTCCCCTCCGCCGGGATGATCCACGGCGAACAGCGGTATGATTACGCGCGACCGCTCTTCGTTGGCGAGGAACTGC
>CAZUVK010000379.1:0-2986 GCA_964623785.1 uncultured Gemmatimonas sp. | reverse complement strand
CGAACATCCCGCCGCACAACCTGCGCGAGGTGGTGGACGCATGCGTACACCTCATCGACAACCCGGATTGCGAGATCGCGGATCTTCGCGAGTTCGTGCGCGGTCCGGACTTCCCGACGGGCGGCTTCGTCTACGGGCGGGACGGCATCAACGACGCCTATGAGCACGGCCGTGGACGTGTCCTCATGCGCGCGCGCGCGAACATCGAGGAGCGCGAGGGCGGCAAGGGCGAACGGATCGTCGTCACCGAGATCCCGTTCATGGTCAACAAATCGCGACTGATCGAGCACATCGCGGAGCTGGTGCGCGACCGGAAGATCGATGGAGTCGCGGACCTGCGCGACGAGTCCGACCGGGATGGCATGCGCGTGGTGATCGACCTCAAGCGAGACGCGATCCCGCACATCGTCCTGAACCAGCTCTACAAGCACACGCAGATGCAGTGCACGTTCGGCGTGATCATGCTGGCGCTGGTGAACGGCGTGCCGCGCGTGCTGAACCTGAAGGAGATGCTCCACTACTTCGTCCAGCACCGCCACGAGGTCGTGGTCCGGCGGACCGAGTTCGAGCTGGGGAAGGCGCTGGACCGGGAGCACATCCTCGAAGGGTTGAAGATCGCGGTCGACAACATCGACGAGGTGATCCGGATCATCCGCGGATCGGACACGACCGAGGAGGCCGGCGAACGGCTCCGCGAGCGGTTCGCGCTCTCCGAGCGTCAGTCGGACGCGATCCTGAACATGCGGCTGGCGAAGCTGACCGGTCTGGAGATCGAGCAGCTGGAGGCCGAACTGGCCGAGGTGCGCGCGACGATCGCGGACCTGCGCGACATCCTCGGCAGCGTCGAGCGGCGGTATTCGATCATCAAGGACGAGCTGCAGGAGGTCGCGGACAAGTACGGGAACGACCGGCGCACGGAGGTCCTGGGCGACACGGGCACCCTCTCGATCGAGGACCTCATCCCCGACGAGGAGATGGTCATCACGGTGTCGCACTCGGGCTACATCAAGCGGATGCCCGTCGACACCTACCGGATGCAGGGACGCGGCGGACGCGGAATCAGCGGGATGGGCACCAAGGAAGAGGATTGGGTCGAGCACGTGTTCCTCGCGAGCACGCACGACTACCTGATGTTCTTCACCCGGCAGGGACAGTGCTACTGGCTCAAGGTACACGAGATCCCGCCCGGCCAGCGCGCCAGCCGCGGCAAGCCGATCGTGAACCTGATCAACATCCGCGCGGGCGATGGCATCGCGGCGCTCGTTCCCGTCCGGGAGTTCTCGCCCGACAGATACCTCATGTTCGCGACGCGGCAGGGCGTGGTGAAGAAGACCGTGCTCTCCGCCTACGGCAACCCGCGCGTTACGGGGATCAACGCGATCAACGTCCTGGAGAACGACGTGCTGATCGACGTCCAGCTCACGGATGGCGAGAGCGAGGTGGTCCTCGCGACCCACGGAGGCATGGCGATCCGCTTCAAGGAGACGGATGTCCGTGAGATGGGCCGCGCCACCACCGGCGTGCGCGGGATCTCGCTACAGGAGAAGGACTACGTCATCGGGATGGTCGTCCTGCGAAACGGCGCGACCGTGCTCGTCGTGTCGGAGCTCGGCATGGGCAAGCGGACCTCGGTGGATGCGTACCGGATGCAGCGGCGGGGCGGGAAGGGCGTCATCAACATCCGGACGACCGCCAAGACCGGAAAAGTCGTTGCCATCAAGAAGGTCGAGCCGGAAGACGAGCTGCTGGCGATCACCAAGAACGGGATCGTGAACCGTCAGTCCGTCGAAGCGATCCGGGTCATCGGGCGGAACACGCAGGGCGTGCGTCTGGTCAACCTGGACCCGGGTGACCTGGTGGTCGACGTCGCGCGACTCGAGAGCGAGGAGCGGCTGACGGAGGCTGCCGACCTGACGCAGGCGGAAGCTGTCGACGCGGTGGAAGTGGTAGCCGAGCCAGGCGAGGACCCGGCGGAGTAGCATCTCCGTGATCGCAAGGAAGAAGGCCTCGTCGGCGCGATCGTGCCCGGCGAGGTCTCTTTCGTTGTAAGGCGGGGAGCCCGTTCAGGACGGGCGGTGGGAAACAGAAGACGGGGAAAAGTTCCCTCGCGGAGGAATCCACGTGGAGATCGGCCCGTTGTGATAGCGCGACAAAGATGTAGCGCAGCCCCACCAGATGCGACTATAGTAGTCGCCACGCGGCCATTTCAATCGCATTTCAGCGCCAATCCTGCTCTGGCGTTCGTTTTGCTGAAGCCACCCAACGACCTTTCGCGCGACGGCCAGACGGTGACCTCACCGAAACCCGCAACGCACGCGTGGATTGCCACTGATTCGGGCAGGATCTCCAACTTCGGAAAACACCAACGGGCGGGCCTCGATCCTCGCCGACAACCGAAGCCGCGCTGAATTGTGAACATCTATATTGCCGAGGACAACCCGATTCTGCTCCAGGGGCTCGAGCGCGCTTTGACGGCGAACGGGTATTCGGTCTCCACGGCGGAAGACGGGAAGGAGATGCTCGATCTGTTGCAAGGGTCTCCGTTGCCGGACATCCTGCTTCTGGATGTCATGATGCCCCATGTGACAGGCATCGAAGTGCTCGACGCGGTGAGGTCGGATCCCCGGACCGCGCATATTCCCGTGATGCTGATCACGGCCGCGGCGGAGGAGGTGGGCCCCGGCGGCTCGATCGATACGCGGGACGTCGAGGTGCTGATGAAGCCGTTCCGGCTGAAGGACCTGCTGGCGAGAATCCACTACCACATCCACGCCCGGCGCGAGGAACTGCCGGCGGCCAAGCCGCGGTTCCCGGAGATGCCCACCCCGCACTGACCCGCCTTCCCGTTGTCCCCGTCATCCCCGTTCCGGCACCTGGCGGGAATGGCGTCGAGAGCCGCCCGTCATCCCGAGCCCACCCTTGTCATCCCGAGCGGAGCGAGGGATCCGCACACCTGGCCATTCGCGCGGGAAGTGCAGATCCCTCG
>CAZUVK010000378.1:0-2988 GCA_964623785.1 uncultured Gemmatimonas sp. | reverse complement strand
GGTGGTGGTAACGCGGTGAACCGGATGATCGACGAGGACCTGGAAGGTGTGGAGTTCATCTCGGTGAACACCGACGCCCAGGCGCTGAAGAGCAACAAGAGCGGGAAGAAGATCCAGATCGGTCGGGAGCTCACCCGCGGGTTGGGGGCGGGCGCGCGGCCCGAGATCGGCCGCAGGGCACTCGAGGAGTCGCAGGACGAAGTGATCGAGGCGCTCCGGGGCGCCGACCTGGTTTTCGTCACGGCGGGGATGGGCGGCGGTACGGGCACCGGCGCCGCGCCGGTGATCGGCCAGATCGCCCGCGAACTCGGCGCGCTCACGATCGCCGTCGTGACCAGACCGTTCCTCTTCGAGGGCCGCAAGCGTCTCCGTCACGCGGAGGAAGGGCTTGAAGAACTGAAGGAGGCGGTCGATACCATGATCGTGGTGCCGAACGAGCGGCTACTCTCGGTGGTGGGCAAGGGCACGAGCTTCCGCGACGCGCTGAAGAAGGCCGACGAGGTGCTGCTCAACGCCACGCAGGGGATCAGCGACCTGATCCGCGTGACCGGTGAGGTCAACGTGGACTTCGCCGACGTAAAGACGATCATGGCCAACCGCGGCGCCGCGATGATGGGCACCGGGTACGGGCAGGGCACCAACCGCGCGATGGAAGCGGCGCAGGAAGCGATCAGCTCGCCGCTGCTCGACAACGTCCAGATCCAGGGCGCGGCCGGCGTGTTGATCAACATCACCGGTGGAATGGACCTGGCGATCGACGAGGTCCGCACGATCAGCGACATCATCCAGACATCGGCGGGCGAAGATGCGGAGATCATCTTCGGCGCCGTGCACGACCCGACGATGACCGACGGTGTCCGGGTCACCGTCATCGCCACCGGCTTCGACCGCGTCGAGGAGCAGCATGTGCAGACCCGACCGCAGGTCGTTGGCGGTGGTCGGTCACAGGGTCGTCCGACAATCGGCGGGGCGGTACCCCCGGCCGCGCCTTCGCGAACCGTCGTTCCGCTGAACATCGAAGGCACGCGCACCGTGCGCCCCGATTCCTTCCAGCGTCGGCCGGCCAGTCCGGACGCCGAGTCGCCGCCACCGGATCTCGAAATCCCCACTTTCATCCGGCGGCAGATGGATTGAAAACATATGGCGTTCGGCGGTCATGAGCCCCGCCGAACGCCGGACTCCAGAGGGCTCCCCGCCCGAGGATGAACCCGCTTCCACCGTCGCTCCCGCCCGCCCAATACTCCGCTTTTCCCAGTCGTCCCCCGGCAGGTATTTTTGCATATTTCTGTGCGCCCCCGCCGGTCGATTCCGATCCGATACATACCCCTTGACAAGCGATCTCCGGGACCCCTCCGGAGCTAACCTGTTTCCCCGTCGCAACTTATATGTAACTTGATGCAGCATAGTAACTTACGACACGGTTGACGAAATCCGCTGAACGCTATATACTTGGCACCCGTCCTCTTCACAGAGCGTCGATTCGCGGATTCGTCAGGCCCCGACCCGGGGACCTGCTATTTTCAGGCTTTTGTCGATCATGACCGTCATGTCCGGACCCAGCGTCGAGTCGGAAGTCGAGCCGGTACAACTCACAGTCGACGCGGTCCCCGCGGACGTCGCGCAGCGGCTCAGAGAGTATCAGGTTGATGATCCGGAGTTCCTCCGCCGCGTCCTGTTGTATGGCATCACCCACCGGACGGTGTTCGAGACGTTGAGTCGGGCCTGGCGCGTGTGACGTTCGCAGCGAGGATGTCACGAAGCGATCGCGATTCTGCGAAGGCCATCTAAAGAGTTGACGGATAGCACCTTCCGGTAGTAGCGTGTGCTTGCTCCGTGGCGAACGAACACGTTCCCGGGCAGTGCGCATGGCCAGCCGATCCAATTCGTCGGAGACTGAACTCGAGCTGCTGTACCTCGATTGGTGTTCGACTCAGGTAGCGCGACGCTTCCTCGAGTTGAGCCTCGACGAGGTATGGTTGCGCTCCCATGACGTCGAGGAGACCTCCGGGGAGCCGTTGCCGGACCTTCCGCCCGAAGTTCCCCCCGCGGTCGCGAATCGAATTCCTGGATATCTTGACCTGGTGCGACGGACCGCCGTCCAGCTCGCGGACGAGATGGAACTCCCGTCGTATCCGGAATGGAAAGCGATCTATTCGGAGAACCCTTCCGCGTTTCAGATCGAACGACTGGGCCACTGAGCCTGTGGTCTCCATGAACTCAAAGGCGACGCCGGGGCTCGCGCGCACGCTCTCGCGGCGCTCCGAACCCCGACGCGCTTGGCCCGTCACCGGCCCCGGGCTTCCAGGGCCAGCCGACGGGTCCCGTTATGAGTCACTCGGGTCCAGGTGCTTGTCCATCTCTCGCCGGTTCTGTCCAGCGTAATGGTCGCTTCCCTGCCGCTCACTCGACTGCATCCCCGCGTCGCCGCGGTCGGGACCGGAGTCGCTCATCCCCCGGTCGCCGCGTGAATCTTCCCGATCAAGGTCCGACGCCTTCTGCCTGTCGAGATCCGCGTTCCGGCGGGAAAGATCGTCAGCGGTATCCTTCAGTCGATCCTTGTACTCGCTCCCCTTCTTCTCGAGCGTGTCCCTGGTGCCCTCAAAGCTGAAGTCGGGTTTGCTCCCGGGGTCTTGTTCCCGCATGGCGCTCTCCTTGTAAAATGTTGCAAACATTACGTTTGCGACGTCCAAAGTAGTGCAATGTCCACGCCACTCGGGGGCGGGATCGGCGGCGGCCGGGTTCGTGCGGGCGATGAACGGGACGGCCGCGGCGACATCGGAGCCTCGAGGCGCGGGTTCGGGTGTGTTGCTGGCGTCGCGGTCGATGCCTACTTTCGGATGTCCGATGACATCAACGAGGGCGCGCGGGGCGGTGCAAATCCCGCGCGCTGACAGGGTTATCAGGAGATGGAAGCGGGTATGCTGGATCGCGAAGGCGACGGCGGAAATCGGACGGACGATGGGAACGCGGGCGAATCGGGTCGTCCGC
>CAZUVK010000377.1:0-2996 GCA_964623785.1 uncultured Gemmatimonas sp. | reverse complement strand
GTCGTACTCAACGACAACCAGATGGCGATCTCCCCGAACGTCGGGGCGATGCATACCTACCTCACGAGCTTCCGGACGCACCCGTTCTACAACCGGATCCGCGAGGAGGTGAAGCGGCTCATCCACTCGGCGCCGAAGATGGGATCGATCGGCGAGCTGGTGGAGCACTTCGCCGTCCGCGTCGACGACGCCGTGAAGGGCATGTTCGTGCCCGGGATGATCTTCGAGGAGCTCGGCTTCCGGTACATCGGGCCGGTGGATGGCCACGACATGGACAAGCTCGTCGAAACGCTCGGGAGCGTTCGGAAGATGACCGGCCCGCGGCTCGTCCACGTCCTGACGACGAAGGGGAAGGGGTTCGCGCCCGCCGAGGAGGACCAGGTCAAGTGGCACGCGGGCGGCGGCTTCGACAAGCTCACCGGCGACCCGGTCCGGATCTCCTCGGCCGGCCCGCCGCGGTACCAGAACGCGTTCGGGCGGGCACTCGCGGACCTGGGTCGCGAGTACCCGAACGTCGTGGCGATCACGGCCGCGATGGCGGAAGGAACGAGCACGAACCTCTTCGCGCAGCAGTTCCCCGACCGGTTCTTCGACGTCGGCATGGCGGAGGGCCATGCAGTCACCTTCGCGGCCGGGATGGCGACCGAGCGGGTCAAACCCGTAGTCGCGATCTACTCGACGTTCCTCCAGCGCGCGTATGACTCGATCGTGCACGACGTGGCGCTGCAGGACCTGCCGGTGCTCTTCTGCATGGACCGCGCAGGGCTCGCCGGCGACGACGGGCCGACGCACCACGGCGGGATCGACATCGCGTACATGCTCGCGGTCCCGGGGATGACGATCACCGCGCCGAAGGACGGGGCGGAAATGGTCGGGCTGCTCCGCACGGGGATCGAGTGGACGGAGGGCCCGTTCTCGATCCGGTGGCCACGCGATACCGTCCCGGCGACCGTGCCCCCGACGGCGGATATCCCGGCGGTCGAGTACGGGACCTGGGAGGTGCTCCGCGAGGGCGGCGACGCGGTGCTGCTGGCGACGGGGACGATGGTCCTGCCGGCGCTGGAGGCCGCGGACCGGCTCGGCCGGCGGGGGATCGAGACCGCGGTCGTGAACTGCCGGTTCATCAAGCCGCTCGACGAAGCCTGCCTGGACCGACTCTTCCCGGCGCACCGGCTGGCGCTCACCATCGAGGAAGGAACGGCGGTGAACGGGTTCGGCGCGTTCGTCGGGAAGCGGATCCACGCGCGGTGGCCGGAGGTCCGGCTCGACTCGATGGGGCTGCCCGACCACTTCGTTTCGCACGGCGAGCGGCACGAATTGCTCGCCGAGGTGGGGCTGACACCGGAGGGGATCGAGGAACGGGTCGCGACGCTGGTCGGCGCGCCCGTCCGGCGGCCCCTGCGGGAAACGGCCTGATCGACGTGCCCCCCGGACAACGGTCGCGACGAATCGGCGTCGTCGGCTACAACCGCTACGAGGCACTCGAGTCCACGCTCGAGCGGGTGCTCGACTTCGCGGGGAAGGCCGGACTCGAGGTCTTCCTCGAACCCGATCTCATCCGCGGCGGCCGGGCGGCCCAGCCGTATCTCCCCGAAATCACCGACACGCTAGACCTGCTCGTCACCCTCGGCGGCGACGGCACGTTGTTGCGTGGCGCCCGCCTCGTTGCGCCCCACGGCATCCCGGTGCTCGGCATCAACCTGGGACGCCTCGGCTTTCTCACCTCGATCAGCCCGGAGGAGCTGGAGGTCGGGTTGGCCGCTTTCGTCGAAGGTCAGATCGCGCTCGACGAACGGATGGTGCTGCAGGTCGAGGCGCGGACGGCGAGCGGGCGGAAGCACGGGGAGTACTTCGCGCTGAATGACGTCGTGCTGCACCGTGGCGGGGTCGCGCGCATGATCCGCATGCGAGTCCACGCGCACGACGAGGAGGTCGGCACCTACAGCGCCGACGGGATCATCCTCGCGACGCCGACGGGGTCCACGGCGTACTCCCTTTCCGCCGGCGGGCCGATCGTGACGCCGTCCGTCGACTGCATCATCGCAACGCCCATCTGCCCGCACACGCTCGCGGTGCGGCCCCTGATCCTCTCCGCCGCCGAGACCGTTTCTGTGGAGGTGCTCTCGCCGATGGAGGAGCTGATCCTCACGATCGACGGGCAGCAGGCGGCGAACCTCACGCCCGGAGACAGGCTGGTGGTGTGTCGCGCGCCGGTGCCGCTGCGGCTCGTGCGGTTCCCGGGGCAGACCTTCTTTTCGACCCTGCGGCGAAAGCTGGCGTGGGGGGATCTCGAGGATCGGGATCGGGTGACGGGCTGAAAGGGCTCACGCGAAGGCGCGAAGGCGCGAAGTCCCAGCCGAAATCCGCCCGTCCGATCGAAGCGCTATCGAAACGCTGAATCCCGTTCATCCAGGCCTGGCCCCGGGCGCCGGTGGGCATCTCCTCAGTAACGCATTCAGGGGCCCCGAGGGAGCCACGTTGCGTTTGCCTTCCGAAGTCCAGTCCCGTATCCGCCCCTTTTGCACCGTTTTTTGCGTGGCGGCTTTTCGACCGCTCGCGCGGCGCACGATTCCTCACCCGACGACCTTCGCGGTGGCGATCTCCTGATCCGCCCGCCGCTCGTTCTTATCGAAGTACTCCGAGCCGTGTCGGCGCCTGTCGCGCCGGTCTCCGTCACCGTTCACGGATGGCGATGCATGAGAGCGCCCGTCCCCAATCCTGATTCAGACAATATCGTTACGGTTAACTAAAACGCCATAGCCGAGAATCATCAGCTGTCCGGGAAATTCGCGCCGCCCGCGACAGGGCGCAGGCCGCCCTGTGTCTTCAAGTCCCTTCCAACGGAGGATACCGGCTATGAGACGGCTTCTGGCAGCACGCGACACCACGACGCGAGCGTTGTGTATTCTGGCGCTCATACTCGTCGGGTCACCTTCACTCTCCGCCGCCCAGGGAACGATCACGGGAGTCGCCCCATCCCTCACGACTCCCGTGAT
>CAZUVK010000376.1:0-3026 GCA_964623785.1 uncultured Gemmatimonas sp. | reverse complement strand
GGAGGCCGCTGCGGATGACCCTGGGGGATAGTGAAGCGACGATCGTGCTCGGTCAGGGCAGGGGTTCGCTGGATCTGGAGCTTCATCCGCGCGCGCCCTCCAGCGTGGTGCGTTTCTCCAACCTCGATCTGACCCCGATTCAGGGTTTTCGAGACTCGAGAAGCATGGGTATCGGGTTCACCTCGCTCCGGATCAGGCGTGCCGACGGCGCGGATCGTGACCCCGTCGATGCCCCGTCAGACACGACACCCACCGTCACGCGAGTTCATCTCGAGGGCGTGGTCTACACATCCGTCCTGAATCCGCTCGACGGACGGAAGAATTGGAAGGACCTCCTGTCGGCGTTCGTCTGGGCATTCCGGCACACGCCGGACGCGGTTCTCGTGCTCAAGATGACGCACCACGACATCTTCGCGTACCTGAACGATCTGCGCGCGCAGCTCCTGCAACTCGCCCCGTTCGAGTGCCGGATCGTGATCATCCAGGCGTTTCTCGACGATTCCACCTACGCCGATCTGGTTTCCGCGACGACATACTACGTCAACGCGTCCCGTGGCGAGGGGCTGTGCATCCCGCTGATGGAGTTCATGTCGTGCGGGAAACCGGGTATCGCGCCGATGAATACGGCGATGCTCGACTACCTGACCGCGGAGAACGGCTTCCCGGTCCGAAGCTGGCGCATGCACAACGCATGGCCGCCGGATCCCCGCCAACTCTATCGCACGACCTGGTCGCGCATCGATTGGGCGTCGTTGCTGGAGGCGTACCGCGCAAGCTACGAAATGGCGAGGCGGCCGCCGGGGGACTACCAGACAATGGGTCGGAAGGCGTCGGAAACGATGGAACACTTTTCGTCAGACGCCGTCGTCGAGGATAAGCTCGCGGCGTTCGTTCGGCGGTCGCTGGTGACTCGATGAGCGCGCCAGAAATCCGGCTTGATGAAGACGCGCGGAGCCTGCTCATCGCCCGGCTGGACGAGGAAGCGCCCGAACAGGTCATCCTGGTCTATGCGGGGCCCGGGTCCGGTACGATCGAGCAGCGACTCGGGTCCTCCGAATACAGCTACCAGTTCGTGCTGAAGGATTTTCTGCCGGTGCTGGAAGCGCTGGGCGAGGTCATCCGCGTGGAAGATCCCGCGGAAGAGGTGGATGCGCTATACAACATCTGCTTCGGCCGGGGCATTCCCTGCGCACTCCTCTCGTTCACGCCCCCGCACAAGACACCGCTCGGTCTCGTGTGTCCCACGATTCCCGTGTTCGCCTGGGAGTTCGAGGATATTCCCGACGAGATGACCGCGGGCGGAGCGGATTCCGATTGGACCCGGCCGCTCGGGCGGCTGGGCTGGGCGATCACTCACTCCAGCTTCTCGGCCGGAGCCGTGCGGCGCGCGATGCGAGCCGACTTCCCGGTGGAATGCATTCCCGCCCCGGTGTGGGACCGGTTCGACCGCCTCCGCTCCGAGTCAGCCGGGCGCGATATCGCCGGACCCAGCACGCTTTCCATCCCCGGACCGGTCCTGGACAGCCGCACGCTCGATCTCTCCGCCTTCGCACCCGGCCCGACGGGCGAGTTTCCGCACGACCCACCATCTCCGCCGCCGGAACGATCCGCGGAGGCGCGGCGCGATGACGTCGTCTACACGTGCGTCTACAACCCGTACGACGACCGGAAGAACTGGTTCGACGTGGTTGGTACCTTCTGTCTCACGATGCGCGACGCCGAGGATGCAACGCTGATCCTGAAGCTCGTGCACACTGACCCGGCGGAAGGGATCCGAGCCGTACTGCGGGAACTCTACAAGTGCTCGCCCTTTCGTTGCCGCGTTCTGATTCAGTACGGGTTTCTATCGCCCGTGGAATACGAGCAGCTGATCCGGATGACCGACTACGCGCTCAACGCCTCCCGCGGAGAGGGCCAGTGTCTTCCGCTCATGGAGTTCATGTCCTCCGGCAGGCCAGCAATCGCGCCGGCGCACACCGCCCTCGCCGACTATGTGGATGCCTCCAACGCGTTCCTGGTAGAGACGTCGACGGAGCCGTCGGTCTGGCCGCATGATCCGCGACAGGTGTTCAGGACGCTTCGCCACCGAATCAATCCGGAATCGCTCGCGGGAGCGCTGGAAGAAAGCTACCGCGTGGCGAAGGCCCAGCCGGAGCGGTACCGGAGTATGGCCAATGCGGCGATCGAGAGGCTGGGCGGCCACTGTTCCGTGCCCATCGCCGCTGGCCGGCTGCGCCGGCTGCTCGCGCTCCGACGGAGTCAGACGAGCGCGTACGGGAGCCCGGGCGCGTCCACGGCGAGGCCCGTGCGCCTGGTGGAGCGCGTCTCAGAAATCACGGAGCCCGTCCGGCCGGAGCAGCCGGATTTCACCGCGGAACCGCCGCCGAACGGGATCGCGCCGACCCCGGATCCGCGGATCTGTGGACTCGAGGACGCCTTTCAGAGTGGCTGGTTTCAGCATGAATCCGGCGAATTGTTCACGGGTTTCAAGGTCGCCACCGGGGACCAGGTACTGGATGTCGGGTGCGGCGAGGGCGCCGCGGCCAGCTTCTGCGCACGACAGGGTGCCCAGGTCATCTTTGTCGACCATCTGCGCGAGAAAGTGGAGGGTGCGATGCGCCTCTTCCCCGAACTCGCCGACGACCGGCACCGTCCCCTCGTCTGCGACGCGGGTACGCTGCCCCTGCCCGATGCCATCGCGACGAAGGTCATCTCCATCGACGTCCTGGAGCACCTCGACGACCCGGCGGCGGCGCTGCGGGAGCTGGTGCGCGTCGGGAAGCCCGGAGCGCAGTACCTGATCAGCGTGCCTGATGCCACGGGCGAGCACGTTCAGAAGTCGCTGGCTCCGGCTGGCCACTTTCAGACGCCCAACCACTCGCACATCTTCGAACGAGACGAGATCCGGTCGCTGGTCCTGGAAGCCGGTCTCACCGTCGAGCAGCACCGTTTTACAGGGTTCTTCCGGGCACTGGCCATGTGCCTCTACTGGGCCGCGAATGCAGACGACGAGGCATTCGATGGCC
>CAZUVK010000375.1:0-3034 GCA_964623785.1 uncultured Gemmatimonas sp. | reverse complement strand
CACCACGGCGATCGGGTTCACCGAAGTCGGAAGCGACTGTCTGCTGATGGCGTATACACACGTCGCGCACGACTGCCGGCTCGGAAACCATGTGATCCTCTCCAACTCGGTGAACATGGGCGGGCACGTATCGATCGGGGATTGGGCGATCGTAGGAGGCCTCACGCCGATCCATCAGTTCGTGAGGATCGGTCCGCACGCGTTCGTCGGCGGTGGATCGCGGGTGTCGAAGGACATCCCCCCTTACGTGAAAGCGGCGGGAAGCCCTGTGCAACTCTATGGGCTGAACAGCGTGGGCCTGCAGCGGCGCGGATTCTCCGAAGACGTCAGGCGGGAGTTGAAACGCGCGTACCGGTTGTTCTTCGCCTCCTCGTACAACACGTCGCAGGCGCTCGCGCGGGCGCGTGAGGAGTTACGGGATCTCCCGGAGATCGAGGTCTTCCTCTCCTTCTTCGAGGCGTCGGAGCGAGGAGTATCGGTCTGATGGCGGATCGAACAATTCCGCGACGTGTCGGCGTGATCGGCGTGGGCAGCCTCGGTTTCCACCATGCGCGACTGATGGCGGACCTGGTCGGTGGTGATCGCGTGTCGATCCACGATGTGGACGCCGGGCGCGCCGAACGGGTCGGATCCGAGCTTGGCGTCATACCTCGCGCGGACCTCGACCAACTCCTCGACGAGGTGGACGCCGCCGTGATCGCTGTTCCGACGGTGGATCACGCGGAAGTCGCGTTGCGCGCGATCGGGCATGATGTCCACCTCCTGATCGAGAAGCCGATCGCAACATCGCTGGACGAGGCGGACCGCATCCTCGCCGCCGCGGACGCGCGGGGCGTTGTCGTCGCGACCGGTCACGTCGAGCGATTCAACCCGGCGTTACGCGCCTGCGAGCCGTATCTGGAGGCGCCGCGCTTCATCGAGTCGCATCGACTGGCTCCGTTCGGCCCGCGTGGCCTGGATATCGCCGTCGTGCTGGATCTCATGATCCACGACATCGACCTGATTCTCGGGCTGGCGAAGCGCCCTGTCGCGACCGTCGACGCGGTGGGGATCCCCGTCCTGACGCCGAGCGTGGACATTGCGAACGCCCGGATCACGTTCGAGGGTGGAGCCGTCGCGAACATCACCGCGAGCCGGGTCTCCCGGGAGCGGATGCGGAAGATCCGGCTCTTCCAGGATTCGGGATATCTCAGCCTCGATCTCGGAGCGGGGACGGGTGAGTTCCTTCGCCTGCGTGAAGGCGCCGTGCTCGCCAGCCCTTCGGCTCTCGAGCATGGGCTGGAGGGCCTGGTGGAGCGGATCGAGCTGAAGGGTGATGGCACCGAGCCGCTACGGGCCGAGCTGGAGTCGTTCCTGGCGGCGCTTTCCGGTGAGCGACCGCTCGTCGTCAGCGGCGAAGACGGACGGCGTGCGCTGGAAGTCGCGCTGCAAATCGTTGACCGCATCGAATCGAATGTCACTGATCCGAGCCCGACGTGAAAGGCGCGAGTTCGGGGTAGGAAGGGCAAAGAAGCCGCCTTCGGTCTGGCGTCTTCTGCTCCTTCTGCTCCTGATCGCGGGGCTGATCTGGTGGCTCGGCCGGCTGGGGATCTGAGCGACGAGGCCGCCGAGCGCGCGCCTGTCGTGTTCCTGTCAGCCGGCGAGCCTTCCGGCGACATGCACGGGGCCTCCCTCGCCCGCGCGTTGCGCGCGAGGATTCCCGGTATCCGGCTGATCGGTCTGGGTGGCCCGCGGATGGCGGCCGAAGGCGTCGAGCTGCTCGCCGACCTGGACGACCTCGCCGTCATGGGCCTCGTCGAGATTCTCTCGCGGCTTCGCTTCTTTCTGGCTCTCCGCCGAAGAGTGTTCGCCACGCTCGATTCGGAGCGGGTGGATCTGGTGGTTCCCATCGACTACCCCGGGTTCAACCTGCGGCTCGCGAGGCGCGCGCGGTCGGACGGTCGCAAGGTGCTTTACTACGTTGCGCCGCAGGTGTGGGCATGGCACGAGAGCCGCGCGGCGGACCTGGCCCGCGACACCGACCGCATCGCGGTGATCCTCCCCTTCGAGGCGGCCTTCCTACACGAGCGGGGCGCTTCGGCGACGTTCGTTGGGCACCCGTTGCTCGATGAAATCGAGCCACCCGCCGACCGCTCTGCATGGATGATCAACGAGGGACTCGCTCCCGAGCGTCCCCTCCTGGCCCTCATGCCCGGCTCGCGGCGGCAGGAGCTGGACCGGCACCTCGCCCTGTTCATCGAGACCGCGCAACAGGTGATGGCGTCTCGTCCGGAAACGCAGGTGATGATCGGCGCGCCGAGCGGCATGCCGGACACCGCCTATCGGGGAGTGCCGTTCCCCGTCACTCGCGATTTCCGTGGTCTGCTCGTGCACGCGACCGCGGCGCTGGTGAAATCCGGTACGACGACGCTGGAAACGGCGCTCGCGGAGACACCGTTCGTCGTCGCCTACCGTCTGAACCCGATCAGCTATCGCATCGCGCGCCGCATGGTGAAGGTGCCCCACATCGCGCTGGCGAATCTGGTGGCGGAGGACCGCGTGGTCCCGGAGTTTATTCAGGATGAGGCGTCCCCCGAAACGATGTCGGCGAGCCTGCTTCCGCTGCTCGACGTCGAGTGCGCCGAGCGACGCGCGATGGTGACACGGCTGTCCGAAGTCCGCGATCGGCTGGGCGGCGGCGGGGCCGCCGCGCGGGTCGCCGGTATGGCGGCGGACCTCCTGGGAGTCCCCTGATCCGATGACGCCGGGCCTCGGTCGGCGAGTGCTGGGCGGCCTGGCATCCACCCTCGGTGGCGGGCTCGTTACGGGAGTCATGAGATCGGCCCGCCTGGAGCTGATCGAAGGCGAGGAGTACGAGGCGTCGATCGTCCGCGCGGGCAAGCCGGCGATCTACGTTCTCTGGCACGGGCGGCTGCTCCCGTGCGCGTTCCGCTACCGGGGGATGGGGTTGGGCACGCTGATCAGCCGCAACCGGGACGGGGAGTATATCACGCGGATGATCGAGCGCTGGGGCTATCACGTGATACGCGGCTCG
>CAZUVK010000374.1:0-3068 GCA_964623785.1 uncultured Gemmatimonas sp. | reverse complement strand
GGGCGGGCGGACCAGGACGGGCAGATTGCGGTGATAGCGGCCCTCGTCGCGCACCTCGGCGGGGATGTCGGCAGGCCGGATCGGCTGCCCGTGCGCGAGGACGACCATTGACTCGATGAGGTTGCGGAGCTCGCGAACGTTCCCGGGCCAGGAGTAGTCGACGAGGATCGCCAACGCGTCGTCGTCGATACCGGGGAACGGCCGGTCGTGCTGGCTCACGAACTCGCGCACGAAACCATCGATCAGGACGGGGATGTCCTCGCGTCGCTCGCGCAGCGACGGCAGTGCGATCCGGAGTACGTTCAGACGATGGTAGAGGTCGCGCCGGAATTCGGCGGTATCGACCAGCTCGCGGAGGTTCCGGTTGGTTGCGGCGATGACGCGCACGTCCACCCGCAACACCTCTTCCCCGCCCACCCTCCGGAACTCGCGCTCCTCGAGGACGCGCAGCAGCTTGGTCTGCGTCGCGAGCGGCATCTCCCCGATCTCGTCGAGGAAGATCGCGCCGCCATGCGCCAGCTCGAAGAGGCCCTTCCGCAATGATGAAGCGCCGGTGAAGGCGCCTTTCTCGTGGCCGAAGAGTTCGCTCTCGAGCAGCGTCTCGGGCAGCGCGGCGACGTTGACCGCGATGAACGGGCGGTGCCGGCGGGGTGAGAGCGCATGGAGGCCCCGCGCGACGAGTTCCTTGCCGGTCCCGCTCTCGCCCTGGATCAGGACCGTCGAGTCCACGCCCGCGATCTGCACGACGCGTTCGAGGACCTCTTCCATCACCTCTGTGTCCCCGACGATCCCGGTGATCCGCCGCAGGCGCTCACGCTCGATCGCGCGGCGGCCGATGAGCGCGACGTCCTCGACATCGATGGGCTTGACGACACACTCCGTGAGCCCGAGCGAGTGGCTGAGATCGCGGCTACACTTCTCGGTCGGCTCGAGCAGGCCGATCACCGGTAGCCGTCCGCCGCCCCGCGCCTGCCGGACGAGGTTGGTGGCGCGCGCGTCGTGGACGCCGCCCGAGAGGATGAGGAGGACGGGCTCGCCGACCACGTCGTCGAGGTTCTCGCCGGGGGTAAGCAGCTCGACCTCGTAGCCCGCCGCGACGAACCGTGCGCGCAGGCGGACGGCCGGCTCGAGATCATCCGTGGTAATGACTACGACTTCCTTCATCCTCCCTGCGTCCCCGGCGCGGCCAGTCATCGACGAATCGACCCGGCGGTATGGAACGGGGGGCGAACGACCGTGGCTCCGATGGGATTGCCGCGAATCACGATGTCCACGCGGGTCCCGGGCGCGGCCGCGGCGACCTCGACGTAGCCGAGCCCGATCCCCGCGCCGAGCGTGGGGCTGAGGGTGCCGCTGGTGACCGAACCAATGGTCCGGCCGTCCCGCGCGATGTCGTACCCATGACGCGGGAACCCGCGTTCGAGCAGCCGGAACCCGACCAGGCGTTCGCGCGGGCCCCCCTCGCGCTGACGGCGCAGGGCGTCACTGGCGATGAAATCACCCTTGTCGAGCTTGATGATCCAGCCGAGTCCCGCCTCGAACGCCGTGTGTTCCTCGTCGAGATCGGACCCATAGAGCGGGTAGCCCATCTCCAGTCGCAGTGAATCCCGCGCGCCGAGGCCAACGGGCAGCACGCCGATGTCGCGTCCGGCGCCAAGGATCGAACGCCAGACCCGCTCACCATCCTCCGCCGCGACGAAGATCTCGAACCCGTCCTCGCCCGTGTAGCCGGTCCGGCTGAGCGTGCCGGGACACCCCGCCACCTCGTGCTCGGCGAACCGATAGTAGCCAATCGAATCCAGGTCCATGCCCGGCGTGATCGTCGCCATGACCTCCGCGGCGCGCGGTCCCTGGAAGGCGATGAGCGCGATCTCGTCCGAGCGGTCCACGAACTCGGCGTCGAACCGGGGGGCGTGGGCGGAAATCCAGTCGAAATCCCTGGCCCGATTCGCGGCGTTCACGACGAGCATGTAGCCCTCCTCGTGGAGCCGATAGACGAGCAGGTCATCGACCACGGAGCCATTCTCCCGGAGGAGAACCGAGTACTGGGCCTGCCCCGGGACGAGGGTCGAGGCGTCGTTGCTGGTGACGAACTGGACGAGGTCCAGCGCCTGCGGGCCGCGGATGAAGAACTCACCCATGTGCGAAACATCGAACAACCCCGCGGCGTTGCGAACGGCGGCGTGCTCGACGGTGATTCCCGCGGGATAGTGGATGGGCATCTCGTAGCCGGCGAACGAAACCATCTTCGCGCCGGCCGCCAGGTGCTCGTTGTACAGCGGGGTCCGCAGAAGTCCTTCCGCCGTCATCCGATTCGCCCCGATCCCATGAGGTTGTGCATGATCGCCTTTTGAACGTGGAGCCGGTTCTCGGCCTGGTCGAAGACGCGCGAACGCGGTCCTTCGACGACATCGTCGGTAACCTCCTCGCCGCGGTGGGCCGGGAGGCAGTGGAGGAAGATCGCGCGGTCGGTCGCATGATCCATCAGCGCGGCGTCGACCTGGAACCCGACGAACGCCTGGAGCCGCTGGTCGGCCTCGTCCTCCTGCCCCATCGACGCCCAGACATCGGTGTTGACGACATCGGCCGCGGCGACGGCCTCGCGTGGGTCGTGCGTGACGGTAACCCGGGCGCCGGACTCCACGGCCCGCTCGAGGATGGCCGCGTCCGGCTCGTACCCGCGCGGCACCGCGAGGCGCAGCTCGAAGCGGCAGCGGTAGGCGGCGTTGATCCAGGAGTTTGCCATGTTGTTCCCGTCGCCGACCCAGGCCACCGTGATCCGCGAGAGATCCGGGCCGAAACTCTCACGGACCGTCATGAGGTCGGCCATCACCTGGCAGGGGTGGACGAGGTCGGTCAGGCCATTGATCACCGGGATATCCGCGTAGCGCGCCAGCTCTTCGACATCGGACTGGGCGAACGTGCGGATCACGACGCCGTCGACGTAACGGGAGAGGACGCGCGCGGTGTCGCGGACCGGCTCACCACGGCCGAGCTGGATGTCCCGCGACGAGAGGAAGAGCGGATGCCCCCCGAGTTGCACGCAGCCGACCTCGAACGACACGCGT
>CAZUVK010000373.1:0-3099 GCA_964623785.1 uncultured Gemmatimonas sp. | reverse complement strand
GGGGCGACGAGAACCCGACTGACCCGCCGTGAAGCCTCAGGTCGACGAGAATGACCCCCCACTCGGGGCGTTCCGCGACGAGCTGCCGGGCGAGCGTCGCCCAGTTGCGGCCGCTTCCGTAGATCCCGTGGAGGAGGTACAGCCACGATCCGGGGGATTTCACGGCGGCGATACGGGTGTGGTTCGGAACTGGCTCCATGATCCTCTGATTTCACTGTTCGGTTCAGGCCCGCCGATATAGCTTCCCGGCAATGATCGAACTGCGCGAAGTAACCAAGACGTTCGCCGGTCGATGGTACCGCGGCGGCGCGCCGGTAACGGCGCTCGACGGGGTGGATCTCAGCGTGCCCGAAGGTACCGCGCTCGGCATCGTCGGGCTGAATGGCGCCGGCAAGAGCACGCTCCTGCGGGTGCTGCTCGGCTACGCCCGCCCGACCTCGGGCACCGCGACGATCGACGGGCTTCCCGCCCGCGATTACGTCCAGCGGCACGGCGTGGCGTACATCCCCGAGAACCTGACGATACCCCGCCGTTGGACGGTTCGCGAGGCGTTGCGCGCATACGCCATGCTCGCGGGCCTCGGCGACGACGCGTGGGAGCGGGTCGACGCTGCGATCGACCGGCTCGGCCTCGCGGGTGTCGCCCCGCGGCGGATCTCGGCGCTCTCGAAGGGGAACGTGCAGCGCGTGGGGGTCGCCCAGGCGCTGCTCGGCGACCGGCGGGTGATGGTCCTCGACGAACCGACCGACGGGCTGGATCCAGTCTGGGTGGTGGAGTTGCGCGGGATCGTGGATGAATGGCGCCAGGCCGTGGAAGGCCGGATCGTGATCCTCGCGTCGCACAATCTGGCCGAGGTCGCGCGGCTCGCCGAGCGCGTGCTTCTCCTCCACAACGGTCGGATCCGCGAGGACATCGCGGTCAGAGACGCCAAACCCGACCTGGAGCGCCACTTCCTTGCCCGCGTGAGCGCACTCGAGGAGGGTCGACCGTGATCGCGGTCGTGCTCCGGGACCTGCGCTGGCGGCTCGTCTTCCTGGCGGGTGTGGCGCTCGTCTTCTACCTGCAGGAGCCGGGTTTCCACCAGCACGAGGGCTTCAATCCGGACGCGCTCGCGCTCGGCGCGCTGGGCATCTCCGCGACGCTCTCCAACTTCGCCGCGCTGGCGATGATCATCCTCCTGAGCGGGTTCATCTCGACCGAGCTTCGCGACGGATACACGCGGGTGAATCTCTCCTATCCGGTGACCCCGCTCGGCTATTACGGGCTGCGCTGGGGGGTGGCGTACACGATCGCGATCGCGGGGTCCGCGGCGTTCCTCGTTCTCGGACAGATCGTCGCGTGGGGATCGTTCCTCGGCGGATGGCAGGGGCTGCTGCTCCCCGTCCTCTCGGCGTTGATCTACGGCGCGGTGATGGCGCTGCTCTCCGGCGCGGGCGTCCGGATGGACGCGACGATCGCCTTCATCGTGCTCCTGCTCCCGGCCGTCTTCCCTGAGCTGGTGTCGGCGATGCTGGGCGCGCTGCCGGCAACCCTGAGCGGCCTGATCAACGCCGTGCTTCCGCCCCACAACGCGCTGTCGGACATCTGGGATGGACTGCTGGCCGGCGAGATCCCGTGGGACGCGGCGGCCTACGCCGGCGGGTACGGCGCCGCCGTGCTGGCCACCGCCGCGCTCATCCTCCGACTGCGGGAGTGGCCGTAGCCGGGTCGCCGCCGGCCCAACCCGCCGCCTCCAGCGCGGAGCGCGCGGCGCTGTAGCCCTCCTCCATCAGGAACTGGGTCCGCTCGAATTCGAAGGTGTTCACGTGACCGATCTCCGGGCGGATGTAGACGCCTGGCAGATGCGAGTACCTCGTGATCCTCTCCCGTCGCTGGTCCCGCATGCTGAGGGCGACGACACGGTCGTGAATTGCCACGATCCCCTGGTCGAAGTATCCCTCATCCGGCGGTCGGAAGTCGGAGCCGACATCGGCGGCGATCACCTTCTCCGCGCGCCAGGCGACCGCCTGCGAAAGGGCGAAGGCGTTCACGATCCCGCCATCCACCAGCACATCGTCGTCGATCCGCGCGGGCGGGAAGTAGACGGGGAGCGCGCAGGAGGCGTAGACGGCCTTCAGGAGATCGACGTCCTGGCGGCACCCGCTGCCGAACCAGACCTCCTCGCCGCTCACCAGCGACGTCGTGTTGATCCGCAGCGGTACGATCAGCTCCGAGAAGCGGCGAACCGGCAGCACGCGCTCGATCCAGCCGACGAACGGAGTGTCGTCGAACACCGACGTGGCGCGGATCCCACCCAACCACATCGCGCGACGGTTGAGGGAAACCACATCCTCCTTCTTCAGTCGCCTCGCGATCTCCGTCAACTCCCGCCACCCGAGGCCGCCGGCCACGAGCGCGCCCACGACCGCGCCGATACTCGTGCCGACGATCGCGTCGGGCCGGATCGCCGCCTCCTCCAGCGCCTTGATCACACCGATGTGCGCGATCCCCTTCATCCCGCCGCCGCCGAGAACGAGCACGGTCCTCGGCCGGAAACCGTCCCCGCCCCGATTCCCTTCACCGTCGACCGCGGCCAGCCCGTCTCGATCCGACATCAGCACTCCCCCCGGTTGGTTTCGACAAGCGATCCGGTCCGCCATCCGGTGCCTGACTTTGAAATGCAAGATCCGCGACCCGAGCGGCGGGATCACCTTGCTGGAACGCGTCCATCATCCCGCCACACCGTCGCTTACCGGTCTTCCCACGCACCCCGATCCCGCTTGACAGCACCCCGGGGTACGGGTAGGTTGCGATTGATAAGAATAATCATTATTGAAAAGGAACGGAGACATATCCGCTCCCGCTCGTTCGACTATATTGGTCTGTGTTCCGCCGCCGCGCGAGTCCGGGGGCGCGGGTTGGAACGCGAAACGGGGAAACGACGAAGCGATCACGCGCGAAGGAGGATAGAAGACATGGCTGAGCCACTGCTCAAGGTCGTGAATCTGCACGCGGAAGTGGCGGAGGACGGAACCGAGATCCTGAAGGGCGTCAACCTGGAGATCGGCGAAGGCGAGATCCACGCGATCATGGGTCCGAACGGCGCGGGCAAGAGCACGT
>CAZUVK010000372.1:0-3105 GCA_964623785.1 uncultured Gemmatimonas sp. | reverse complement strand
CTCGCGGGACCGACCCACCAGGTTCTCCCACATCCGAGACTGACTCTCGTGGATCCCGAGGCTCGTCGGCTCGCTGAGCGGTTCGCCCATCCTTACCGATTTCGGGAGGTTCTGCTCGTAGATTCCGTGTCCGGCTTCATGTAGCGTGGAACTGAGCGCGTCGAAGAATGCATCCTCCCGGTACCGCGTCGTGATCCGCGTGTCGCCCTGCCCGATGCCCTGACAGAAAGGGTGCGTCGACGTGTCGAGGCGCCCGGCGTCAAAGTCGAAGCCGATCCGCGCGGCGACGCCGCGATTGAATGCAGCCTGACGATCGATCGGGATCGCGATCCGCTGAACACGGTCGGAAGGGCCGCCGCCGGAACCGGCGATCTCGGCGATCAGCGGGGCGAGTCGGCCGCGAAGGTCGGTGAAGATGCGGACGATGTCCTCCGTCTTCATCCCCGGTTCGAAGTCATCGAGCAGCGCATCGTACGGGTCGGACAGCTCCGACGTCGCGAGGCACGCCGCCTTCTGACGATTGAGGTCGACGACCTTCTCGAGCCACGGCGCGAATGCCGCGAAGTCGCTCCGTTCGCGGGCCGCGCGCCACTCGTACTGCGCGACGGTCGTCGTCTCCGCGAATGCGCGAACGAGCGAGGTCGGGATCTTCACGGCGTTGTCGTACGACCGGCGGATCTCGCGAAGGTTGGCGACCTCCGCGGGGTCCGCGTCGGGCGGGATCTCGTCCTCCGCCCTGGCGAGCAATTCCCCGAACCGGGCCGACGTCCGCCGTTCGTGGACGAGCTGACTCAGCTGGGACGCCTGTTCCGCGCGCAGGGGCGTCGCCGCCGGCGGCATCATCGTCTCCTGGTCCCAGCCAAGCAGCGCGGCGACGGACGCAAGAACCTCGGACTCCCGCAACTCGCGTCGCAACTCGTCATAGGCCGACGGTTGCCGGGGTGTTTCTTCAGACATGAAGCTCCGGAGTCTCGAGGTTGACGTCGGCTTCGTATCGATTCAGGACCGGGTCGACCCAGTCGGTCAGGAACTCGTCCACCTGTTCGGGTGCGCGACCCACGAAACGCTCGGGCCGCAGCTCGTCTTCCAACTCCTCGCGTGTCACGCCAAACGCCGGGTCGGCGGCGATGCGATCCAGGAGGTCGTTCTCCAGTCCGTGCATCTTCACCCGCTCACCCGCGGCCAGGGCGTGGCGGCGTACCTTTTCATGGAGTTCCTGCCGATCGCCGCCGCGCTTCACGCTCCGCATCATCAGGTTCTCGGTCGCCATGAACGGCAACTCATCCATCAGATGGCGCCGGATCATTTCCGGGTAGACGACCAGCCCCGAAGCGACGTTGTGGAGGATGAGCAGGATCGAATCCGTCGCGAGGTATGCCTCGGGGATCGCGATGCGCTTGTTCGCGGAGTCGTCGAGGGTGCGCTCGAACCATTGGGTCGCGGCCGTGAAGGCGGGATCGATCACGAGGGTGATCACGTGGCGGGCCAGCGCCGTGATCCGCTCCGAGCGCATGGGATTCCGCTTGTAGGGCATGGCGGACGATCCGATCTGGTGCTCCTCGAACGGCTCCTCCACTTCCCGAAGGTGGGCGAGAAGCCGAAGATCGTGCGCGATCTTGGACGCCGATTGCGCGACTCCCGCCAGCGTGGAGAGTTGCGCGTAGTCGACCTTCCGGGTGTAGGTCTGACCCGTGACGCCGTATACCTCCGAGAATCCCATCCGCTCCGCGACGATGCGGTTGAGTTCGTTGACTCGCGCGTGATCGCCTTCGAACAGGTCGAGGAACGAGGCCTGGGTTCCCGTGGTGCCGCGAACCCCGCGGAATCGCAGATTTGCCAGCCTGAACTCGATCTCTTCGAGGTCGAGGAGGAGGTCCTGGATCCACAGCGTCGCGCGCTTTCCCACGGTCGTGGGCTGTGCCGGTTGAAAGTGGGTGAACCCGAGTGTCGGGATCGCGCGGGTGCTCCTCGCGAACGAGGCGAGCGCGGCGATGACCCCGACGAGCCGCGACCGGACCAGCATCATCGCGTCGCGGTGCTGGATGAGGTCGGTGTTGTCCCCCACATATGCGCTGGTCGCGCCGAGGTGGATGATCGCGCGTGCGTTGGGCGCCTGCTCGCCAAGGTGGTGGACGTGTGCCATCACGTCATGGCGCAGTTCGCGTTCGAGTTGCGCCGCGCGCTGGAGGTCGACGTCGTCGAGATGCTCTCGGAGTTCCGCGATCGCGGCGTCAGGGATCTCGAGGCCCAGCTCCTTCTCGGACTCGGCGAGCGCGAGCCACAGCCGGCGCCAGGTGCCGAACTTGAAGCGCGCCGAGAAGATGAAGGACATCTCCGGCGACGCGTAGCGCTCGGTCAGCGGATTCGAATATCGATCAGCGTTCGTTGACATCAGGACTCTGTTCTGGGCGGTATGCCGGGGGGCGGATGCGGGAGACCGTCGGCCCGCGCGGGTTCCGTCTGGTCGTACGCGCCCGGCCGGTATTGGACGGCGGCAAGGAACAGTCCGCACGCGGGCGCCGGAGGTGACGTTTCGCGCGACCCGTCACCCTTGAGCAGGCGACCCACGTCGTCCGGCGACCGGCGACCCGTGCCCACATCGACGAGTGTGCCGACGAGATACCGTACCATGTGGTGGAGGAAACGGTTCGCCGTAATGCGGAACTCCATCCCGAGGTGCTCCCACCTCGTCCATTCCGCTGCCGCAACAATGCACCGGTCGCCGCGTTCTTCCTGGCCCGCCTTCGCGAACGCGCGGAACGAGTGATCGCCGATCAGGACTTCGGTGCAATCGCGCATCAGGTCCGGATCGAGGGGGCGTCGCAACGGCCAGCACCATCGGGAAAGGAACGGCGACGAGGCCAGGTGATCGGTCCCGACCCGGTACACATAGGACCTCGCCAGCGCGTCAAAGCGCGGATGAAAGTCATCGGCGACCTCCGAGATTCCGGCCACCCAGATGGAATCGGGGAGTAGCGCATTCATCGCGCGATGGAGATCGGATGCCGTCCATCGCGCCGGCGCGTCGACGGTTGCGACCTGGCCGATCGCGTGCACGCCGCGGTCCGTCCGGCCCGAGCCGGCCACGCGCGCCGGGCGGTCCAG
>CAZUVK010000371.1:0-3111 GCA_964623785.1 uncultured Gemmatimonas sp. | reverse complement strand
GCACGAAGTACCGTCGGGTCAGCGCCGGGAGCCCGAGGACGCCTGAGGCTACAGGGTTGTTGCCGTGGAAGTCGTAGAGGAGCCACCCGTCGAGACCGAGGTCACGGAGGAGGACCTGTACCGCGGCGAGCGAGGACTCGTCGAATCGGACCGTCTGCTCGGTGATCGCCATGAGGCGCTACAGGGCTCGCCGGTCGACGCCCGGCGACGGGAGATCAACCGCCGTCGGCATGCCACTTCGTCCCAACGATGAGAGAGAGCCCAAGCACCCGCTGGTTCGCGAGGAGGTTGTGAATCTCCTGCTCCCGCGCCAGGGCACCCCGCACACCGCGCCATCCCCACCTCGCGAGCGCCCGGCGGAGGATCACCAGCTTCTGCTTGAACGAAAACAGGTCGGCCAGCGCGAACGTGCCCGTCACCGCGGGCCGAAACGGCGACGACGCCTCGGACCAGTCCTCCACATGCAGATCCACGCAGCCGGCGTCGCGGAGATACTGCTTCCACTCCACCAGCAGCAGCGGCCGCGCCCCGAGGTGCTCGACGAGCAGCTCCCGCCGTTCCTCATCGACGTTGCCGTTCCACACGAGCTGAACGAGAACGACCATCCCGAGCGGCTTGGTGACGCGGGCGAGCTCGCGCACGGCATTGGCGGGATTGACGCTGGCCCCCAGGCCGATCTCCCCGATCGACACGTCGAACACGCCGTCCTGGAACGGCAGATCATCGAGCGGCGCGCACTCGAATGTGAGCTTGTCGGACAGGCCCATCGTCCGTGCGCGCTGCGACGCCTCGTCGACGAGGTATGGGTCGGTATCGAGCCCGGTACCGTGAACACCGTGATTCGCCGCAAGGTAGGCGGTGGTGAGGCCGCGGCCGCATGCCGCGTCGAGCACCTCGCGATCCGCCTCAAGTTCGGTGAACAGCACGATTTGCCGGTAGAGTGCTTCGCCACCGGGCGGCAGCACGGGCTCCGGGCTGAGCCGGATCAGGTCGAGGACAGAGGGTACACCGCGTTTCGGTCGCGAACCGCCGTTCGAAGCGGAACCCTCGCCTGAACCCTCCGAAGGGCGGGATGGCATTCGTAGAGTATAGACATCAATGGACATATGTTGCCAGCATTCGAGTTTCATGGGACCGGGCCGCAACCCATGTCCGTTTCGTACCTCAGCCCGCCGGTGCAAGCCCCGCGAGCGCGCGGAGGTGCTGCACGACCGCCGCTCCCGGCCCGCGCGATCCGTACCCACCTTCCAGGATCGAGACGAGACGCCCCCCGCACAGGTCTTCCGCAACTTCACGGATCCGCGCGGTCGCCGCGTGGAATCCCGCTGGCGTAACCGCGCCGCTGAACTCGGGATCGTCCTCTAGCCAGTCAAACCCCGCGGATAGAAGGATGAGGCCGGGCGAGAAATCAACCACGGCCGCCGCCAGCGCCAGCCTCTGCCCTTCCGCGAAATCCAGGTCGCCTCGGGGTGCGTCTCCAAGCGTGACGACCTTCGTCCGGCCGTCCGTCCCGACCCGACATGGCGCCGAACCATCGCCCCACTCAACGACCAGCACGCGTTCGGCGATTTCGCGATCGAGCGCGTACCCGGCCCCGACCGCCAGCGGATTCAGAAGCCCGAATCGTCCCGGACCATCGACCGTAGCGTCCCGACCGGGAGGCCGAACCGCGCAGAATGCGTTGCGGATCTGCCCCGAGCCGACCGCATCGATCGCGGTCAGCGCACACCCGACCGCGGCCAGGGAGGCATCCCACGTCGCCGCCGATACCACCAGGCGAGGCGCGATCTCCACGGGCCTGCCATTCGCCTCCGCCCCCGCGACCCACTCCCGGACCTGATCCAGGTAGCGATCCGAGTGCCAGAGTCGCAGCTCCTCACCCGAAGCGTGCCGTCCCTCGAGGTCCAGCAGCGGCTCGAACAACGTGAGCATGTCCGCGTGCACGGCCCGGGTCAGCGCCGGCAACCGACCCTGATGGTCCGGATGGCCCCATCCCGTGTCGTGCCGCGCGCAGTCGAAGTGACCCACGAACGCGGTCGTCTTCACGATCGACTACCCCCGACCACGTCGAGGCCGGCCAACGTGGCCACCCCCCGCGAGCCTGCTGGGCCGGTCAGTTTTCCCGCCGCGCCGCGGCCAGCGCCGCCGTGCCCTCGGCGATCCGCTCCTGGATCGAGCGCACCTCCCGCCGGCGATTGCGCAGCGCGCTTATCGCGTCGGCCGCGGCCGAAGCCGCCGACATCGTGGTCACGTACGGGATCCCGTTCGCGATGGCGGCGCGTCGCATCGCGCGGTCGTCGTACTGAGACCTCTTCCCGAGCGGAGTATTGATCAACAGCGCAATGTCGCCGGAGATCATCAGGTCGACCATGTTCGGCCGGCCTTCGTTGACCTTGAACACCCGTTCGCAAGCGATCCCGCGAGTCTGGAGATGGCGCCACGTCCCTTCGCTCGCTAGCAGACGGAAGCCCATATCGTGGAACCGCCGCGCGATGGGAACGACCGTCGCCTTGTCCCGATCGTTCACCGTCAGGATGATCGATCCTTCGAGAGGCAGTTCCATACCCGCGGAGATCTGCGCCTTCGCGAACGCCATCCCGAACGAGTCGTCAATCCCCATCGCCTCGCCCGTCGACCGCATTTCCGGTCCCAGGATCGGATCGACGTCGATCTTGTTGAACGGGAACACGGCCTCCTTCACCGCCACCCCGTGAACCGGAATCTCCTCGGGGAGATTGAAGTCGATCAATCGCTCCCCGGCCATCAAACGCGCCGCGATCCGCGCGAGCGGCACGCCGGTGGCCTTCGACACGAACGGCACCGTCCGCGACGCGCGGGGATTCACCTCCAGCACGTAGACCTGCCCCTCGAAGACCGCGTACTGCACGTTGATCAGCCCGACCACGCCGAGTTCCAGCGCGAACTGGCGCGTGTGCTCGCGCATCTCCGCGATCTCGCGATCGCCCAGCAGGTACGGCGGCAACACGCACGCCGAGTCGCCGGAGTGCACCCCAGCTTCCTCGATGTGCTGCATCACCCCGCCGATCACCACCGTCTCGCCGTCCGAAAGGGCATCGACGTCCGCCTCGAACGCGTCCTCGAGGAATCGAT
>CAZUVK010000370.1:0-3133 GCA_964623785.1 uncultured Gemmatimonas sp. | reverse complement strand
GCGCTCACGACGAGCGATCGACTACTCCCCGTGGACGGACCCGGCGTGCTGAACGTCGCGCAGGTGCTCGTCAACGCGCTCCTCAATCCGGATCACTACCTCAACGCCGAATACGACGGGTTCGTCGTCAGGGCCGATTTCAGCATCAATACGGGGGCATTGGGATCCCTTCCGATCGTCGGCCTCGAAATTGGGGATCTTCTCCCCGGCGCGTCCCTGGGAGTCGGCTCGGAGTTACCGCACGTGCTTTCGCTGCTCGATGATGGGCTTGGCGGCACGGTCGACCTTGTGATCCCCGGGCGTCACGCGGAGGTGGAGTGGGCGTTCCGGCCGAAGCTGCTCGATTGCGGAGCGTTGCCACTCGTCGACCAGCTTCTCTGCACCACCGTCGCGAATCCCCTCCTGGGCGGAATTCTCAACCTGACCGATGGGGTCATCACGATTGCGGATGGAGTCATCTCCGGACTCGATCTCGGGCTGTTGAACCCGATTCTTGGGATTCTTGGCGGGGTCCTCAATGTCGACGCGAGCGCGACCGTTGACGACGTAACCTCAGAAGTCGTTCCGATCGTGATCCCGTTGCTGTAAGCCGTTCGTGGGCTCCCCATCGGTTCACGGATGGGGAGCCGGCGGGCGTTTACGGGTCGATCAATCCAAATACCAGGTCATGCAGAGGAAGGCCAATATGAGTTCCAGGAAGATCTTCATGCTCGTAGTCGCAGGGCTCCTGGGAGCCAACCCGCTCGCGGCGCAACTGCCCGCGCTCGGCACCCTGGAGATCGGGATGTTCGGTCAGTACACGGACTTCAGGGAGAACGCCGGATGCATCTGCCGGTGGCCGGGGGATTCACCGGGATTCGGAGGGCGGGTGGCTGCCTTTTATAACCCCGTCGTGTCGCTCGAGTTAGATGCGGCCCGAACGAACGCCGATCTGATGCTGGTCGGCGGCTCGATGACATACACGACAATCTCGAGTAGAGTCACGGTCAATCACTTCCTCGATGATCTGACCGGACCGTCATTCTTCGCGGGCGCAGGACCGATGGTGGGAATGTATGAGGATGCGGACCGGCGGTATGGCGTAAGCGGGGCGGCCGGGATCAGGTACGGAGTCCTCGACCAGTTCGCCCTCCGGCTCGACGGAACCGCGGACTACATGCCGTCGCAGGAAAACCTGAACCTGGCGGTACGGGCAGGTGGCAGCATGATGCTTGGATTCGCAACCGCCGCCGTGGCGCCGCTGCCACCCGCGCCCACGCCGGCACCGCCTCCGACCCAACGGGATCCGACGCAGCCGCCCGCACCGCCACGTGCGTCGACGCCGCTAACCACAAGCGATATTTCGGCGATCGTCGCACCGGTGTACTTCGATTTCGATCGTGCGGAAATCCGCCACGACGGAGTCGCCGTTCTCGAGATCAAGGTGCCCTGGCTCCTCGCCAATCCTGACCTTACACTCCTGCTGGAAGGGAACGCTGACGATCGCGGCACGACATCGTACAACATCCCCCTCGGCATGGAACGGGCGATTTCGGTCCGCGATTTCCTGATGGGCAGAGGGATCGGAGCTGATCGAATCGAGATCACCTCTTTCGGGAATACCCGTCTCCTGTGCACGACGGAGCCGGTCACCGAAGCGTGCAATCAGATGAACCGGAGAGTGGACTTCCGGATTATCGGTGATCCATCGTCCGTGCGCGTTCCGGAGTAGGATGGGCTGACGGGGCGGGCCGTTCCGGAAAGGCGCCGAGGGATCCGCCGCCACATCGCGGCGGATCCCTCGCGCGGCCAACCGGGCGGTCAGCGCGTCTAGAGCGCCTCCCCCTCGCATTCCGGACACTCTATCGCCATATAGCGCAACCACTCCACGACTTCCCGGACTTCCAGGAAGCGATGGTCGGGGCCTGCCGTCTCCACATGCCGCACCACGGCCCACTGATCCGCGATCACGACCGCTGGCGGTTCGATCCGGAGCCCTCGCGCGAGGCGGTGGTCGGGATCCTCGAGCACTGAGAACGTGTCGGGCAGCGGGTGCGCGGCCAGCCGCTCGGCGGTGAGCGACTCCGGCGCGACGATCAGTACTTCCCCGGCCCAGTCCACGATATCTCCATGCAGGTCGGCGAGCTGGGCGACGTACAGCCAGCATGCCTCGCAGTCCGCGCGATCGAGCAGAACCAGCACGGGGGCCCGTCGCCGCGACCCGCGAGCGCGGCGTGACAGGTCTCTTCCGGCCACCGGGAGTGAAACGTCCGGCAGCTTGCCCCCGGGGTTGGTCAGCTTCTCGTATTCGGTACTCATCGCTGGCTCGGCTCCTTACCATGCTCCGACTGGCGGTCCCGCTCAGCCCGCATCCGCCTCCACGACGAACCGGCACGCCGGCACCCTTTCGCGGTCACAGCGTTCGTGGACGGGCATACCGATGATCGTCTCCAGCATCGACTCCGCGACCAGGCACGCCTCCGAGTGCTCGCTCACTAGGTCCGCAAGCGGGCAGCACTGCCCACGAATCACCAGGTCGCCTGTCCCGTCACATGGTTCGACACGGACCTCAGCTCCCAGATCACGCAGAACGCCCACCGCCGCTCCGATTCGATCGGCCAGATTCGTTCCCGGCCGGGCCGCGGGCATCCCGAGACTCCGGCCGGTCTCGCGCAGCGCCTCATGCAGGTCATCGGGGGCGAGTCGCTCCGCGAGGACACCGAGGACAGCCGAGAGCACGGGCCCGTGCGCTCGCGAGAGGAGGGCGCGGCCCGCCGCCGTCGCTTCGTAGAGATGCGCTGGCTTCCCCACGCCGTGCCGCACGATCGTGTGAGCGACCAGACCATCCCGCTGTAACGTCGCCAGATGGACGCGGATGGCGTTACGGGTAAGCCCGAGCTCCTGCGCCAGGGTCGCCACCGTCGCCGGTGTCCCGTGGATCCGCGCCAGGATCTCGCCTCGCGTACTTCCGAGAAGACTTCGGATGACCGACCCGTCACCCATCGCTGCCTCCGTTGTGATCGGGCATGAAAGCTTCGTCTTCCCGGAAACTACCCAGATTTCCACATTTGTCCAGTTTACGCACTATATTATTGACATATTAGAAGTGCGAAGGACAGATTGGGGACGGGATGGACGGAATGAGGTGAGGTGG
>CAZUVK010000369.1:0-3142 GCA_964623785.1 uncultured Gemmatimonas sp. | reverse complement strand
GGGCGAATTGATGATCACGGGCCGGCCGAACTTCCAGCGCCTCTACGACCTCGCGGAGCGCGTCCTGCCGCCGCATGTCGACACGTCCACCCCCCGTGGCGACGAGGTTGCGCGGCACGTGGTTGGCCGGGCGCTCGCCGCGCAGGGGATCGTCACCGCGAAGGAGGCAGCCTGGTGGCTGAAGGACCCCAGGAGGGTCGCGGCGGCGATTCAGGAGATGGTCGACGCCGACGAGGCGGTGGAGGTCCGGCTCGAGGGGGACGAAGCCGGCCCGCATTATGTCGCGCCCTCGGCGCTCGACGCCGACCTCGGACGGTCGGTGGATCGCGACACCGTTCGCTTCCTCTCACCGTTCGATAATCTGGTCATCGACCGCGCGAGAACGATGCGCTACTTCGACTTTCACTATCGGATCGAGTGCTATACGCCGCGGGAAAAGCGCAAGTACGGGTACTTCACCCTTCCGATCCTCTGGGGCGACCGGCTCGTCGGACGCCTCGATCCGAAGGCGGAGCGGAAGCAAGGGCGGTTCGTCGTGCGGAACCTCGTTCTCGAGCCTGATTTCGCGGATCACGAGGAACTGGCACCAGCGCTCGGGACGGCGCTACGGGAGTTCGCCGCGTTCCACGGATGCGATGAGGTCACCGTGGATCCGGGCGCGGGGCCGGACCGAAGGCTCCTGGAAGGCATCCACCCGGAGTGATCCGCGCCCGGGACGGATCGAGGTGGCGGCCACAAACGGCACAAAGGGCACAGCCTTGTAAGTAGACGTTCGTATACACTTTGCTTTAGGTAAACGATCGACTGAAAGCGCGCGAAGCGCAGCCCACCGGCGCGCCCCCGGCCATCAGAACGTGACCGTCACCCGCGAGTAGATGAACCTGCCGTTCCGCCCCCATCCGTCGCTTGCGAACGGGTTTCTTCCGCCGGCGTCGAACCCTTCCGGGTTCCTGTCCGGGAACGCGTTGAAGAGGTTCTCGGCACCGATGGTTACGCCAAGGCCCGAGTCAGACGCATAGCCCACATCCACGTCGTAGATCGTTCTGGCGCTACGCGTCCGCAGCAGATACGGATCCTGGCTCAGCAGGCTGACGATCTCCCCGAAGTGGCTCGCGGTGAACCGTGCGGAGAGGGGCCCATCGACGTATTCGACCCTGGCGTTCATTCGATCCCTTGGGCGTCCCCGGGTCGTCGCGATTCGCCATGCCTCGGGGTACAGATACGTGCCCATCCCCGCCAGGACCGGCGGAGTTGCCGGGTTCCCCACCAGTTTCTGACTGCCGTAGTTGTAGGACAGCGCGCCCTGCACGACCCGATCCCGATCGATTGCGTGGCGGTAACGGGCGGTGATGTCGAAGCCCGTGGTATTCGTATTGAAGGCGTTCATGAAGTACTTCACATCCGTCACCGCATACGGTGCAAGCAACTCTTCGATGATCCGACGACCGTCTGCCGTACTCTGATTGACGTTCAGCGAGTTGGAGAGCGTGATGCGGTCGTCCACCCGGATCCGGTAGACATCGGCCGTGAGATTGAACTGGGGGAACGGTGTCACGGCGAACCCCGCGCTGAGGTTGCGCGATTTTTCTTCGTGCAGCGGCTTCGCGCCGAGCGCGCGGGCCACAGGGGAGTTGACGGGAAACTCGCCAATCTCGATCGGGACCGGCTGCCCCTCCGGCGTGGTTCGGAAGGCAGTGGAGAGGTGCGTATAGTGGCTCTGCGACAGCGCGGGCGCGCGGAAGCCGGTACTCGCGGCCGCACGGAAGATCAGCGCATCCGTCGGCTGGTAGCGCGCCGCGATCTTGCCCGTCAGCGTCGAGCCGAAGTCACTGTACTTCTCGAATCGCCCCGCCAGGGCGAGGAGAACCCGACTCGTGAGGTTCGCCTCGAAGTCGGCGAATCCGCCGATGTTCGCGCGCCATTCGTCGACCGCCTGGCCGGGGGCAAAGCCGAAGAAGACCTGCGACCCGGCCGCGCCGGCTTCGCCATCCTGATTGAGATGCCCTCCGTTCACGTACGAGGCGAGTTCGCCCGCGATGATCCGGTAGTTGTCGGCGCGAATGCCGCTTCCAAGCACCAGGTTCGCTGGCCGCGCGAGGCCGACGTCGACGGACCGTGAGACGCTCAGATCAGCCGAATACTGGCTCAACTCGAGCGCCCCGGAATCAAAGGTCGTCTGGTTGGGAATGCCCGGATCATCATCCGTACCAAGGATGCCGTCCTTCCCCGGCGCGCACGGAGCGTCGCCGAGCTCCTTGAAGCAGGGGCCGAGCGACGTGTTGAGAGAGTTGACGACGACGTTGTCGACCCGGTTCTGCCCGACCTGGACGCTGAAGTCGTAGCCCCACCCCATGCCGGCTCCCCGCACCCCGGTCACCGCGGTAACATCCCGCGTCGTGGCATCGAACATCGGCAGGAATCCATGGGGATACATCGTGCGCCAGTTGACGTTCTGCATCGCCCGGCGGAAGTTCCCCGTTCCGAGGTCCTGACGAAGGCTGACGCCGCCGAAGGCGTAAAAGTGTGGTGCGTCTGGACTCTCGCTCAGCGGAAGTTCCAGGTTCATGAACCCCATATAGTTACGGCTTCTCCCATCGCCGTAGAGGAAGGTAGGCTGCGGGACGGGGTTCCGCTTCTCGAGAACCGCGCAGGCCTCCCGGTCGACCACGTCGGCGTCCCCGGGCACGATCTGGTCACGACTGTCCGGGCAGGCGCGGTTCGCCTGTTTCCGGTCGCTCACCTGACCCGTTAGGTTGAGCGTGCCGCGGTTCAGAATCGGCAACCCGACGTTCCCTGAGATGTCCCATCTCTGTCCGTCCGGCCCGCCCCAGAGGCCGCCCGGCGTATGCACACCATAGCTCGTCGTGAACACGGGTCGGGAGATGGAGTTCTTCAGACCCATGTTGATGACGCCGGCGATCGCGTCCGATCCATACTGGGCGGCCGCGCCATCGCGCAGGATTTCCAGCTGGCCGAGCGCCTGCGCCGGGATCGCGTTCATGTCCACGCCGCTGGAGCCGGAACCAAGCACCACGCTGCCGAAGACATGGACGACTGCCGTCGGGTGCCGACGCTTGCCGTTGATCAGTACGAGGGCATGGTCTGGCGATAGCCCCCTCATCTGGAACGGCCGGATCCCGGA
>CAZUVK010000368.1:0-3145 GCA_964623785.1 uncultured Gemmatimonas sp. | reverse complement strand
GCACCCAGGCGGCGGAGTGGCAGGCGCGATTCCCGCGCGAACAGCCGCTTTCGGTGAGCGTCAACCTCTCGCCCAAGCAGATCCAGGGCTCGGCGATCGTGGAGGATGTCCGTCAGGTTCTCGAGGAGACCGGCCTCGCGCCTGGGAGCCTGAAGCTCGAGATCACCGAGGGCCTGATCCTCGATGACCAGCGGGCGGCTGCCCATATGTTGAATCGGCTCAAGGCACTGGGCGTCCGGATCTTCCTGGACGACTTCGGCACTGGCTATTCGAGCCTCGGGTACCTGCACACGTTGCCGATCGACACGCTCAAGATCGACCGGACGTTCATCAACCGCCTCGAGACTCCGGATTCCGATACGCATCTCGTGCGAACGATCGTCACCGTCGCGCACAACCTGGGCATGGAGGTCGTGGCCGAAGGGGCGGAGACCGTGAATCACGTCACGCTGCTGCAGGAACTCGGGTGCGAGTACGCGCAGGGATTCCACTTTTCACCGCCCTGCTCGGCCGAGGAGATCGAGGCGATTCTCGAATCGGGCGAGTTCGAGGTGCCCGGGGTGACCCGAGGTCACCTGCGGGTGGTGGGCCAGGCGCGACGCTGACCTCGTTTCCCGCCTGACCCGGGGTCAAGGCCGGCCGGTCGGCTCCTTCGTTTTCGGGTTTCCGACCGCGGCCGCGACCGCCTCAGATCGCCTGGAACCGGATCGGCAATTCCACGAATACGCGGATCGCGTCGCCCATCTGATATGCCGGTGAGAACCGGAGTATCTCCGCGAGCTCGAGTGCCAGGTTGTCGAGAGCCGTGAAGCCGCTGGAGGTGTTGATCTCCACCTTGTTGGCCATTCCCTCCTCGTCGATCCAGAACCTCAGCACGACCGTCCCCTCCATGCCGGTGGTCCGCACGAGCCGGGCGTAACGCCGGTCCAGGAATCGCCGCATCTCGTCCTGGTTGATGATCTCCGGACGAACCATCGATGGCGCAAATCGCGTGTAGCTGGCCCATTCGTCGGCGACGGCGGCAAAGGTCGGCAGCGGCGGCGGCTCGATCGCCTGAGCCTCCCTGATCTCGACTGGCGCGGGCAGATCGAGCGCGATCTCCAGGACGATCGTTGTCTCGCGGCCCCGGGGAGCAGTCTCTCCGAGGAGTCTCTCGAATGTCCTGGCCCCGCGCTGCAGCGGCGGTGTGACGGTCAGACTCGCCGGAACAGTCGGCAATGCGACGTCGATCAGTCGCGGAACGATCAGCTCGGATACGACTGGTCCGCGAATCGGGATGGCCTGCGAGAGCACGGGTGACTCGCGCGCGGAGAGGAGCAGTGCCGCGTGCAGCCCAGCCGCAAGCACAAGCGATACCCAGACTGTAGGTCCCCAGTGTGACTTCCATTGGGCCTGCGCCTCCGCCTTCTCGGCGATGCCGCGCCCCAGCCGGTCGGACACGCGGAAGTTGGGGGTCAGCCATGCGCGGCGAGGCGGGATTTCTCGTGATTCGGCGGACATATTGGCACTCCTCGATGGACGCGATCGTCTTTTGAATCGGGTCGCCACTCAGGGAGACGTGGCCACCCCACCCAACCGCGAAGTGCATCAAGGATTCCATCTATCCGCGTAAGTGATTTACTTCCATAATCTTGTGGGACAACGGCGAGTGTCTGTCGGAATCTGACCCCTCGCCGCGGAGCAGGCCCTACGCGCCCCATCGACCGAAAGCCGGGAGCGCGGACTACCAGGGGTTGATCAGGCTTGCGATGAGGCGGGCGATCTCCAGGCTCGAACTCTCGCCGAGCTGACCGGGCAGGGATTCGGCGTTCTCGATACGATCCCGTGAGATGACCGGCCGGGCGGCTTCGGTGACCACGAGTGGCGCGGATGCGTCCAGCCGTCCGGCGGCATCCGGGTCGTCGAGGGCCAATACGCGAATGTGACCGCGAAGGTCGGGCTCCTGGAGGCTCCGGAACCGCTCGCCGAACGCGGAATCGGCGCAAACGAGCTGGAGTGGGGCCGCGATGAGTCGGCCCCGAACCGCCGCGACGCTCGACGGATCGGGTGCCACGACCGCGAGCGGTTTTCCCATCGCGCGGGTGATCCGAGATATCGACGCGTGCCAGGGCGTTGTCACGACGAGGTCGACAGCGTCGAGATCCCTGGCGAGGCGATCGTCCGCGTGCGGGTCGCCGGGAGCCGCTTCTTCACGACAGAGGGGGTAGACGCGCAATCCGAACCGATGACGGAGCTCGGAGGTCAGGCCGACGCGGAGATCCTCCGTCGCGTCGACACAGGCGCAGGAAAGCTCGCTGGCGCCAAGGACCCGGGCGATCAGGTCCGGCAGGGAAGCGACGCCTTCGGCGCGCGCCGAGGCCTCCGCGAGCATCCGGGCGACCCAATCCGGCGTCGCGCCGACCGTGGTGGCGGCGTGCCCTGTCTGGCGGACGTATGCGCCCGAGCGGGGCCGGAGTTCAAGTACTCCTTCCACCGCCAGGGCCTCATAGACACGCCCGGCAGTCTTGTGGTTGACTCCCGTGTGGCGGGCGAAGTCGCGGATGCTGGGGAGCCGGGCGCCCGTGGCGATGTGGCCCGCGAAGATCGCCGACGCGATCCGGTCGCGGAGGAGCCGGGCGAGCGCGGCGGCCGTCGGGCGCTCCTGTGGTACTTCGATCCAACGAAGGAGATCGGGTGCGGAGACGTCGTGGATCCTTGAAACGGTGGCGGGGGTTGACGCCCTTCCGCCCCACGCGGCACGGCCCTCGAAAGGCATGCTCGCCGCAATCGACCGTTCGGCTTCCGCGAGCCGGGTTATGCCCGCGCGAAGAAGCGCGAGCGTTTCCTCCAGCTCGTCGAGCGACTCGGCCAGCATCGGGCCCAGCCGCGCGGCGTCCGGGTCCCCCGCGAACGACATCCTGAGGGCGCCACCGAGGGGCGCACCCGGGTCCTTCGGTACAGCGGTACTGCTCACACCTGGTCCTGTCCTGCTTGACTCGCCGCACGTCACCACGCGAACGGGTGTTGCAGCAGTCGTACCGGAAGCGAGGCGGGGCCTGGCGAATTACCGCAAAAAGCCCCCAACCCGTTATGGGCTGAGGGCTTACGCGAGTAGCGGAGGAGGGACTCGAACCCCCGACACGCGGATTATGATTCCGCTGCTCTA
>CAZUVK010000367.1:0-3155 GCA_964623785.1 uncultured Gemmatimonas sp. | reverse complement strand
CGCCCCTACCCCTGTCGCACCATTAATCTCGGTCCATTTTTCAACGGACTTCTAGCGCCATTGGACTTGCCGGCACGCCCTGGGGTGGACGTCGAGCTTCCGGGCCCAGCGGCGGAAGTCGAGGCCGTGGCCGGGCTTCCCGCCCGTGCTCCACTGCCAGAGGTGAATCATCTCGTGCCGCAGTGTGTGCTCGGCCTCGCCGTCCGCGGCTCTCGTGCAGAGCGCCCGCGAAATGGCGATCTCCGGCGGGTCGGCGCGGAAGTGACCGTTCCGGCGGCGCATCCGGTCGCTGAGTCGGATGGGGATGACGGGCAGGTCCCCGCCGAAATGGAGGCCGTTCACGGCGTCAAACTCCGCGCGGAGTCGCGCGATGATCGGTTCGTCTCCAGGGCGCGGACGGGCGGGCGCGCGGCGCCGGGGCGTGGATTCGGATTGCTTCACCACGCCCGCCGTATTGAGGTAGTCGCGGATCAACGCGCGTGCCCGGGACCGCACGGCGACGCGCCTCGCGGTGGAGAACAACTCGCCCACGGCGCGTAGCACCTCGGGTGGCGCGTCGGCGAAGGCCTCATGCAACCGCAGCGTGCGTCCGCCATCCGCCACTGAAGCCATTACCCGGCGATTCCGCGTGAAGACGAGTCTCTCGAATCGCCCGCCGCCCACCGCGACCTGTTCGAGGAAGCGGTCAGTCGTGGACCGGCCGCGGATGGCCGCCAGCAGCCTCCGGGCCGGGCCTGGCATCACCCGGCGAGTGCCTCGAGCGGTTCCGGACGCTCCGCCCGGCGATACGCCACGCGATAGCCCATCCCCCTCGGGATCGCGAGCAACCCCTCGAGGTCCAGGTCGATCGTGGCACCGGCCTTCTGCGTGACTTCATCCTCGACCGGCAGGTCGAAGTCGTCCGCCCCGAAGTCGAGCGCGCGGAATGCGTCCTCGTTGAGCGTCAGCACGGAGGTTCGCACGTGCCGGATGTTGTCGAGGAAGATCCGGGAGAGCGCGATGTGCCGGTGATACTCGCGTGGCGAGATCTCCCGGCCGCCGAACGACGTCCCGTACGGCTTGTAGGTCCAGCAGAGGAACGAGAAGAGGCCGCCGGTCTCGTCCTGGAATCCGCGCGTCCGGTCGAGATGCTCGAGTCGCTCCTCCAGTGTCTCGTCGAAGCCGATGACCATCGTGGCCGTCGTTCGCAGACCCGCTTCCACGATCGCGCGCTGCGCCTCGAAGTACCCCGCGACGGTATACTTGAACTTCGCGTGGCGCGACCGGAAATCCTCCGTGAGGATCTCGGACCCGCCGCCGGTGATCCAGTGCACGCCGGCGCGCTTCAGTTCCAGCGCGGCCTCGCGATAGGAGACCTTCGCGCGGTCGGCGAGATACATGAACTCGGCGACCGTGAGCGCGTAGAATTCGATGGACTTCCCGTACCGCTCGCGTACCGCCCGGAAGAGGTCGCAGTAGAAGTGCAGCGGGAGCTTCGGATTGAATCCGCCGTTGAAGGCGACGAGGTCGCCGCCCATCGCCACGAGATCGTCGATCTTCGCGAAGACGTCCTCGCGGCCGAGCACGTAGCCACCGTCCTGGTTCGGCAGTACGTAAAAGGCGCAGTAGTCGCACTGCGCCACGCACACGTTCGTATAGTTGATGATCCGCATCACCAGATACGTGGCGCGGTCGGGCTCGTGGTATCTCGCCCGGACGGCACCGGCGAGACGGCGCAGGTCATCGTCGCTCGCGCGGAGCCAGAGTTCGCGGGCATCATCCACCGTGATTCGACCGCCCGATTCCACCCGCGCGGCAATCTCCCCCAGGTTCGGCGTCGTCTTCATCGTTCGATCCGCTTCTCCGCCTACTGTATCGTAACCGTCACGGCCTCGGAGGCCCCGTCCGGAACCGGCCGGTGGCGCGAGTCCGACCACAGGAGCCTCACGGTAATCGCACCAGTGGGCGGGTCCGCCAGCGTCCACGCGTACCGGTCGCCCATCCGACGGATGTCGGCCATCGCGGGCATCCGCTCGACGCCGTCCAGCTCGGCGTGAACATGGAACCCCTCCGCGCCCCATCCGGTGGGGTTCGGCGCGAGATCGGCGCCACTCGCCGTGAACACCAGCTCCACCGGCCCCGCCACCGCGGCGCCGTCGACGGGCGAGATCAGCACGAGCGGCGACGGAACGCCGGCGACGGCCTGCCCATCATCTCCCGGCCCGCCCGCCACCAGGACCGCAAGCGCGGCCACCAGCATCGCTCCACCCGCGATCCCCAGCACCCGGTCCCGCAACGAGGTCCCGCTCGACTCCGATTCCGCGCCCGTCTCCACTTCCAATTCAGATACACTCACGGCATTACATCCGGTCGATCAGGAACTGCGGCGTCCAGTTCATCATCATCGCTGTCAGCATCGAGAACTGGCCCGTGACCATCAGGAGCCCCAGGATCAGCAGAAGCGCCCCGCTGATGCGGCTCACCCACGGCAACCAGGGCCCGATCCGCTTCATGTTCCCGATGAAGTGCTGAAGGAGCAACGCCGCCAGCAGGAACGGAACCGCGAGCCCGGCCGAGTAAACGAAGAGCAACGCCATCCCCCCCGTCACCGACCCGCTGGTGCTCGCCAGCGCAAGGATGCTCCCGAGCACGGGACCGATGCACGGTGTCCAGCCCGCGGCGAACGTCACCCCCACCAGCACGGTGCCAAAGTACCCCAGTGGCTTGTCACCGAGATGCACTCGCCACTCCCGGTCCGCACCCGGAATCCGCAGCGCGCCGAGAAGGTAGAGCCCGAAGAGGATCAGCAGCCCACCGCCAATCCGCTCCATCCAGCCACTCGCGTATCGGAAGAGCGACCCCAGGAACGTCGCCGAGGCGCCCATGATCACGAACACGAGCGTGAACCCGGCGATGAACAACAATCCATGCACCAGGACGGCCCGGCGCGCCCGCTCGCGTTCAGCGTTCTCGCCCGTCAACTCGTCCAGGCTCATTCCCGTTATGAACGTCACATACGACGGGATCAGCGGCAACACGCACGGCGAAAGGAACGACACCAGACCGCCCGCGAAGGCCGCGAGAGCCGCCACCACCAGACCCGCGCTCTGAGCTTCCATATTCGCTGAACTCTCCAGAAGAATCGCCGAAAAGCCGTGCCTGAACATACCCCTTGC
>CAZUVK010000366.1:896-3163 GCA_964623785.1 uncultured Gemmatimonas sp. | reverse complement strand
CAGGCTCGGGCTGACCATCTTCATCGCCGCGTTCATGCTCGGCGGCGTGTGGGAGATGGAACGTCGCGCGAAGAAGGGCGCGCGCGATCACAGCGACACTGCCGCCCGCCTGGTGACGTTCGCGGTCACGGTTCGCCGCTACATGACGATCCGCGCCGTGCTCGGATTCGCCGCCGCGGCGCTGAACTACGTCGTCCTGCGACTGCTCGACATCGACTACGCGGGGCTCTGGGCGGTACTGTCGTTCATCTTCAGCTTCATCCCGAACATCGGATACTTCCTGGCGCTGATTCCGCCACTGCTCCTCGGCCTTCTTTCGGGTGGGTGGATGCGCGCGCTGCTGGTCCTCGCCGGCTTCCAGTTGATCAACACGCTGACCGACAACGTGGTCGGGCCGCGGTTCGTCGGGCAGCAGCTGAAGCTGTCGCCGCTCCTGACCTTTCTCTCAGTCATCTTCTGGGGATGGGTGCTGGGGCCGATGGGTGCGATCATGTCGGTGCCGCTCACGATCCTGGTAAAGGATCTGACTTCGGAGCCGGTTGCAGCGCAGGGGACGTGACGAGGCGGTCCGATGAACCCCTCAAGGACCGTATCGTGTATGATACGACGATGCTGTCGATCATGTCCGGCAACCGTTTCGTAAGAGGCAGCGATGGAGCGACGGCGCATGACCGCGCGGGTGGTGCCTCAGGGGAGCGCCGAGGCCAGCGACTCGCGGATGGGTGGAAGTGTCGCCGATCGGGTCGCGGCCGTGACCTTGCTGACTCTTGAAGCCTGGCGGCTCTCTGGCCGGCCGTTTCCCGTCTATACCCGCGCCACGATGCCCGTCGTCCGCGCCACGTTGGCCGATCACCAGGACAGCGTGTGATTCCGGATTTTCACGACCTGTTGGCGGAGTTCGCGGCAGCGAGGACGTCTGTCACTGCGGTCCCCGCCACCAGTCATCGGCCGAGCAACCCTAGTCCCGCGCCAGCGCCGCCGCCATATGTCGCTCGACATCGATGTACGCGTCGTCCGCCACGTCGAACACGACCCTGTTGATCGTGCCGCCGGTAAACTCGAAGCGGTCGTCATACTCCGAGCTCACCTTGTCGCCGCTGTCATAGCCGATGCAGAGGCCCTCGCCGGTGATCGCGAAGTGGCCCGTCATGGTTCGCATCTCTCCCTCGGCGACAACCTTGTCGTTGATGTACATCCTGGTCGTTCCGTGCGACTCCTTGTACTTCCCGAGCTTCTCCTTCCTGAACTCGAGGCCGAAGACGTACCGGCCGGGCTCGATCCCGTTTGACACGAATTGCTGCTCGTCGCCGATGCCGAGGAAGTTGTAGGTGTAGTAGAGCTTGTGGTCCTTGAGGAACATCGCGTGCCCGCCAAAACGCGAGCCGTGGGCGAAGATGATGCCGTGCGCTTCCTCGTCGGTCACCTCGACCTCCGCCAGCACCTTGAAGGAAACGCCATGTGTGTTGGCCGCCGAGTGCTCCGGGACCTCGGAGGTCCCCGGATAGTAGACGTACTTGCCACTCGGAGGTACCGGCACCCTGAATTCCACCTTGAGCAGGTCCAGCACGGCCAGGTCGTTCAGCGGCAACACGTTGTATTTGCCGGCCTCCGCGAACCAGAGGGCCACCAACTCCTTCACCTTCTCCGGGTGCTTCTCGCTCAGATCACGGGCCTCGGACCGGTCGTCATCCGTGTGGAAGAGCTGCCATCTGTCGTTACCGAAGTTGCCGATCCCCGTGAACGGTCCGTGCTCGGCCACGACCTTCCACCCGTTGTGCCAGAGGCCGCGGGTCCCAAGCATCTCGTAGTACTGCGTCTCCTTCCGAGTCGGTGCGCTGGCGTCATCGAACGAGTACTTCATCGAGACGCCTGGTAGCGGAGTCTGCTCGTATCCGTTCACGAAGCGGGGCATCTCGATCCCGCAGCATTCGAGGATCGTGGGGACGATATCGATGCAGTGGTGATACTGGCTACGTACCTCCCCCTTCGCCTTGATTCCCTTTGGCCAGTGGATGACCAGCGGATCGGAGACGCCGCCCTGGTATGAGTAGCGCTTGAACATCCTGTATGGCGTCGAGAATGCCGCCGCCCAGCCCGTCGGATAGTGGTTATAGGTCGAGGGAGTCCCGATCTCGTCGATCATCCGCAGGTTCTCCTGGATGTCGTCCGGCCAGCCGTTCGCGAACTTGCCCTCGTTTACGGAGCCGTTCGGACTCCCTTCGCCGGAGGCGCCGTTGTCCGCGCAGTAGAGGATGAGGGTGTTCTCG
>CAZUVK010000366.1:0-886 GCA_964623785.1 uncultured Gemmatimonas sp. | reverse complement strand
CCCCGACTCCTCGAGATACTCGATGATCCGACCGACCTGGTGATCCGTGTACTCGGAAAAGCCCGCGTAGACCTCGGCCATGCGCGAGAAGAGCTTCTTCTCGTCGTCCGAAAGCTCATCCCAAGGCCGAACCGTATCGTCAGGAGAGAACGTTCCCTCGGCCATCGGATTGATCGGCGTCAACTCGGTCCCTTCGGGCAGGATCCCTCTCTCGATCATCCGAGGCAGCACCCATTCGCGATACGCCTCATAGCCATCGTCGAACTTGCCCTTGTATTTGTCCGACCACTCCGCGGGGCAGTGGTGCGGCGCGTGGTTGGCGCCAGGGCAGAACCACAGGAACCACGGCTTGTCAGGCTCCGTCTGTTTAGTGTCACGGATGAACTGCAGCGCCTTGTCCGCGAGGTCTTTCGAGAGATGGTATCCCTCTTCGGGGGAACTCGGCTGCTCGACGTAGTGGTTGTCTTCCGCAAGGTCCGGATACCACTGATTGGTCTCACCACCGATGAATCCGTAGAAGCGGTCGAATCCCAGCGCGAGCGGCCAGCGCGCCTTCGAGGCGCCCATGGTCCATTCGTCGACCGGCACGTTGTGGTTCTTCCCGACCCAGAAAGTACTCCACCCGGCGTCGCGGAGGACCTGCGCCATGGCCGCGTTCTCTTTCGGGATGTGAGAGCTGTATCCCGGATATCCGGCGGCGGTCTCGGAGATCGTGGCGAATCCGTTCTGGTGGTGGTTCCTTCCGGTCAGGAAGCATGATCGCGTGGGCGAGCAGAGCGCGCGGGTGAAGATGCTGCAGACCCTGCTAGCCAGCGAGAAGGACTTTTCCTCGACGCCGGACGGCAAGTTCGGCAGCGGCCAGACGGCCGTCCAGGGCGCCGCCGCG
>CAZUVK010000365.1:0-3187 GCA_964623785.1 uncultured Gemmatimonas sp. | reverse complement strand
CGCTTCGGGTTGATGACCTCGTTCACGCCGAGGGGTCGCGACGCGAGCAGGCTGATGCGGCGCGCATCCACGTTCCCCGGCTCACCGATCCCGCTCCGGTAGACGGCCGTGACGTTCTCGACCCCGGTGGGGAGGCGTGCGCCGCGGTTGCCGTCTCCGAAGACAACGGTGGTCTCGCCGTCGTCGTTGCGCGGGGCGATGTATCCTCGCTCGCCCGGCCCTAGATCGAGGAGCGTATCCCGACGCGGCCAGCGCACGCCGTCGACCCGCAATTCCAGCGTACTCTCGACCCCCGTGCGCGTTGGCGCGGCGAGGAAGGTGACCGGGCTGCTCTTCGCCGTGAACGACTGGAACGACTCGCTGGCGTCACCGTTGCCGAGGGCTTCGCGGTGGGTCTCGCCGTGCGAGGCCTTCGCTACGTTCGCGTTGATCGTTACCGTCTCGCGGCGGTACGCATAGGCGAGCGGCTCGGATAGGATCAGCCGGGTGTGGAGCGGGCCCGACGGTGTCCGGCTGGTACCGTTCTGACCCTTCCCGTCACCGCCGTCGGGGTCATTGGGGGTATTGGGGTCGTTGGGGTCGGGACCGGGCAAGGATGGATCGATCGGTCCGGCCGGGGGGGCGCTCTCCGCACCGGCCGCGTGGGCGACGCCGGCCAGCATCACGAGTTCGTCGGCCTCGATCCCCTCGATCGGGTCGCCGTTCGCGTCGAGTACATCGGCACGCTCGCCGCGGACGACGAGCCATCGGCCGGCCTCGAGCCCGTCGTACATCCCGTCCAGCTCGATCTCATCGCCGTCGACGGGCACCTCGATCGGCACCTCGGCGAGATCGAGGGGTTCGCTCAGCAGATGAACCGTCGTGGCCCGGATCATGTCGAGGGAAGCTTCCCCATTCGGCCCCCAGGGGCTGTCTTCGAGGACGAGTTCCGTGACCCTGAGGGCGACACCGGACACCGCCTGCGTGCGGGTGAATGCATGCTCCACGCGGGTGACGATCGCCGGTTCGCCGACACGGTCGACGACCACCCAGCTCCCCGGGGAAACGCCGTCGTAGACGGCGTCGAGAGGGATCCAGCGGGCGCCGAGTGAGGCCGGGGTGGATGCGAACGCCGCGGTCGCCGTGTCGCCCCCACCGGTCGGTGCGGCGGCCAGGATCACGGACGGCACGGTCGCCCCCGCTGGCGGCACGATGTTGTGGCCGAACACCGCCGCCCGGGACCTCAGCGCGATGACGGAGCACGGGCCGGGGGCGTCCGGGTCCGTTGGCGCCGGCGCGCGGGAGTAGGCGTCGTAGAGCGTACGCGCGATCCGCGGGTTGAACCGCGCGATGAGCTGCGGCGCCAGGTCGGCGGCGGCGCTGTAGGTGCGCACCGGGCTCCGCGCGAGCTGGAACCGGCTCGCGGGGGGGACCGACGGGTCGGTTCTCAGCGCTGTCAGGGCACGGGCGAGCCGCGCGAGCGGGGACCTGGCGGACGCGGCGCCTCCGTCGTTCGCTCCGTCGTCATTCGAGTTTGGGTCGGGCGGTACGTCGTCATCATCCGGGATCGGGACGTTGAACGGGGCGAACGTCACCCTCGTCCGGCCTGCGACCCGGTCGGCTTCGACTGCCCTGACGGCAACGGCGCGCGCGGTCCCGCCGCAGACGACGAGCAGCGGGTCGTTCGGCTCGAGATCCGTCGAGGTGCCCTTCAGCCAGAGGTCGCGCGTGCCTTCGAACCCCGCCTCCACGCGCGGACGCGCCGGCCGCGTGAGCCGCGGCTTCAGCGCGTTCCACTCCGTACGCGCGCGGATCGGCTCGTCAGTCTCGAACGTCTCCGGAAGCTCTCCCGGGCCTGGCAGGCTGCGCGCGGCGGTGCCGGCCGGGATCTGGATGTCGTAGTCCTTGTCGAGCGTGAAGGCGAGATGGACGCTGGCGGCGACGCCGGGCCGTAATTCGTACCCGACGAGCCGGGCGAGCTCCAGCACGGAGCGACGTTCAGTCGCGGTCAGCAGGTAGCCCTCGTTCGCGATCCGTTCCTGGTAGAAGGTCAGTACGTCACCGACGGTGGCCCACGCATCGAGCAAGGCGATCGCCGGGTCGCTCGGCTCGCGGGTGGTGAGCCGCTTCAGCGGACGCCGCCCATCGTCGAGTCGATGGCTTGAAAGGCCCGCAACCATCGTCTCGAGGAAGGCGGAGTGGGTCCCGACCCGATACGTCAGCGCGTCCAGGCCAGGGCGGTTGGCCGTCGGCAACGGGGTCACGGCCTCGGTGCCGTCGCAGCCACAGGAGCAATGACCACTCATCGGCCGCCTCTCATTTCGAAGTGGATGCGACCGTTCTCGGGGAAGTCCGGGTCGTTATCGACGCGCGCGATCTCGAGCGGTCCGATCGGCAGGAGTCCGTTGGCGATCTCACCGTTCGGACCCTCGAAGAGCCGTTCGAGCCGGGTGACGGCGATGCTCGCCACGCCCGGAACCGCCTGCGCCTCGGCGACGAGCCGACTGAGCGAGACGCTCTGGCCGAAGGTCAGGGAGTCGGGGTGGAAGAAGGAGGGCGAGCCGTCCGCGAGCCGGCCAGCGCCGAACCGCTCGCGCAGCGCCGCCTTCACGTGGCCTCGGAGGAAGCCAGGTTTCACGCACACGTCCAGCAGGATGTCGAGTGCGACGTAGCGCGCCGGCCGGACCGCCAGGTCGTGACCGATCCGCCGGAATCGGAAGAGGTGCCGCTTGACCGCCGCAAGCAGCGCGGGGTCGGCGGGGGCCGCGCCGAGGGGGTCGATGGCGACCCGCACCTCGTACCAGCTCCCGTTCCACCGGATCTCCGCGGCCGCGCGCTGCACGCCGGGGTACGCGCCGGCGAGCGCCGCGTAGTCCTCAGCGGTGACCGCGCGCTCCAGCACCCGACGGAACGCGTGCGGCGCGAAGAGCTTCACGTCGGCGACCGGCTCGGGCGCCGTCCCGCCGCGCGCGGGGAGCGGGTTGCGCGGCCGCAGCTCGACGCCGCCGAAGAGATCCTCCGTGACGGCGATGGCCAGCGTGTCCGCACCCGCGTTGCCAGCCGGCCCGTTCCCTACCCGGTACCTCGCGAGGAAGCCGTGGCCCGCCTCGGGCCGCCTGCCCATCTCGCCGTCGCCGAAGCGCAGGTGCGCGCGGCGCCGGTCATCCATCTCCACCACGTAGTGGTTGTCCTCACGGCCGCTCGCGAG
>CAZUVK010000364.1:0-3200 GCA_964623785.1 uncultured Gemmatimonas sp. | reverse complement strand
AGATACGATCCGAAATTACGGCGCGAAAGGATCGCGATCGACAATGTGAACGACGATGCGGCCAAGATCTGCTCCTCCCCATCCCGCACTTCGCGGCTTCGCGGCTTCGCGTGAGATTCGACTTTGGATTCACGCGAAGCCGCGAAGCGGTCAGGAGCCCGGCGCCCCCCGGAAGGGACGCCGGGCCTCCTGATCACCGTCACATCGCGTCCGGCAGCGCCAGCGCCGTGTATCCGCCGTTCACGGGCAACACGATGTACTGCTTGCCCTCGTGCATGTAGGTCATCAGGCCGTATCCGCCCTGGAGTGGAGTGGCGACCTGACCGACACGCTCACCCGTCGCCTTGTCGATCGCGAAGAGGTGCGGCGTGTTGTCCGCCGTCATGCCTGATGCGACGAGCAGCGTTGACGTGGCCAGCATCGCGGAGTGGCCACCACGACCCCTGTTCACCTCCACGTTCGGCACGCCCTGCAGAAGCGGATGGTTCCGGATGAAGTCCTGCTGCGCCTGCGGAGCCTCGCCGTTCGGAATCACCCAGAGGTGCTCGCCGGTGTTCAGATCGATCGCCGTGATCCGGCCAACCGGTCCCTTCCAGATGGAAAGCCCGTCGATCTCGTCGGGGATCTCGTCACCACCGGAACCCGCGCTCCCCCGAGCCCAGTCGACGACGGTCGTACCCGTCTGCATCTCATGGTCACGGTCGATCGCAGGCGCGAGAATCGTGTTTCCGCAACCGCTGTGCGAGGTGATGAAGATGATCCCCTGCTCCGGATCGGCCACCGCCGGGCCGGTGATGTTGACGCCACCCGTCGAGCCCGGACAGATGAGGGCCGGCCCGTCGCCGTCCGGGTTGCCGACGTGCGTCGGCGGGTTGAAGAGCGGCGCGAAGTGGTTGCCCGCGATCGCGACTTCAAGCGCCCGCTGCCGGATCTCCGGAGTGTAGTCGATCAGGTGGTCCTCGGTCCGGCCCTGGAGGTCGAACGCGAGAGGCCAGGTCGGGAACGGCTGCGTCGCCGCGAGCTTCTCCCCAGGCACCTTGGACTGCGGCACGGGCCGGTCCTCGATCGGCCAGATCGGCTGACCGGTCTCCCGGTTGAACGCGTAGAGGAAGGCCTGCTTCGTCACCTGGAATACGCCCGGGACCCGCCGTCCATCCACCGTGACGTCCATCAGGATCGGCGCGACCGGCGTGTCGTAGTTCCAGACGTCATGCTTCACCAGCTGATAGTGCCATTTTCGCTCGCCAGTGCGGACATCCAGCGCGATCAGGCTGGTTCCGAAGAGGCCATCGCCCGGGCGGAAACCACCGAAGAAGTCCATCGTGGGCGGATTCGTCGGGATGTAGACGATACCGCGCTCGGAATCGGCCGTGAGCGGCGCCCAGGAGGAAACGTCGCCCGTCCAGCGCCAGGCGTCGCTCTCCCAGGTGTCGTGCCCGAACTCGCCCGGACGCGGAATGACGTGGAATTTCCAGAGGAAATCCCCCGTGCGCGCGTCATACGCGAGGATGTCACCGGGAACGTTCTCCTGGCGGGACTGATTGTAGCCCTGCTCCGCCGAGTTCCCGACGATGACCACGTCGTTGACCACGATCGGCGGTGAGCTGCTCGTGATGTAACCCAACGTCAGCGGCAACCCCTGGTCAGGATCGTACTCGAGGTTGGCGCTCTCCCACGGCTCCCATCCCTCGATCAGGTCCGCCACGAGGTCCACGCTGCCCGATGCCGGGAACCCTTCGAGCGGGACACGCTCACCCCAGCCCTCCAGCGGCTGGCCGGTCTCGGCGTCGAGCGCGTGGAGGAAGAACGCCGGCGTGCTGATGAAGACGACGCCGCGCCCGTCGACCTCCGCGTATGCCACGCCCTTGCCGTAGTTCGCGCGCATCGAGTACTCCTGACGCCACGTGACCGGCTCCTGGAACGTCCAGATCGTCTCCCCCGTGGCCGGGTCCATCGCGACCACCGTGCGGCGCGGGCCCGACGTCGTGATCAGCTTCCCGTTCACGTAGATCGGCAGCGCCCGGGCGTTGACCGAGCCGCCGAGGTCGATTCCCGCGTCCTGCGCGCCGCGCCATTCCCACGCGACCTGCAGGTTGTTGAAATTGCTCGCGTCGATCTGGTCGAGCGCCGAGTAGCGCGCGCCGGTTTCGTCGCCATTGATGTTACGCCATTCGCCGGGCGGTATCTCGGACACAGCGGCCACGCCCGACTCGCATCCCGCGAGGAGCAAGCCGGAAAGCATCGTAAACAGCGCCGCGACTTTCATCGGACCGCGAACTCGTGAATCACCCCTCGTCATTTTTCTCCTCCGGTCTAACGGGTGTTGATCACCACCGGGCTGGACAGGAAACAACTATGTGACGCGACCGGGAGCCGCGCCAGTCTGAAGCGTCTCGCCGGTTGTGGAAGGGAATCCCATCGGTCATCTGACCTTCTCGTGCGGAACTTCGACCTGTGCGCTTTGTGCGTCTTGTGGCTACCCGCCGCTCCACCAGTTGGACGCCGTTCCGGGCCGGATATGGGGCGCCTGGGGCTCGAACCCAGAACCTAACGGTTAAAAGCCGTTTGCTCTACCATTGAGCTAACGCCCCCAAATCGTGGAAATTACGGAAAAAACCAGGCTGATTCAAGCGCTCTTGGTACCCGTCCGGCTCGACGCGGCGTCCGGTGATCGCATCGAGAGACCGATCCGGCGCCGCGCCGGGTCGACGCTGGCCACGCGCACGGTGACCCGGTCCCCCACCCGCACGACTTCGTTGGGGTCCCGCACGAACCGATCGGCCAGCTGCGACACGTGCACGAGCCCGTCCTGGTGGACCCCGACATCCACGAACGCGCCGAAAGCCACGACGTTCGTTACGGTCCCCTGCAGGACCATGCCCTCCCGCAGATCACCGATCTCGTTGACGTCATCCCGGAACGCGGGCGCCTCGAACGACTTCCTTGGATCGCGCCCGGGCTTCCGAAGCTCGTCGAGGATATCGCGGACAGTGGGAAGTCCGACATCGCCCGAAACATAGCGCGCGGGCTCCAACTGGCGGACCACCGCCTCGGCCCCAACGAGATCGGCCACGCCCACCCCCGCGTCCGCCGCCATCCGCTCGACAAGCGCGTACCGCTCCGGATGAACCGCGGACCCGTCGAGGGGATTCGCCCCATCGCGGATGCGCAGGAAGCCCGCCGCCTGCTCGAACGTCTTC
>CAZUVK010000363.1:0-3268 GCA_964623785.1 uncultured Gemmatimonas sp. | reverse complement strand
GCCGATCACCGACCCGATATCCCCCTCTCCCACGATCGGCTGCGGCCGCCACGGGTCGGAGTTCCGGAAGACGGACCACGGGCCGCCGGTGGCGCGCAGCTCGTGGGTCTCCCACCGCGTCTCCAATGTCACGTCGAGCGGGAGATCGCGGGGCGCCCAGCCCGCGCTCAAACCCCACCCCGATCGGTCGTAGTGGTCGCGGTAGTCACGGTGGAAGAGGAAGGTGGAGAGGCCCGTCTCCAGATCGCTGATCTGCCAGTCCTCGATCGGGTCAATCACCGAATAGAGGGACGCGCCGACCCGATACTCCCGCCGGCCGCCGAGGAACTGGTCGGCCCGGACGAAGTAGCCCATCTCATCGGGCTCGAACCGGAGCCCGGACTCGGTTCGGTAGATGGCCAGCGCCTCCAGCCGGAGCGGGTTCGAACTTTCGGTCTCGAGCCGCGGGCCGAACGCGATCGGGAGGCCCTCCACCCGGTTGTAGCTCCTCCCCGTCGTGATAAGGAAGTCGCTGCGCCGGCCGCGTGGCGCGGCCTGACGGCTCGGGGCCGGTCGGACGGCGGTATCGGCGGCCGCGACATCGGGCGGCCGATCCTGCGCCACCGCCGCGGGGGCTCGCGCCGTGCCGGCCGCGAGCAGCGGCAGGGCGACCGCGAGCGTTCCCACCATGCGCCTGACGCTGTTCATCTGGTTCAACCCTGGTTGAGGCGTGGTCACCGGTCAATGTCGAGCCGGCGCATCCGCCGGTAGAGGTTGGCCCGGTCGGTCTGGAGCCGCCGCGCGGCGTCGGCGATGCTGCCGGCCGCGGCGTCGAGCGCGTCTTCGATCATCCGGCGCTCCACGGCGTCGAGCCGCTCGGTGAGACCGAGCTTCGGGTCGTCCGCCGGGCCCACCGAACCCGCCGCGCCGATGCCGATGCCGCCAGGCCGCGACCCCGACGTCTCCAGCAACCGCGCCACGTCGGCCGCGCCCACCCGCTCCCCGGCGCTCAGAATCGTCAGTCGCTCCACGATGTTCGCGAGTTCACGGACGTTGCCCGGCCAGTCGTACCGCCGCAGCGCGGCCATCGCCTCCTCCGTGATCTCGGGCGGCCGCAGCCCATCCCGCTCCCGGCTCCGCCTGAGGAAGTGCTCGGTGAGGAGGGGGATGTCCTCCCTGCGCGCACGCAGCGTTGGCAGGTGAAGCGGCACGACGTGGAGCCGGAAGAAGAGGTCCTCGCGGAAGCGCCCCTTCCGGACATCCTCCGGGAGGTCGCGGTTCGTCGCGGCCAGAACCCGCAGGTCGATGGGTACTGGCCCCGAGCCACCGACCCGCTCGATCTCGCGCGATTCCAGCACCCGCAGCAGCTTCGCCTGGGCCTCGGGGCTCAGCTCGCCGACCTCGTCGAGGAGGAGCGTGCCGCCGTCCGCCAGCTCAAACCGGCCACGCCGCCGCTCGGTCGCCCCGGTGAACGCCCCACGCTCGTGCCCGAACAGCTCCGACTCGATCAGCTCCCGCGGGATCGCGGCGCAATTGACCCGCACGAACGGCTGCCGCGACCGCGCGCTCTGCCGGTGGATCGCGGCGGCCGCCAGCTCCTTGCCCGTGCCGGATTCGCCCGTGATCAGAACCCGCGCGTCGGTGCCGGCGACCCGCGCGATCAGCTCGCGGACGCGCCGCATCTCGTCGCTGGCGCCGATCAGCTCGTCACCGTGGCCGAGCTCCTCCGCGAGCGCGCGGTTCACCTCGCGCGTGCGGCGCAATTCGATCGCGGAACGCAGCGTCAGCAGGACGGACTCGGGGGAGAGCGGCTTCTCCAGGAAGTGATACGCGCCAAGCTGCGTCGCGCGGACAGCGTCGGACAGCGTCGCGCGGCCGCTCATCATCACGACGGGGACCTCTGGCGAGGCGGCGATGAGGTCGGGAAGCGCCTCGAGCCCGGTGCGGCCCGGCATGGCGAGGTCCATCAGCACGACGTCGGGTTCGGCTTCGCGCAGCGCCGCGATGCCGGCGTCCGCGGAATCGGCTTCGTGCACGCCGAAACCCTCCGCGCGGAGGAGGCTCCCGAGCATCTTCCGAATGTTCGGCTCGTCGTCGACGATCAGGATGGATCGCATGGAGGTCGGCGCCGGTAGGTCAGGCGCCGCGGGCGGGGCCGCGCGTGACGGCCGCCGTTTGTAGGGGCGGATCCCCGACCCGCCCTGGCACCCCCGCGCCACGGTCGACGCCACCGATGCCACCACCAACTTCACGTGCCTCGCCTTCAGCCCCGCCCTCCGGCCTGGCCCCGCCCGTCACCGGCAGCACGACCGTGAACTCGGCGCCGCCCGCCACGCCGTTCGCCGCGCGGATCTCACCACCGTGCGCGAGGATCGTCTGCCGCACGAGCGCCAGGCCGATCCCGGTCCCGCGCGCCTTGGTCGTGAAATCGGGATCCCAGGCGCGACCCTCGAAGCCGGCGGGTAGCCCCGGCCCGGTATCGCTGATCCAAACGGTCACGCTCCCGGAGCCTCCGGACGCGATCTTCACCCGGAGACTCCCGCCGCCCCCGCCCGCCATCGCCTCCACGGAATTCAGCAGCAGATTGGCGAAAGCACGGCTCAGGGCGTCATGATATCCGTTCACGGTCGTCGGCCCCGCCGTCGTCAGTTCGAACGCGACCTCCGGCGGAAGGTGCGTACGCCCGAGATACTCGAACATCTCCACCAGATCGATCGGACTGCGCGGACCGGACGGTGGATGGCCGAACTGGGAGAACGCGCGGGCCAGGGCGTGGAGCCGTTCGCTTTCCGCGTCGATCACCTCGAGCGGTTCCCGCGCGGTTTCGGAGAGCGATCGGTCGGCCCCCAGGGCGCGGACGGCGAGGCGGAGAGGGGTCAGTGCGTTCTTCAGCTCATGCGCGACACCCCGGGCGATCGACACGGACGCGCGCATCCGCGCTGCCTCGACCTCGCGAACACGGGATTCCTCGATCTGGAGTGCCATCGTCCGGAACGAGTCGCGGAGTACGCCGAACTCGCCAGCATCCGCGGTCGTGCCAGGGTTCGCGGGGGGGAGCGGCTCGCCCCGGGCGACCCTGCCCGACCAGCTGACCAGCTCGTCGATCGGACTCGCCAGGCCACGCGCGATCCGGCGCGCCCGGCGGATGCCGAAGAGTACGATGGTGACGACGAACACCGCGGAGAGCCACGGCAGAACGTCCAGGATCCGCCGGTTCAGGTAGCCCCAACGCTGCGCCTGCTGGATCGACACCGTCAGCTCCTCGCGATGTCGCTCGGCCGCGTCGAGC
>CAZUVK010000362.1:0-3361 GCA_964623785.1 uncultured Gemmatimonas sp. | reverse complement strand
CCGCGTTGCCGCGCACGATCAACCCCGAGACCGGCCGCGTTCACACGTCGTTCAACCAGACCGTCGCGAGCACGGGGCGGCTGGCGTCGAGCGACCCGAACCTTCAGAACATCCCGATCCGCACGGAGCTGGGGGCGGAGATCCGGCGCGGGTTCGTGCCCGAGCCGGGCCACGTCTTCGTCTCGGCGGACTACTCGCAGATCGAGCTGCGGATCCTGGCGCACTACTCGGAGGACGTCGCCTTCGTCGAGGCCTTCCGGTCGGGGATCGACATCCACCGCCAGACGGCCGCGCTCGTCTTCGGCGTCGACTCCGCCGACGTCACCCGCACGATGCGCGACCGCGCCAAGACGGTGAACTTCGCGGTGATCTACGGGATCGGGCCGTTCTCCCTCGCGCGGCAGCTCGGAATCAGTACCGCCGAAGGAAAGGAGTTCATCGAACGATACTTCGAGAGGTTCCCCGGTGTTCGCTCCTATCTGGACGGTCAGGTGGAGATCGCGCGCGAACGGGGCTACGTCGAAACGTTGACCGGCCGCCGGCGGTACATTCCGGAGATCCGGTCGAAGAACTTCAACATCCGGTCGTTCGGCGAGCGCGTTTCCACGAACGCGCCGATCCAGGGGACGGCGGCGGATCTGATCAAGATCGCGATGATCGACATCCACCGCGCGCTGGCGGCCGAGGGTTCGAGCGCCCGGATGCTCCTGCAGGTGCACGACGAATTGCTCTTCGAGGCGCCGGCCGGCGAGGCCGAGGCGACGCTGGCGCTCGTGAAGGAGCGGATGGAGAGCGCGATGGATCTGCGTGTCCCGCTCGTGGTTGCGACCGGGACCGGCGCGAACTGGCTGGAGTGCAAGTGAACGATAACGAAGGACGGAGCGAGTCCCGCGAGCGCGACATGCTGGCGGCCGAATGGGATGACATCGTGGGCGAACCGAGCGGGGGCGCGGACGCGAACGGTCGGTCCGCTTTCGTCGTCGGGATCGTCGGGGACTCCGGGAGCGGAAAGAGCACCGTGGCGGACGCCGTCGCGGAGCTGCTCGGCCGTGACCGGGTCGCCGATCTGAGGCTCGACGACTACCAGAGGTTCACTCGGCAGGAGCGGGCCGAGCGTGGGGTGACTTCGCTGAACCCGTCGGTCCACAACCTGGCACTGCTGCGAGAGCATCTGCGGCAACTTCGCGCCGGAGAGACGGTCCAGAACCGCACGTACAGTCACGCCGATGGAACGTTCGGCCCGATCCGCGTCGTCGAACCGCGCGAGATCGTCGTCGCGCGGGGGCTGCTCGGCTTCCCGTCCACCGACTTCGACGGGCTCTACGACCTCTCGGTCTTCCTATTCCCCGAACCCGAACTGCTCTTCCGCTGGAAGCTCCGTCGCGACGTGCTCTTCCGGGGATACACGGAGGCGGAGGTCCTGAAGAACATCGCCGACCACCTGCTCGACGCGAAGGAGTTTCTGCTGCCGCAGGCGGACCTTGCGGATGTCGTGGTCGAATTCGCCGTGCCCGAGCCCGAGGCTCCGGACACCGAGGTGGCGACGACCATGCGGCTGCGGCGGGCGGCGGCGGAGGTCGTGCGGTCGAACGGGCTGCTCGGGGAGTTGCCGGTTGGACTGGCTGACGCGGACGGCGAGGTTACGATCCGCATTCCCGCGACGATCGGCGAGGGGACGGTGAGGGCGTGGGCGGCCCGGGCGTTCGACACGGGGAGCGCGATGCCGGTCGCCGGCGCGTACCACGACGAGACGGGGGCGGTGAGCTGGCGCGCGTCGCTGGCGCTCGTCGAGCTGCTGATCGCGCGGTTGTGTCAGGAGATGGCGGAGGGGTAAGGAGGCGGCCGACTTTCCCCACTATCCGCGCACTGCACCACAGTTCAGCCGATCGACATCGCGACGAGTCCCACGGTATACCCGAGGAGGACGATCGCGGCCCAGGCAATGTGCAGAAAGCGGTTGCGCGAGAACGCGAAGTACAGGTGCCCCGGAATGAAACCCAGCAGGATCACCGTCGGCGTTCGTTCCCGCTGATAGAACAGCAAGGGTCCCACCGCGCTCGCAATGCTTGCCGCGATCAACAGACCGAAGAACGCCCGGCGATTGTCCAGGAAGTACTCGGTTAGCTCGACAGTGGTGCCGGCGTCAGGGAAGAGGAGGTCCGCCAGCGCGTAGTAGATGATCGGCATCAACAGGAAGAGTAGCAGCACGGCGCCAGACCACTCCTGTCTCCCCTCGCCCGTCCAGCGAGACGCCCAGAGACTGACCTGCGCGACGAGGAGCATCAGGACCCAGAGGCTGTGCAGCAGCCCCAGCTTCATGCCGCTACCCGACTGAAGGACGCGCACGGCGCCGCCCAGCAACGTCGTGATCCCCATTCCCAGGATGATTGCCACCAGCACCATGACATACTCGAACGAACTCATTCGACCTCCGCGAAGGAGTGGGAAAATTCCTTCAAAAGCGAGTGGCATCCTTTCGTTTTCCAGGTATGCCCTCCCGGCACCGGCGGGGCTCCGTGACTGCGCCTCGTCCGTGCTTCGCCGGGTAACTTCTCGCTTGGGCCGCCTTTTGCCAATTCGTTCGGGGCTCTGGACCGGACCTCACCTTTCGGACGCATATGAACCTGCTATTCCGCGAGACCCGGGAAGCAGACATCGAGAGTCTCTTCTGGGTCCGGGAACGCACCCGGGAGAACCCGGTCTCCCGGGAGTATCTCGCCAGAATCGGAGTGACGCCGTCTTCGATCGCTGAAGCGCTCAGGTCCGATCAGGTGAGGGGCTGGGTGTGCGAGCACGAATCCGCGGTCGTGGCCTTCTGCAGCGGCGAGGCGGCAACGGGAGACGTGCTTGTCCTCGCTGTGCTACCGGAGTACGAAAGCAAGGGCATCGGGAAGCGGCTTCTCACCGAGGTGGTCCATTGGCTTCGCTCCAGGGGCAACGAGAAGGTGTGGCTCGGGGCGTCTCCCGATCCTTCCACACGGGCATACGAGTTCTATCGCTCGCAGGGGTGGAGGCCGACTGGGGAGATGGACGGGCACGGTGATGAAGTCCTCATCCTCGAACCCACCTGAGCCATGCTTGGCCCGTCGCGTCTCGCTGCCTGAAGTCAGGCCACTCCCTTACCCGCGGCGCAGTGCTAGAAGCCGCTCACCGGCCGCGTGGAGAGTCTCCGCGCGCTTGGCGAAGTTCAGCCGCACGTAGCGGTGCTCGCGCTTGTGGAAGAACACCGAGCCGGGCACCGGAGCCACGCCGATCTCCTTCGTCATCCAGCGAGAGAACTCGATGTCGCTGTCGTACCCGAATGGCGATACATCGAGCATCACGAAGTAGGCGCCCTGCGGCTGCGTGTAGCGCAGCCCGG
>CAZUVK010000361.1:1524-3402 GCA_964623785.1 uncultured Gemmatimonas sp. | reverse complement strand
CGACCAGCGCGATCCCGATGGCCGTCCCCGGGTCCTGGGCATCGACCCCGACGTGAAGCTCCCCGCTCGCGACCCCCGGCACGCGCGGCTCCTCGAAGCGCTCGTCCGGGACCTGGCGATGGTCGGCGAACTCGACGCGCCCGACATCGTGCACTGCCACACCTGGTACACGCACCTCGCCGGCTGCCTCGCGCGGCCGCTCACCGGTGCGCCCCTCGTGCTCACCACCCACTCGCTCGAGCCGCACCGTCCGTGGAAGGAGGAGCAGCTGGGCAGCGCCTACCGCGCCACCACCTGGATCGAGCGGACGGCCTACCAGAACGCGGACGGCGTGATCGCCGTGTCCCGGGCGATGAAGGCGGATGTCGAGGCGCTCTACGGCGTGGACCCCGACCGCGTGCGCGTGATCCACAACGGGATCGACCCCGGCGAGTACACGCCGACCCGCTCGCCAGACACGCTGCGCGGCCTGGGCATCGATCCGGACCGGCCGATGGTGCTCTTCGTGGGCCGCATCACGCGCCAGAAGGGCATCCTCCACCTGGTCCGCGCGCTGCCGCTGCTGGAGTCGGACGTGCAGGTCGTCCTCTGCGCCGGCGCGCCGGACACCGAGGAGATCGGGGCGGAGATGGCCGCGCTCGTCGAGGAGGCGCGCCGGGACTCGCCCGCGCGGATCATCTGGATCGACGAGATGCTGCCCCGCGAGGACGTCATCGTCCTGTACTCGCACGCGGACATCTTCGTCTGCCCGTCGGTCTACGAGCCGTTCGGGATCATCAACCTCGAGGCGATGGCGTGCGAGACGCCGGTCGTCGCCTCGGCCGTGGGCGGCATTCCCGAGATCGTGGTGCCGGGGGAGACCGGGCTGCTGGTGGATTTCGAGGCCGAGGGCGGCGGATCCGCCGAGCCGCGCGACCCGGCCGCGTTCTCCGCGGCGCTCGCCGCCGCGATCGACGAGCTGATGGCCAATCCGGAGAAACGTGCCGCGATGGGCGCCTCCGCGCGGCACCGCGTCCTGGTCCACTTCAGCTGGCGCAGTATCGCCGAGGAGACGCTCGCCTTCTACCGGGAGCTCAGGGGATGAACGACACCGGCCCGTCAGGCAACACGCCCGGGATCGTCACCGGCCCGGTCGGCTGGCGGCGGCGTGCGGCGCGCGCGACCGCGGTGTTCGCGGCGATCCTGGCCGCGGGCTGTGGCGACTTCGGCGGGGCGGGCGGCTCCAGCACCGTGGCCAGCGCCGACGTGCCCGAAGCCGACCGATACGGGGGCACTGCCGTGATCGGCATGGTGGCGGACCTCCAGAGCATGACCTCGGTCGTCTCGAGCGACGCCAACAGCCGGGACGTGCAGGAGTACCTGCTGCTCATGCCGCTCGTCCAGTACGACGAGAACCTGGAGCCCGTTCCCTGGCTCGCGGAGAGATGGGACACCACCCGCGCCGGACCCGATTCACTCGACGTCACCTTCCATATCCGGCGCGATATCGCCTGGCATGACGGCGTGCCAACGACCGCGGAGGACGTCCGCTTCACCTACGAACGCGCGGTCGACCCGCGAACCGCCTTCCCGAACCGGGCGAGCTTCGACCTGTGGAGCGAACGGATCGAGGTGGTCGACTCCTTCACGGTGCGCATCAGGGTTCGGCCGCACGCGGACATGTTCGACGCCTGGCGCCTGCCGATCCTGCCGGAGCACATCCTCGGGGACGTGCCCCCGGAAGAGCTGCTGCGCCACCCGTACGGGACCGCGACGCCGGTCGGGAACGGGCCGTTCCGGTTCGTGCGGCGGGTGCCCGGCCAGGAGTGGACGTTCGAGGCCAACCCCGATTTCCCCGAGGCCCTGGGCGGCCGGCCGTATCTCGACCGGCTCGTCATC
>CAZUVK010000361.1:0-1514 GCA_964623785.1 uncultured Gemmatimonas sp. | reverse complement strand
CATCCGCGTCATCCCCGAGCAGACGACGCTCCTGACCGAGCTGCTGACCGGGCGGATCGACATGTACCCCGCGCCGAACCCCGCGCAGGGCGGGCAGGTCGAGGCCGCGAACGGCGTCGTACTGCTCGATTCGCCGTACCGGGCGTACACCTACGTCGGCTGGAACACGCGGCTTCCGCTCTTTGACGACGCGCGGGTGCGGCGCGCGCTCTCGATGGCGATCGACCGGCGCGCGATCGTCGATGCCCTGCTCTACGGCTACGGCGAGATCGGCGTGTCGACGAGCACCCCCGCGCACTGGGCGTTCCCTGACCAGCGGGCCCTCCAGGCGCCGCACGACCCGGAGGGCGCCCGGCGGCTGCTCCGCGAAGCCGGCTGGGAGGATCGCAACGGCGACGGAATCATCGAGAACGAGGAAGGGCTGCCGTTCCGCTTCACCCTGGTCACCAACCAGGGCAACGACCTGAGGCGGGATATCGGGGAGATCATCCAGGCGCAGTTCCGCGGGATCGGCGTGGCGGTGGAGCCACGGACGCTCGAGTGGAACACGTTGATCGGGCTGCTCGACGGGTCGCTCAACGAGCGCGGGGAGCGCGTGCGCGGGTTCGAGGCCGTCACCGCCGGGTGGGTCACCGACTTCCGGAAGGACGACGCCTCGATCCTCCACTCGCGAAACCTGAACGAACCCTACCAGGAGACCGGGTTCTCGAATCCGCGGATCGACACGCTGATCGACACACTCAACGTCATCACCGACCGGGAGACCGCACGCCCGCTCTGGACCGAGTACCACACGATTCTGATCGAGGAAGGCCCCTACGCCGTCCTCTACTATCCGAACCGGCTCGTCGCGCACCGGGACCGGCTGCGCGGCGTGACCCTGGACGTCCGGGGCGAGATGCGATCCGCGCGGGAGTGGTGGCTGGCGCCCTGACCGGGCCGGGCCGCCGGCCGCCGGCCGCGAGGGATCGAACCCTCCGTAACAATGGAATCATTGCACGCGATCCGAGCCCGGCATTAGCTTGACGCCGATTCAGATATCGTCCCGATTTCCCCGTGCCGCCGCCTGACGGATCCGGCGGCCGGCGTCCCCGTTCTCATGGAGCCACCTGGATGCTAAACGAATTCAAGAAATTCATCGCGCGCGGCAATGTGATGGACCTTGCCGTCGGTATCGTGATCGGCGCCGCGTTCACGAGCGTCGTGAACTCGTTCGTCAACGACATCCTGATGCCGCCGATCGGGCTGCTCTCGGGCGGAGTGGACTTCTCGAACCTTTACATCAATCTCTCCGGCGAGACGTATGCCTCGCTCGCCGATGCGACGGCGGCCGGCGCGCCGACGCTGAACTACGGGCTGTTCGTCAACGCAGTCATCTCGTTCCTGATCGTCTCATTCGCGGTCTTCATCCTGATCCAGGCGTACAACCGGATGCGCGAGGAACCGGAAGCGCCGGCCTCGACGGAGAAGAACTGCCCGTTCTGCCAGATGCCGTTTCCCATCCAGGCTTCTCG
>CAZUVK010000360.1:0-3449 GCA_964623785.1 uncultured Gemmatimonas sp. | reverse complement strand
GCGTCTTCGGTTCCGCTGGATCAGGTGAATGAACGCCTTCGCCAACCCTTCGCCTTCGACCACCGCTCTCGCCCGAGTCCCCTTCCGGAACTCGGTGAAGACGGTCGTCAGCGTGAAGGCACCCAGCGAGAAGGTCAGGATCACCTGCGTGTGCCGGATGCCCACAACCAGGCACAGGGCCGCTACGACCAGCCCGACGGCCAGCGGCCAGGTGAAGTTCCGCTTCAGATTCCGCGGCGTGGCTTTCCGCCAGGCGATGATCGGGCCGATCCCCAGGAGCGCCAGCAGAATCAGCCCCATCGGGATCGTCACCCGATTGAAGAACGGAGGGCCGACCGCGATCTTCTGCCCGAGGAATCCCTCGGAGATGAGCGGGAACAGCGTACCCCAGAGCACCGCGAACATCGCTCCCACGAAGAGCAGGTTGTTCCCGATGAACGCGGCTTCCCGCGACACGAACGATTCGAGATGGTTCTCGGGTTCCATCCGGTCCCGCCTGTAGTAGACGAGAGCGGCGCAGACGAGCGTCAGCGCGCTCATGAACCCGAGGAAGATGTACGCGATCTGCAGATTCTGGGCGAACGAGTGCACGGACTCGATCAGCCCGGAACGAGTCAGGAACGTCGCCATGATACAGAGGAGGAACGTGCCCTGGACGAGCAGCATGTTCCACATCTTCAGCATTCCGCGCTTCTCCTGGATCATCACGGAGTGCAGGAAGGCCGTGGCCGTGAGCCAGGGGAGCAACGACGCGTTCTCGACCGGATCCCAGAACCAGTAGCCGCCCCAACCCAACTCGACGTACGCCCACATCATCCCGAAGATGATGCCGTTCGTGAGGAAGAACCACGAAAGGAGCGTCCACCTGCGGGTCGTCGTGATCCACGTCGTATCCAACCGCCCCGTGATCAGCGCCGCGGTCGCGAAAGCGAACGGAATCGTAAACGCGGTGAACCCCAGATAAAGCGTGGGTGGATGGATCGTCATCCAGACGCTCTGCAACTGCGGGTTCAACCCCTGACCGTCCGCCGGAGCGAACGGGAACATGGCGAACGGGTTGGAGACCGTGACAATGACGACCAGGAAGAAGCCGAGAATGACCAGGAGCGTGCCGACCACATACGGCATCAGGTCCCGGTTTCGATTCCGGTTCTGGATGACCGTCAGCGAGGCAAAGAATCCGAGCAGGAGCGCCCAGAACACGAGCGAGCCCGTCTGGCCCGCCCAGAGGCCCGAAATCTTGTAGTAGAGCGAAAGCTCCCGGTTCGAATACCCCGCGACGTACTGGTAGCGGTACTCGTTGCCGAGGAACGCGGCGATGATCGCGCCGGAGGTAATGACGAGGAGACCGAAGACCGCCAGGAGCGACCGCTCCGCGGAGAGAACGAGATCACCTCGCCGGGTCTTCCCGCCGATAAACGCGGCGCCCGCCCCCCAGAGAGAGAGGACGAGCGCCACCCATAGTGCAATCTCGCCAATCTGTGTCACGAGAGGTAATCCTCGATACCCGCCTCGTACCGGGAACCGCACTTGGTCAGTACCTCAGTCGCCTGGAAGACGCCCGCTGAAGTGAAGCGGCCCGATATCACGACATCGGCCCCCTCCTCGAACGTCTCGGGAAGCGGACCCTGGAACGAGACCGGGAACGTTGCCGGGGCCTCGCCGCCAGCAAGGGGGGTCTCGATGTCGACGACCTGGAACGAGAGGTCGAGCGTCCGCGCGTCGTATGTAACCGTCCCGGGGACGACCCGCCCACCCACCTTGAGCCCCTCATCGTGCACCGTCGGATCCGACGCCACTCTCGAGAGAAGCTCGGCCGGCGTATAGTAGTACACCATCGAGTCCCGCATGCCGGTGACCATGAGATAACCGACCAGGCCAATCACCAGCGTCGCGGCGAGAAGGAACTTCCGTTGTTTCTTCAAGATAACCTCCCTGGCGTCACTTGTTCGGGTACCCGGGTGAAATATACACGCGACGCGACGCGAGTCAAAGGTCCGGGACCGAACGCGGCGACGGGTGACGCCGCCGCGTGGACGCGCCCGGCCAGGCGCCCCGAAACCTCGTGTGCAATGTTTACTTGTCATCGTCGTAATGCACACTTGACAAACGAGATCCGGGTGGTCACGCGAGGCTCGCGTCGGTTGACAGAAGGCGGATCCGCCGGGTATCTTGCTTCGGGACCGTGGGAGACGCGCCTGGCGCGCCAGCCACCCGTCCCATTGACACCTGCAAGTTTATCGACGCGGCGCCCGAAACTCGGCAAAGAGCCTACAGGAACGCGCGCCGGGTTGTTTCATATCGGATATCGTCTCGCACCGGCATTCACCACCGGAACCACGGAGAACGTGTCAGCCGAAGGCTCGCAACGAGCTGGTTGTCCCGGGTCGCCCGCTCGGCGGTGATCGAAACGTCTTCGATCGCTTGGCCGGGCTCTTGGCGTGTGTGGCTGGAGACTGACGATATCCGTCGAGGCGAAGTATTGCTGTCGTAGTATTGGCAGGGTCGTTCGCGGCCCGGGGAGTCGCGTTCACTCGCGCCGGCCCTTGGTATCCTTCTCAACAGGGATCGCACCATGGAAACACTCGACCTGAGATCGAAGGCGGAACGGTCGTTCACCCGTCGAACCTTCATCAAGGGGGTCATCGCGGCGGGCGCGACGGTGTCGTCGGCGGCCTACCTCTTCCGGAGCACGAGTACGGCGGCCGCGCTGCAGGCGCCCGGCGCCGTGGAACGGCTCGTGACGCTCCAGGTAAACGGGCAGGACCGGCGCGTGGATGTCATGAAGCAGGAGACGCTTGCCACGACCCTCCGCTACAAGCTCGGACTCACCGGCACGAAGATCGGCTGCGACCGAGCGGACTGCGGCGCCTGCACGGTGCTCGTCGGCGGGGTCCCGACCTACGCGTGCTCGATTCTGACGCACCAGGTTCGCGGCCGCGAGGTGACCACGATCGAAGGTCTCGCGAACGGCGACCAGCTGCACCCGGTGCAGCGGGCGGTCTACGATGAAGCGGGCTTCCAGTGCGCGTTCTGCGCCCCCGGCTTCATCATGTCGATGGTTGGTTTCCTCCAGCAGAATCCGTCGCCGACGCGTGACGAGATGGCCGTCGCGCTCTCCGGCAACCTCTGCCGCTGTGCCGATTATCCCAAGATCCTCAACTCCGCGATGCGTGCCGCGGAGTACATGCGTACGTCCTAGGGAGGTGAAGCGTGGCCGAATACAATCTGATTGGTAAGAGCTTCGTGCCCCAGGACCTCGTGGCAAAGATCACGGGGCGCGCGAAGTACGCGGAGGACTACCGGGCCGAAGGGATGCTCTTCGCCAAGCTCCTGGTGAGTCCCCTGCCCCACGCGCGGGTCCGCAGTATCGACTACAGTGAGGCGCTCGCGCTTCCTGGGGTCCACGCGATCCTTACCGCCGACGAAGTCCCGCAGGACGAGCACCC
>CAZUVK010000359.1:1066-3473 GCA_964623785.1 uncultured Gemmatimonas sp. | reverse complement strand
GAGAGCGCGAAGGGCTCGGGGGCATTCCAACCCCCCGAGCCCTTCGCGCTCTCCGCGTTCTTCGCGGTCCCTATTCATCTACCGGTTTCCGCCGGAGCTTCCCTCCTACGGATTCAGCCAGTAGTTGAACTTGACGACCAGGATGTTGTCCGGGCGCGCCCCGAACATGTCGCCCACGTCGCGCGAAAACTCGAACTCGCCGACCCCGGCATTTGCACCCGATGCGCCGAGCCCGGTGACCGAGTCGATCCGGCGCTGCTGCCAGACGAGGTAGAACGTTGACCCCCGCCGCCACTCCCATCGGAGCACCGCGTTGCCCAGAAGGCTGCGGTAGCTGAAGTCACGATCCGAAATCGTGAACCCCGCCGCCGGCCCATCACCGTCCGGGTCGATCTCCGCGTCGCCGTTGGGATGCCGAACCAGCATACCGATTTCCTCGCCGTAGTCCCGGAACCCGAACGTTCCTGGGGCGGCGAACTCCTTCAGCCTCTGGTAGTCCCCCGTCGAGATGAAGGGTTCGGCGTAGAGCTGCAGGGAGAGCGTGGGCGTAAAAGTCACATTCACGCGCGTGCCGAGCCCCAGGGTCGTCTGGTCGAGGTCCGCGAAAACGTAGCGGCGGCCGAAGGTGTTCGTGGCGAGCGCGTCGTCGACTGACGTCACATACTGCGCGGTCTCGAACCGTCGGGTGAAGTTCGGACCGACCCGGATCTCCAGCCGCTCGCTGGGATTCGAGGTGAGGTTCAGACTGGCGGCCGTCTCCCATCCGCCGGCGTCATCCTTCCCCCACTGGAAATTCATCCGCCCGACCGTAGTCCTGCGGGCATCGCTGTTGAGGTTCACGTGTCCGGAGAGCCGCGTCGGCGTCGCGGCGATCGGGCCGCCGCGAGTCAGCCGGTCATCCGCGAACGAGGGGTTGTACGCGAGACGGACCCCGCCTCCCCAGTAGTTCAGGAGCTGCAGGTTGAAGTCGCCGTTGACCTCCGCGAAGACCCGGTCCCCGGCGTAGTTCCAGACGGCGTCAGGGCCTCCGCGCGTGTCCCAGCGACGGAGGAAACGGCCCGGATTCGGCTGCGCGTAGCTGAAGTTCGTATCGACGATGACCCGGTCCGACGCGGACTGGAATCCAAGATCGTTCACCTCGTAGCCCGGGCTGGCGCCGGCGATCGCCAGCTTCGCCCCGAACGCGCCCGCCAGCTTCGCGATGTCCACCATCGCGTAATAGCCCGTGAGCGAGGTCGCATCGGGATCCAGCGTGATGTGATCCGCGTCGGGCCGCTGATAGTAGCGGGTCGAAGATCGCTGCGTCCGCAGGATGGCGTCGGGAGAACCCCCGACGCGGCTGGCCGTGAATACACCCGCCAGCCGGTACGTCCGATTGCCCCATTCGTGGGCGAAGTCCAGCCCGCCGGACCAGGCGGATGAATGGAGGCGCGCCTCCATCCCCGTGTCGCCGAGCCGCCGGTTCGCCGCGGCGCCGATCACGCCGAACCGGGTCTCGCCGCCCCGGATCTGACGACGCACCCGCCCGACGAGGTAGTTCGACGCCGGCTCCACGACCGCTTCACCGACCCCGCCCCCCATGTCGGCGTAGCGAGCGACTTCCTCGGCCGTCACCGACTCGAGCAGGCCGAGCGACCAGCCGCCGGCCGTTCGGCCGGTTATCTTCGCCGCGCCGAGGATTGTGGTCGATGACGCCGCTTCGGAGTAAGCGGTGTTCGTCGGTACCGCGCCCTGGGGCGCCCGCCCGATCCGGCGCGAATAGAGGAGCTGCGGGCCCCGGCCGGTGCTTCCCGCCGGCCCGCCCTCGCCGAAACTGAAGATGTCCGCGCCCTCGACGAAGAAGGGTCGGCGTTCCTCGTAGCGGGTTTCGAAGGCGGTCAGGTTGATGACCGACGGGTCCAGTTCGACTTGGCCGAAGTCCGGGTTGACCGTCGCGTCCAGCGTGATGTTGGAGGTCAGCCTGTACTTGAGGTCGGCGCCAGCGTCCACGAAGTGGTCGGACCCGCTCCGGTACGGGTTCGCGAAGGCGACGCCCGCCGGGGAGTCGATCTGAAGGTATTCGCCCCGACCGGCCAGGTACGGGGTGATCTCGAGCCGTTGTCCCGGTTCGATCCCCCGGATCCCTTCCAGATGCGCGAAGCGGGAAGCGCCGCCTCGATCCAGCGTTGGCACGAAGGGGAATACGGCGAACTCCTGCGCGCGATGGATGTTTCGTTCGACGCGGATCCCCCAGGTCTGCTCCTCCGCGGATCCGAAGCGGAGCTGGCTGAACGGAATCCTCATCTCGACCGACCAGCCGTCCTCGGTCACGAGCGTGGCCGAGTCCCAGACGGGGTCCCACGAGGAATCGCCGCCACCCTGGCCGCCGCCCGCGACGATGTCGTCGCGGATCGTGCCGGACGGGTTG
>CAZUVK010000359.1:0-1056 GCA_964623785.1 uncultured Gemmatimonas sp. | reverse complement strand
CGGGTTGACCGAGAATCGGTAGGCGGTCTCGTGGTCGTGGTAGCTGTCGATGCTGATCCGGATGTAGTCGAAATCGCCGCCGTTGGGATCGCGCCTCATGAGCCGGCCGGTGACCGGATCGGGATCGCGGAGGATGGCGCCGACGTAGAGCGCGTCGTCGTCGAAGACGAATCGGACTTCGGTGGAACGGGTCGCGGGCGCGCCCTCGACGGGGAGTTCCTGGGTGAATTCGGAGATCGTTGGGGCGACCGCCCAGGCGTCGTCGTCGAGGCGTCCGTCGAGGGTGATCCCGCCTGTCGCGCGGACGGCGCGCGCGATGGGGGCGCGGGTGTGATCGTAGTCGGCGCCCTGGAGCGCGACGGGAGCGGGGGTCTGGCCTTCGGCCTCGCGGCTGGGGATCTGGGCGTGAAGCGATCCCGAGGTGAGGATGGCCATCATGCCGAGCGTGACGGCGGTGCGCGGACAGAGCGCGCGGTCGGCCGCGGAAGCCAGCGGACGTTGGACGCCGGGTTCGACCAGGACGTGGAACATGGGTTGCTCGCCTCAGTGGCGGGATGTGCGAACCGGACGGGAACGGGGATCCGCTCCCGCCGGATCAGGTGGGCGCACAAACAATCTCATTCCGCAAAAGAAGCACCGCAACGGAGATGATGCCACGTCCCGGCGGCTGGCCCGCCCGGCGGGCCTACCTACCCCGTCATCCCGGGGCCGACCCCGTCATCCCGAGGCGCAGCCGAGGGATCTGCACCCTGCCTCCCGCGCGAGTCCCGAGGTGCAGATCCCTCGGCTGCGCCTCGGGATGACGGGCGGGCCCCGGGATGACAGGCGTAGGCACGCGAGGTCGGTTCCCGACAATCCTCGCCCGCGGGGCTACGGCCGGATCAGCCGCGTCACCTTGATCACCAGCCCGCGGTTCGAGAGATCGGACCACCGCTCGCCGATCACGTCGGTGTTCCGGTCTTCCGTGTAGACGATGAAGAGTTCGCTCCCCGGCGCCCACTCCCAGCGGAGGCGGAAGTTCCCGCTGACGCTCTGGCTGCCGGTGCTGTACTGGAC
>CAZUVK010000358.1:2880-3488 GCA_964623785.1 uncultured Gemmatimonas sp. | reverse complement strand
TCCGGGCCTCGTGGATAACCCGCAGACCAACTATAAGAACGCGAAGAGCGCGAAGATTCGGACGAGTACCGCCCCGCCCGACGAGCACTTCGCGCTCTTCGCGTTCTTCGCGGTGAATCCCCCCTGCCGGGTGCGCCGAATCCGAAGTGGACAAGCCTTTGCGAGCGGCTTAACTTTTCATGCTCTTTTCGAATCACGCCGCCTGCGCGAACGCCGCCAAATGACCCGAGCGACCACGACGGACGTGAGTCATCCATCAACGAGAGCACCTTACGGATCGGCGCTGGTGGCCGGTGCCGCCGTGTTCTTCCTGTACGCGATCTCACTCTCGCCGACGACGGCGTTCTGGGACGCGAGCGAGTATATCGCGACGGCGCACATCCTCGGCATCCCGCACCCGCCGGGGAACCCGCTCTTCGTGTTGATGGCCCGCGCCTGGGAGCTGATTCTGGCGCCGACCGGTCTGTCGGTACCGGTTCGGGTCAACCTCTTTTCGGCGTTGATGACGGCGGGCACCTCGTTCTTCTGGTTCCTCGTCGCGCACCGGATCCTCTCGTACTTCACGGACAGCGTGATCGCGCGCAGGGCGGGCGCGGGTGCCGCGGTGC
>CAZUVK010000358.1:0-2870 GCA_964623785.1 uncultured Gemmatimonas sp. | reverse complement strand
TGATCTCGGCAACGGCGTTCACCGTCTGGTACCAGAGCAACGTCAACGAGAAGGTCTACACGGTCAGCCTGCTGACGATCGCGGCGCTCACCTGGCTCGCCTTCCTCTGGCGCGACCATGTGGAGGAGCACCGAGGCGTCTCCGGCAACAAGACCTGGCACGACGACAACATCCTCGTGCTGATGGTCTTCCTGCTGGCCCTCTCGGTGGGCAACCACCTGATGGCGTTCCTGGCGGCGCCCGCCATCCTCGTCCTGCTGGTGATGGTGAAGCCGGCCGTTCTGATGAACTGGCGGCTCTACGCGTTCGGGCTCGTATTCGCGGTCATCGGGCTCTCGGTGCATCTCTATCTCCCGATCCGCGCCGCGCTGGGCCCCATCATCAACGAAGCCGACCCGACGTGCGCCTCGCTTTCGGAGTCGCTGATCAGCGTGATCACGATGGGGGCGGCGGGGTGCGAGGAACTGTCGTCCGCGCTGGCGCGCGAGCAGTACGCGAAGCCACCGATCACGCAGCGCCTCGCGCCGTTCGGGGCGCAGTTGATGAACTACTTCCAGTATTTCGACTGGCAGTGGTCGCGGTCGATTCAGGGTCGGGTCGCGTACATGGCGCCGTCTCGCCTTCCGTTCACGCTGATCTTCCTTGCGCTCGGCGTCTACGGCGCGTGGGCCCACAGGCGGCGGGACCGGGTCAGCTTCGCGTACGTCGCCACGCTCTTCGTGACGCTCTCGCTCGGGCTGATCATCTACCTCAACTTCAAGTACGGGTTCGGGCAGTCGGCCGTCCTGGGGATTAGCCCGGACGCGGCCGAGGTGCGCGAGCGGGACTACTTCTTCATCGTCTCGTTCTCGATCTGGGGGGTCTGGGCGGGGATCGGGCTGACCGCGATCTGGCTGGATCTGGCCAGACGGGTCGGGGATGGGCGGAAGGCGCTCCTGGGTTCGTCGCCGGTGATGGCGCTCGCGCTGATCCCCCTCGCCCTCAACTGGAACTACGCGTCCCGCGCGGGCGACTACTCGGCGCGTGACTGGGCGTACAACCTGCTCAACTCCGTCGAGCCGTACGGCGTGCTGGTCACCAACGGGGACAACGATACCTTCCCGCTCTGGTACCTCCAGGAAGTTGAGGGTATCCGGCGTGACGTGACGGTGATGGTCTGGTCGTACCTGAACACTCCGTGGTACGCCAGGCAGCTCCGCGACATCACCACGCCATGCATCCGTCCCGGTGAGTCGGAGACGGACCCCACGCGGATCATCTGCCAGCGCGAGTTCGACCCGGAGAAATCGGCGCCGATCTATTCGGAGGATCCGTATCCCACCGACACGATCCTGCCGCTCACGGACGACGAGATCGAGACCGTCACCCGACTGGGCTATACCCAGCTTCCGCAGAACATGACGTTCGAGGCGCGCGGGGTGCGGATTGAGCTTCCGGCCGGCACGATCCTGACGGCGGCGGACCAGTTCATCCTCTCGATCATCCAGCACGCCTGGGGCGACCGGCCGGTCTACTTCGCGATGACGACGCAGACGCACCGGAACCTCGGGCTCGCGGACCACGTCGCGCGGCAGGGGGTCGCCTATCGACTGATCACCCCGGAGGAGGCTGAATCGGGGGATTTCGTGCGCGTCCCGCCCGGACACCAATGGCTCACCATCACCGGGCCCTACGTGGATGTCGAGCGGACCAACGAGCTGCTCTGGAACCAGTTCATCTACCGCGACCTGCCCGGCTGGAGCCGGTGGGTCGACGATGCGACCCGGGGAATCCCGAGCTACTACGGCTACACCCACCTCTCGCTCTCCGTGGCGCAGGAGGTGCTCGGGATCGTGGATGAAGCCGCCCGCAATATTGCCCGGGCCGAGGAATGGCTCGCCCTGGCCGACCGATAGTCGATCGAGGTTGAAGCAGCATGGCGAAGAAGAAAAAGAAGAAACGGTCCGCCGAAGCCACGCACCGGCAGGTCCAGGACTCGGTCCAGGCGCTCCCCTACGTGATCGAGCAGCTGCGGAAGGAAGGGAAGTGGTTCCGCGCGTTCGTGATCAGGTACGTCAGCGGGCCGATCCTTCGGTTGACGAACCGGGGGATGAGCTACAGGCGGTACCGCGGCGTGGAAGGGCAGAAGCTGAAGCAGACGGAACAGATGCGGCGCCATCTGGATCAACGGCAGGCGGCGATGAAGCACTACCAGGGGCAGATCGACGAGATGCGGAAGCGCAAGCGGTAGGGCGCTTCCGCTTCAGCTTTCGGCGCGGAGCCGTTCCGGGGTCGCGCCCGTGATCGCGTGCGTGCCGGGAGGCGCTGCGATGTCGCGAAACACGACGGCGTCGTCCATCGCGGGCCACTCGTTCTGTGGCCAGAGGTCGAATACACCGATCGACAACGGGCCCGGCTCCCTTGGGGCTTGCGACGCCACGAGCAGGAAGTTCTGCCGGCCGAGGTAATCCCGCCCGAGATGGGTGTAGATCTCGATCGAGGAAAACACCGCGGCGAAGGCCCGCACGATCGACCAGAGCTGCACCTCCTCCGCTCCGGTACTCACGCCGATCAGGTTCATCCCCAGCAACCCCCCGGGGTTCAGCAGAGCCGCCATCCGTTCGGCGGCCTCACGAGTGACGAGCGAATAGGGGATCGCCTCCCGACCACCGAAGACGTCCACGTAGATTCGGTCGACCGTATCCAGGCCGGGCGACTCCAGAAACGCGCGTGCGTCGCCATGGACGGACCGAATCCCGTGATGCTGCTTGAGCCCGAAGAACCGCTGCGCGATCGCGGTCACCTCCGGGTCCAGCTCGACGACGACGAGTCGGGAGTCCGGATCGCGTTCGGCGATGCCCTCGCCGCCGATCGCGCGCCAGAACAGGTCG
>CAZUVK010000357.1:0-3506 GCA_964623785.1 uncultured Gemmatimonas sp. | reverse complement strand
CCGCTCGGGATGACAAGGGTGGGCTCGGGATGACGATGGCAGGGTCCGGCTCGGGATGGCAAGGGTGGGTCCGATCAGTCCAGAACCGCGAATCTGTCGATATCGGGGAGTGGGAAGGTGAGCTCGTCACCGGTACTGGTTATGCCGACGAGTTCGTCGACCGGGCCGGTTGCCCGGATTGTCCTGGGCACGACTACGTACTCGGTGCCCCGGCGAGTCAGCTGAATGCGCCAGCCCTCGACGATCGCGCGTTCGAGGGAGTCCATCTCATCCGGCGACCAGTACATCCGTGCTCCTTGACGACGTGGTGGGCTGCGCCTGAACCTCGGGCCGGATCCCTTCGGGCCGGACGGAGATGTAGAAATCCTTGATGAACAGCGAATCGACGCGCGCGAACCCGGGATCGGGAAGGTCGCCGAACTTCCGCGCGGGCGGCGGTCGCGGAATGCGAACGCCCAGCGAGTCGACGATCTGGTGGAACTCCGCGACGGCGATCGAGGTGACGTAGCCGTTGAAGGACACGGTGGCGCCCGAGCCGATACCCGCGAGCAGCTCGGCGGGTGGCGTGGGCTGGAAACGGACGAGGATGCGAAAGCCTTCGGGCGTCCGGACCCAGATGCTGCTGGCGGCGATCCCGCTTTCCGCGAAGCCGGTGATGTTCACCAGGCGGCCCAGGTCGCGAGTCGACGGCGGGAGGACCGTCGACATCGGAGCCGCCTTGGCCGGGAGGACGCGCGCCCGGTGCTCCCCGAACCCGGCGGCCGCGCCGACCCCAGGCAGTTCGTCCGGCGCCGTGGCGTCCCCAACGACGAACGCGGAGGCCCAGAGGAGCAGACCGATGAACGCCAGAACGCCCGCGATCCCCCAGATTCGCGACGTATTTGGCTGGACCAGTCGGATGTCGGTCATGTGTCAGTCCAGGTCCAATGAGTCACTCGGCCGGGGCGACCGAGGGTGCAAAGAGCATTCCGACCGCTATACCAAGTACCCCCTGGCGCGTCTGTGGCTCCATCCTGGTTGTCCGATTCTCGCATACGAAAGCCGAAGCATCCGGATATTGGGACTCCGCGTGGATGGCCAGGTGCGGTTCCTTCGGCCTTCGCCTCGGGATGACCAGAGTGGCTATTGAGGAAAACCGACACAGGTCTGAACCGTGAGGAAGGGAGCCTCGGAATTCCGATCCGCTTGCTACAGCGGGAGATGGATTCTACTCTATAGCAGCCCGTGGCAGGAAACCGGGGGCCACCGGGATCGGACCCGACACCCCGGGACGCGCTTTCCCCCCACACGACCAGCGGAGAAACGCCAGTGGTGAAGCCAAGAAAGACGACGACGACATCACAACCCCAGTCGAACCAGCGTACCATCGTGCTGATCGGCGCGGTCGTACTTGCGGTCGTGGCCATCGTCGTCATCGGCATGCGACGCGAGGCCGGAGCCGGCGCGACGCAGCCGGTCGCCATCGACATGGATGCCGCTGACATCCAGCGTGCGCGCGGCGTGGAGATGGGCTCGGCGAACGCGCCCGTCCAACTCCACGAGTACGCCGACTTCCAGTGCCCGGCGTGCCAGCAATTCTCGACGTTCATCCACCCGTTGATCAAGGAACGTTTGGTCGATACGGGCCTGGTACGCCTCGTCCGATACGATTTCCCGTTGATCAACGCCCATCCGCACGCATTCCTCGCCGCGCGCGCGGCGCGTTGCGCGGGCGACGCGGGAATGTACTGGGAGTACCACGACGTGCTCTACGGTCGTCAGCCGACCTGGTCCGTCCTGCGGAACCCCGCGGAGGCCTTTGCCGACTACGCGGATCTGCTCGGGATCGACGCGCGCACATTCGAAGCGTGTCTCGGATCCGACCAGCATGCCGAAGAGGTCACGCGGAACCTTCGCCTCGGTGAGTCGCTCGGGGTCAACGGGACACCGTCGTTCATCATCAACGGCCAGCGCGCATCCTTCGGCAGCTACCAGGAGCTGGAAGAGCGCGTCTACCAGATGGCCGGCCAGACCGCCCCCGAAGCTCCCATCGAGGCGACGGGCAGTTGAGCGCGAACTCGAACAACGGAAACCCGAACGCCCAGGTAAGGCTGCTCTTCGCCGACCGGGGCGAGTTCCATACGGAGACGGTGTCGGTCCCGGTGGATCGGCTCGCGGAATACGATCGGCTGGTCGATCTGCTGCGCGAGGATCCGGGCGTGACGCGTCAGCTGTACGTCGATTTCCGGAGGTTGGTGTCGGCAGTCGTGGCGGAGGCGGACGTAGACGAGGACTGAGCGGTCGGGCAGGCCAGGGTGAGGACTACAACGGGGGCGCGCTCACGGGCGCGCCTCCCGCGTCTCCGGAGTCAGCAATCCGTTTCCTGGCCCGATCCAGCGTCCAGAGGTCGACGATCTGGGGCGGCCAGTCTCCGGCGCGGGCGCGCCGCGCCAGGTCGTCAGCGGCCGATCGGGCGCGTGCGGCGGTCGGCTCATCCACCCACCCGGCCACGACCGCGTCGCGGAATTCGGTCTCGTCCAGTATCGCGACGCGGCCGTCGCGGCCGAGCCAGACATCCAGGAAGAGGTCCGTCGTCTCCCAGCGGCTCCGCCCGAGGGCGACCGGCGTGAGGATGTTCGCGTAGTATCCCGTGAACTCACCGTCGGCGCGATGGAACCGGCCGATGTCGTACCAGACGCCGGGGAAGGTGAACCAGACGACGGGTGAGCCAGGCTCCAGGATCACCTTGCCTTCCACCTCGGTCGGCCGACGCACGCCGGCGGTGTCGAGGAAGGTCACGACACACTCCGCGGATTCGTCGAGCACCGTCTGGTTGAAGACGTCCACGCGATCCGGCGGCCTGCGGTAGACGATCTCGACGGTGGGGAGCGTCACTGGCCGGGTTCCGGGGGGTTCTTCGCCGCGTTCCGTTCCTGTGCATCGACGACGGCGAGCGCCGTGAGGTGGAGGATCTCGGCCGCCGTGCTCCCGCGCTGGAGGACCTGGACCGGGCGGCCCATGCCGAGCAGCACCGGCCCGATCACTTCCGCCTTGGCGAATCGCGCGAGCAGCTTGTACGCGATGTTCGCCGCGTTCAGCTCGGGGAAGATGTAGACGTTCGCATCCCCGACCAGGTGACTGAAGGGGTAGGTCTCGCGCCGGACATCCCCCAGTGAGGCGGTCTCCACCTGCATCTCGCCGTCGATCATCAGGCTCGGGTTGGTCTTTCGAACGATCTCCACCGCGCGGCGCACCCGATCCGAAGAGGGATGGCGGACGGAGCCGAAGTTCGAGAAGGAGAGCATCGCGACGCGCGGTTCGATACCAAAGGCAATGCGCCTTCCTGGGGACTGAACAGCAAGCTGGTGAAAGAAAACGGCCAGATCACGGAGAAGGTATGGAAAAGCGGCGGCATGTACGGCGCCGCAATCGACCGTATCATATACTGGCTCGAAAAAGCGGTTCATGTAGCCGAAAATGACAAGCAGAAAAGATCGCTTGAATTGCTGGTTGCCTATTACAAAACC
>CAZUVK010000356.1:0-3533 GCA_964623785.1 uncultured Gemmatimonas sp. | reverse complement strand
CCAAGCCCCGACCCGGGTCCGCCACGGACCCCGGTCGGGGCTTTCGTTTGCCCCCCTACCACACACGCACCCGCCCTCCCCACACCCCGAACACGCCCGAACTCACGAAGGCCCGCGCCAGGTCTCTCCCCTCGCGCGGGCCCTTTCGTGTTTCCCGAATCCGACGGCTTCACGCCTCGCCCTTCGCCGCTGCTTGTTCGACCCCTCCGCCCGATCTACATTCCGCCTCCATGAAGCAGCATCCTACCCAAGCGGGTTTCGTCGCCATCATAGGCCTTCCGAACGTCGGGAAATCGACGCTCCTCAACCGGTTCCTCGGTTCGAAGCTGAGCATCGTGACCGCCGCTGCACAGACGACGCGTGAGCGTGTCGTGGGCATCGACACACATGGGGACACGCAGATCGTCTTCATGGACACCCCGGGCCTGGTGGATCCCGCGTATCTCCTCCACCACTCGATGCTCGACACGGTCGCCCGAACGATCGACGACGCGGACGTGGTCGTGTTCCTTGTCGATGGGACCCGGCCGCCGCCCGTGATCGCTCCCGAACTAGCCGGTCGATTGCGCGCGATCCGTGACGGTCTTGTGATCGCCATCAGCAAGGTGGACGTCGCGCACCGCCGCGATATCTCCACCCTCCGCGAGTGGTCTCGGGATCAATTTGGCCTCGATCCGTCTGAGATCTCCGCGGAGTCGGGAATCGGCGTGGATGAATTGCGGTCCGCCCTTGTCACCCGCCTGCCGGAATCCCCCTTCCTCTATCCTGAGGATGACGTATCCACGCAGACGATCCGCTTCTTCGTCGCCGAATTCGTTCGGGAGACGATATTCGAACAGTTTGCACAGGAGATTCCCTACAGCTCCATCGTCAAAGTTGAGGAATTCAGGGAAGATGACGACCCTATTCTCATCAGGGCGAGTGTGTTCGTGGAGCGGCAGTCGCAGAAGGGAATCGTGATCGGGAAGGGCGGAACGTCGATCCGGGATCTCGGATCGGCATCACGCACGAAGATCGAAGCTTTCCTCGGCCGACGCGTCTACCTGGAACTCAGGGTCAAGGTACTTCCGAAGTGGCGGAAGAACCCGCTGGAACTGGCGCGTCTCGGCTTCCAGCTGCCACCTGACGAACGCTCGTCCAATGCTTGATTCGAAGCTCCTGGCAATCCTGGTTTGCCCGAAGTGCAGGGGAGACCTACGCCTGTCAGATGATCCACCGGCGCTGGAATGCGAACGGTGCCACCTCGTGTATCCGATCCGGGACGGAATTCCGATCCTGCTCATCGATGAAGCGAAGCGAACTGAACCGAGTGAATGAGGCAGCCTAGTCCGCGGACGCGCCGGGAGCCCGTTGCCGCGGAACTGGATAGTCTATGGGGTCCGGCGACGTACACCGCGGCGTCCATCGGCCCGTTCGCGCACCCGATGTCGCGGGCGCGTCTCCTCCTCCACTTCTCGGGGAGCCGGGCGGCGGCCCCGACCGGAGTCCGTGAGTTCGCCCTCCGAACGGGGTTGGCGATCGTTGAGGCTGGCGATCCGGACACAGTGGTCGAACGGGTCAGGCGTGTCCACCCGTCCGCAATCGTCATCGACGGCTCGCACCCCTCGGATCGGGCGATCGAGCTCTGCGAACGGATCAAGCGTGAGGCATTCACGTCGGTCGTGCCGGTCGTGGTCTATGTCATGCGGGGCGGGAGGGACACGGTTGCCGCCGCGCTCGAGGCCGGGGCCGACGAGGTACTTGCGCCCGGAATCACCAATCGGGAGGTCGATCTGCGCCTGGCGCTCGCGCTTCGGCGCGCCCAGCGTGATGTGAGCGTCCATCCGACGACGCTCCTTCCCGGAACGGTCCAGATCGAGATCGACTTCGCGACGCGAATCGCCAGCGGCGAGAAGTTCGCGGTCTGCTACGCGGATCTCGATCACTTCAAGGAATACAACGATCGGTACGGCTACCATTGCGGTGATCGCGTCATCCTGATCCTTTCCCGGATCATCCGGGACATGGTATTCGGCAATGCGCGGGACGCGTTCGTCGGTCACATCGGCGGAGATGACTTCATTTTCTGCGTGCCGCTGCAATACCTGCAGCCTTGCTGCGAGCAGATACTGGAGGCTTTCGACGCGTTGATACCGATGCACTATGACGCCGCGGACCGAGGCCGCGGTTTCTTTGTCGGGAGCGATCGGCGGGGTCAGGAGTACGAGGTCCCGCTCATGACGCTTTCGATCGGCGTCGTGACGAATGAGCATCGCGAGCTGAGTCATCCGGCGCGGATCGGCGAGTTGGCGACCGAGATGAAGACCTATGCCAAGTCGATCGCCGGGTCGAATTACGTCGTTGATCGGCGTGTGGACAGAGATCCCACCGGGATCTGACGGATCCGCACACCGACCCGTGACGTGAAGCTGGAAGCGGGACGGCCGGGCTCGTTCGGTGCCCCGCGCCATTCGTGTTGCGCGCTTGACCCGATCTCGGCACCTTCGTATCACGAGGGCCGTCCGTGAACCGTCGGGCGCCGCGTTCGGGCAGCAGTCTCCCCGGCCGCCGCGCCCGCGACCGAGAACCATCCAGGTAACGACCGGAATCCCATGAATGTGACCTGTCCCGATTGCCGAACGGTCTACCGAGTCGACCCCGTCAAGATCCCCGTGGGCGGCGTCCGCGCTCGTTGCGCGAGATGTCCGGGTGAGTTCCCCGTCGCCGAACTGGTGGAGGTCGGGGCGGTGTACGCGGCCGCTTCCGATGTCCTGGGCGCGGGGGGCGCGACGATGGTGCCGGACGTCGACGTACGCGACTCCTTCGCGGACTCATTCGATGAGCTGGACGGGGCCGACGATTCGACGGCGCCCATGGTCACCGAGGAAGCATCCGACGTCTGGAGCGCGGTGGGCGACAACGGCTCCGGCGAGGAGTTCCATCCGGAGACCTCGGCGGAGGCACCCGACGGGGTCGTGGCCGAGCAGGACCCGGAGGTCATCGCGGGCTCCGTCGACATCGCAGCCGAGGAGTCCGTGTCGGACGGCTACGTCGAGAGCACCGAGGCTCCGTCAGAGGCGATCGATTCAGCTCACGGCTACGACCGGAACGGTTTCCGCCACGACAGTCTCTCGGCTCCGGTCGCGGCCGACGATCCGCCGGCGGAGACTGAGGTGGATCCGAGCTCGGAAGCGGGTCAGGTCGAGTCGTCACTCGATGTCGATGGTGGTCAGTCCGAGGCGGCGGGACCGGACAATCACGAACTGAAACCCGATCACGCCGAGAACGCTTACGTGGCAGAGGCGCCCGAAGCCCACGGGGAGTTCGCCAACGGCGAGCAGGAGCCCTCCGCCGAAGCGACGGCGGCCACGGAACTCGACGCGCCGACCGAAGAAGGCAGCGTCTCGTACCCCGAGTCTCCCGCGCATTCGCGCGAGACGGAATACGAACCCGCGCGGGCCGTCGTACCGGATGCCGCGTACACGGAGAGCCCGACGGTAGAGGACCCGGCGTTTCGGCAACCGCCTCGGCTTCCACTGCCGAGGTCGCCGGGT
>CAZUVK010000355.1:0-3534 GCA_964623785.1 uncultured Gemmatimonas sp. | reverse complement strand
GGCCGAAGTGGACGCCGGCCTCGAGGAGTTCCTGAATCTGGGGCGCTGTCGACATGCTACTCCAATTTGGGTTGTCTCTGCCATCGCCTTCATCCGCCTCGTCGACCACCGATGGTGGCACCCGCGAGCGCGTCGAGCGATGTGATTTCTCGGCGATCCGCGGCCCGGGAACCGACCGGGGCCGCGTCGCCGGGTCCTAACGCTTCGAGAACTGGAAGCGCTTGCGGGCCTTGGGCCTGCCCGGCTTCTTCCGTTCGACCTCACGCGCGTCACGAGTCAGCAGCGTCTCGGCGCGGAGTCGAACGCGGAAACCCTCGTCGATCTTCAACAGCGCCCGAGCGAGCCCGAGCCGGACCGCGTCGGCCTGCCCGTGAAGCCCGCCACCCGCCACCCGGACGTGAACGTCGAACTGGCCTTCCATCGCCGTGACCACTAGTGGCCGGATGACGCCCTGCTGCAGGATGCCGCGAGGGAAGTAGTCCTGGAGTGTCCGCCCGTTGATCGACCAGTTGCCACTGCCCGGCCGCAGGTGCACCCGCGCGACGGCCGTCTTCCGACGGCCGAGACCATGGACCCGCTCCGGTCTCGGCGAAGACGGAGCCGGCTCGGCCACGACCGGTGCGGGCGCTGCCTCCGGAACTTCCTCCGACTCCGCGGTCGTTGTGAGATCCTCGTTTGCCATTCGCCTTCGCGACTACAGGTGGAGTGGTTCCGGCCGCTGCGCTTCGTGCGGGTGCTCAGCGCCCCCGTACACCTTGAGCTTCGACCTCATCTGACGGCCGAGCGGGCCCTTTGGGAGCATCCCCTTCACGGCCAGCTCGATCACTCGCTCGGGATGCTTGTCCAGCATCCGCCGGAACGGAATGAACTTCTCGCCGCCCATGTATCCCGAGTGCCGGAAATACGTCTTCTGGTCAGCCTTCCTGCCGCTTAACTCGATCTTGCTCGCGTTGATCACGATGACATGATCCCCCGTGTCAAGGTGCGGCGTGTAGATCGGCTTGTGCTTACCTCGCAGGACGCGAGCGACCTCCGTCGCGACTCGACCGAGGATTTTGCCCTCGGCGTCCACAACGAACCAACGACGCTCGATCTCGCCCGCCTTTACGGAGTACGTCTTCATCACGCTCTCGCTCGAAAAAAAACGCGGGCCACCCCCGTATACCGCGCGTATGGGGCGGAGCACCGTCGTCAAAGACAGATCGTTATGATAATCGGTGAGACGGCCGCAGTCAACTACGCCGGGCCCGAGTGCGCAGGCGGGAGGAGATGGCGGCGGAGCGGGGTGCCTGTCGTCAGTTCAGGAAGGTCTCAAGGAAACGGGCCCTGGACTGATGCCGCAGGCGGGATAGCGCGCGCTCCTTGATCTGCCGCACCCGCTCGCGCGTGATCCCGAACCGCTCACCGATCTGCTCCAGCGTCAAAGGCTCCGTCTCGCCGAGCCCGAAGTAGAGACGAAGGACCTTCGCCTCGCGTTCGCTGAGCGTGTCGAGCGCGTCTTCGATGGAGCGGGCGAGCGCCTGGGTGTAGAGTTCCTCGTCGGGGCCGGGGGAGAAGTTGTCGCAGACGTAGTCGAGGAGCTGGCCTTCCTCACCGGGGATGAGCGGGGCGTCAAGCGAGAGGTGAGATTGCGCCATGGCCAGCGTGTGCTTGATCTCCTCCTCCGGCAGCTCCAGTTCCTCCGCGATCTCCTCCAGCGTTGGCTCACGACCGAGCTCCTGCGTCAGAAGCGACGATCGTTTGCCGATCCGATGGAGGGTCCCCGCCCTGCTCAGCGGGACGCGAACGATCCGGGACTGCTCCGCTAACGCCTGCAGGATCGCCTGCCTGATCCACCAAACGGCGTAGGAGATGAACTTGATTCCCTTCGTCTCGTCGAACTTCTGCGCCGCGCGCATGAGGCCGATGTTGCCCTCATTGATCAGATCGGCGAGCGAGACGCCCTGGTTCTGGTAACGCTTCGCGACCGAAACCACGAAGCGAAGGTTGGATCGAACCAGCTCGTCGAGCGCATCGTCGTCACCACATCGAATCTGACCAGCCAGGTGCGCCTCGGTCGCCCGATCGATCAGCGGATACGCGCTGATCTCACGTAGATACTGATCGAGTGATTCGGATTCGACGGTGATCTTGCGAATTATGGTGCCGTTCATGGAGGAGATCCGTGCAGCAATTCAGGGGAGGAACGCGAGCGAAGCGCCAGGAACCGATAGAAGACCGACGTTAACACCCGCGGCCGTGAGGGTCGACGCGCGGAAGGGGAGATGATGGTATGATACGACGGATACTGATCCCGTTTCAAGGGACACCACGAATGATTCTGGGAGGGATCGGTTCCGCTGTCAAGGGCATGTGCCCCCCGGGTCGATCGCCGGGCTACCGGATTGCTTCGCCGATTCGGCTCCAGCGAACGTCCGTCAGCCAGGAGAACGGCTCCAGCGGTTTGCGGACGAACGAGTAGTAAACGAACATCGGCCGGCCGCGGATCGCGTCGGCGTCGACGAAGCCCCAATAGCGCGAATCTTCTGAGTTGTCACGGTTGTCACCGAGCGCGAAGTACTTGCCTTCGGGCACGACGAGGGGCCCCCAGCTGTCGCGCGTGGGATCGTAGGAGCGCGAACCGCGCTTTGGCCCGACAAGGTACTCCCGCTGCCATTGCATCCGCTCGTCGGACGGTTCCGAGAAGCGGTCGACGTGGCGGATGTACGGCTCGTACTGGGCCTTCCCGTTCACGTAGAGGATCTTGCCCCGCATTTCCAGCGTGTCGTTCGGCAGCCCGACGAGGCGCTTCACATAGTTCTTGGCGGGGTCGTGCGGGGGGAAGAATACGACGACGTCGGAGCGCTTCGGCTCGGCGAAGGCTGGCAACCGCGCCGCGGTCCCCGGCAGTTCCGCGCCGAACACCGCCTTGTTGACGAGGAGGAAATCACCGACGAGAAGTGTTCCTTCCATGGAACCGGTCGGGATCTTGAATGCCTCGACGAGAAAGGTGCGCACGAGCAGGAACATCACGATCGCGGTACTCACGACCCGGATCCCCTCCCACATCCACCGGCCTGTCGAAATCGATCCCCGGCTTTCCGACCGATCCATTTCCGAACCGCCGTATTCAGTTGATTCGTTCGCCATATGGGCACCTCCATACCACCGGTCCACCCCGCCACCAACTCCATGCAATCATTGCGCTTCCAGATCGGGAAACGTCAAGAATCAGACCCGGGCGGTCGTCGGGCGACCGAATGGAAAGGGCTCTCGTTCGTCCGACGGCGCGAGTCGGCCCATGTTCTACAGAACCGCGGGCCAGAGCGTTCCGGGGCGTTCGGTCATCAGTAGGGACCCGCGGCGTAGTTGTCGATCTGGGCGCGCTGGAGTCGACCCGAGTAATCGACGTAGCAAACCTTCGTTTCGGAGTAGAATTCATACACCTCCCAGCCGCCTTCGCGGTGACCATTGCCTGTCTGCTTCACTCCCCCGAACGGGAGATGCGCCTCGGCCCCGATCGTGGGAGCGTTGATGTACGTGATTCCGTTGTCC
>CAZUVK010000354.1:2060-3543 GCA_964623785.1 uncultured Gemmatimonas sp. | reverse complement strand
CGCCGGCCGACGCAACGCCCGTGGACCAGACCAACGATTCGGGGAGCTGAAGATGTCACGCCAATGGAGAATTGTCGGGATCATCCTGGGTCTGATGTTGATTCTCGTGGGCTTCGGCTGGCTGGCCCGTGACCGTTTCGCTCCCGTCGTCGTCGGCTCGGCGGCTCCCGACTTCACGGCCACTGACTTCGACGGCAACACCGTGCGTATGGCGGATCTGAGCGGCGAGGTGGTGCTCCTGAATATCTGGGCAACCTGGTGCGCGCCCTGCCGCGTCGAGATGCCTTCGATGCAACGACTTCACGAAGCGCTCGGACCGCGCGGCCTGAAGATCGTCGCGGTCAGTATCGACGCGCCGCTCGGACTGATCGACCGAACGGGCTACGCCGGTGGCGACGTCAAGGCGTTCGCGGAGGAACTCGGTCTCACCTTCCCGATCTGGCTCGATCCGGAGGGCGGCGTGAAGCGGACCTATCGCGCCACCGCGGTTCCTGAAACCTTCCTCATCGATCGGACCGGAACCATCATCCGAAAAGTCCCCGGCGCGACCGAGTGGGATTCCGAAGCGAACATCGAGTCGATCTCGCGCCTCCTGGAGATGTAGGGGATGGCTTCCTTTTTCCGCCGGATCACGGAGAACTGGAAGCTCAAGACGCTCGCCTTGGCGATCGCCGCGCTGCTCTGGGTCGTCTGGAGCGCGGACGCGGTGCGGACGAACTGGATCCCGGTGCCGCTGCAGGTCCAGGTCGGGGATACGCGATATCGCGCCGTCCCGACCCCGTCGCAGGAGGTGGAAGTGCGGTTCACCGGCACCGTCGGCGACCTGCTCGACATCGTGGCGCGCCGCCCACCCCTGCGGCTCTCGATCGATGAGGTCAGCGAACCGACGAGCGAGTACGCGCTCGACCCCCGCATGATCCAGCTTCCGGCCCAGCTCGCGGTGAGCGCGCTCGAGGTCCGGCCCGCCTCGGTGACGCTCGAGTTCATACGGGTCGATTCGCGGGTGGTCCCCGTCCGACCCCAGGTCGTTGATGCCCTCGGCTCCGACTGGATCCTCGTCGACTCGGTCGTCGTTGACCCCGCGCAGGTTCGGCTCTCGGGGCCGATCGCGCGTGTTGGCACCGTGACCGAGGTCTCCACGCAGCCGTTCGAGCTGACCCCTTCGGACACCTTGATCCGGCGCACGGTCGCGCTCGACACAACCGGAATCTCCGACCTGGAGCCGGGTGTCCAGACGGTGGAGGTCACTGCCCGGGTCGACCGCATCGTCAACCGCGCGATCGGCAACGTGCGGGTCGACGTCGGGGGTGGGGTGGCCGTGACACCCGCGACCGTTGAGGTCCAGCTCCGCGGGCCCCAGCGGATCGTCCGCCTGATCTCTCCCGGCTCATTCCGCGTGGTCGTCGCGATCGACGATCTGCCGGACCTGTTCCCCGAGGGTGGCCTGCCCGTGCCGCTTCGCGTATTCCCTCGACGCGAAGCG
>CAZUVK010000354.1:0-2050 GCA_964623785.1 uncultured Gemmatimonas sp. | reverse complement strand
CGCGTCGAGGGAATACGCGCCGACGTTCAGGCGTTTGTCGTTCCGGGCCGCGCGACACTCGTCGCGCTGCCGGCGCCGACCGACGATCTTCAGGATTCCGTGTCGAGGCCCGATGCGGGTTCCGTGGGGGATCCCGTGCCTCCGGCCGAGCCTGATCCTGATGCCGCGGTGTCGCCCGCGAGTGGCGCGACCGGGACCGGTGACGCTTCCACCGGCGGGGTATGACGGGCTCGCTGACACTGGGGATCGAAACCTCCTGCGATGAGACTTCCGCCGCCGTTCTCCGCGGCGAGTCCGACCTTCTTTCGCACACGATCCTCTCCCAGGACATCCACGTCGTATACGGCGGCGTCGTACCGGAGATTGCCTCACGCGAGCACCTGCGCGCGATTGACGACGTGGTCGACGACGCGCTGGCGCGCGCAGGGGTGCGCCTGGCGGACATCGATCTCTTCGCGGTGACCGCCGGTCCCGGCCTGATCGGCGCGCTTCTGGTCGGTGTCGCGTGGGCGAAGAGCGCCGCCTGGGCGCTCGGGAAGCCCGTTGTCGGCGTCCACCACATGGAAGGCCACCTCTTCGCGGTCAATGTGGAACAACCCGACGCGGACCCGCCGTTCGTAGCGCTTCTGGTCTCCGGCGGTCACACGCTGCTGCTCTGGGTGCCGGAGTGGGGCGACTACCGGTTGTTGGGCCAGACGCGGGACGATGCCGCCGGCGAGGCGTTCGACAAGGCTGCCAAACTGCTTGGTCTACCCTATCCTGGCGGGCCGTCGATCGAGACCGCGGCGAGGGGTGGGGATCCGGCGCGCTACCCGATGCCCAGGCCGCTGCTCGCGTCGACTTCCCGGCCCTCCGACCCCGACTTCTACGATTTCTCGTACAGCGGCCTCAAGACGGCGCTGCGCACGCGCATCCGCTCGCTCGAGGCGCAGAATGCGCTGCACGGCGAGGAAGCGCACCTCGCCGCGGCGTTCCAGGAGGCGGCCGTTGACGTTCTCGTCGAGAAAACGGCGCGCGCGGTGCGTGAGACGGGCTGCCGACGGGTGCTGCTTGGCGGCGGCGTGGCGAACAGCCGCAGGCTCCGTGACCGGCTCGCGGAGCGGATCGACGACGCGGAGATATTCCACCCCTCGCCTCGCCTGGCCACCGACAACGCGGCGATGATCGCGCGGGCGGGGCGATTCCGGTTCGGCCGCGGCGAGGTCGATGGCGCGGATCTTTCCGCCCGCGCCGACTTTCCGTTTCCGGGCCTCGTACGGGACGACGGATGAGCGACGCCGACCAGCCGTCCGCGCTGACGATTCTCCACGTTTCCGACCTGCACTTCGGGCCGCCCTTCCACCCCGAAGTCGCGGACGCACTCCTGAGTTTCATCGCCAGCACTGAACTCGACGCAATCGTCGCGTCGGGTGATTTCACGCAGCGCGCGAAGGTCGAGCAGTTCCGCGCCGCGCGGGATTTCCTGGACCGGCTGCCCGCCATTCCGCTCATCGTCACGCCGGGAAACCACGATGTGCCACTGTACCGGGTCAGGGAGCGCCTGACGGAGCCGTACCGCAACTACCGGGAGTACATCTCGGACGAGCTGGATTCAGTGACCCGGTTGCCGGGTGCCGTGATCGTGTCGGTGAACTCGACTGTCCCGTATCTTGCGATCACGAACGGGCGGATCCACCGGTGGCAGCTCGATTTCGCGCGCGAGGCCTTCGAGGGCACGCCGGAGGAAGTGCAGCGAATCATCGTTTCGCATCACCATTTCGCTCCGCCGCCGGACTTCGAGGGCGCAAAGGCGATGCAGGGGGCCAAGCGGGCGCTCGACGCCTTCACGGCGATGCGAGTCGACGTGATCCTCGGCGGACACCTGCATCGCGCTTATATCGGAAATTCGCTGGATGTCTATTCCGGAGTCGATCGGGAGCACGGAATCGTGATCGCGCAATCCGGAACGACCACGTCCCGCCGGGGTCGAGCGCGAGAGCGAGAGAAGAACACCTTCAACCTGCTGCGGCTGGACCAGCGAGTCATCAGGGTCACCCACTACATGTACTTC
>CAZUVK010000353.1:0-3552 GCA_964623785.1 uncultured Gemmatimonas sp. | reverse complement strand
TGGGTCGCGCCCGAGGCGCCGGAGGAAGACCGGTGGGCAACTCGGGTCACGTTCTCCGAGCCGGGTCTGTACATGCTCCGCGGTCGAGCGGACGATGGCGGACTCTTCTCTGACGTTGAGATCACGGTCCGCGTCACCGACTGAGGGCACCCGCCTTCACGATATCGGACCTACTCGGCGACGTGCCGCCGAGTAGGTCCCCCCGCGCGTCACCGCACCACATCCGCCTCCAGCCTGTCGTCGACCACGAACCGCCCGCGCGCTGGCATCTCGACCCGGGGCAGGGTTGTGGCGTCCATCACCGCGTCAGAGGCAAGGATCCCGTTCCGATTGAGGATCCAGGCGATCACGGCGTATGTGTCGTCGGCGGAGAGCGCGCCGGGCTCGTCGAGTGGCATGGCGCGGCGGATGTAGTCGAAGAGCGTTGTCGCGTATGGCCAGAAGTCGCCGACCGCGTAGCTGGCCGGGGCATCGGTCCAGGGCTCGCCGGTCCCGACGAGCCGGTTGTTCGGCCCCTCCGTGCCGGTGATGCCATGGCAGCCCGCGCATCGCGCCATATAGATCGTCTCGCCACCGGCCACCGTACCGCGCCCCGCCGGGAGGCCCGTGCCGTCCGGCCGCACATCGATATCCCACGCGGCGACGCGCGCCTCATCCGCCGGGGTCCCCAACCCGAAGTGATCCGGAAGCTCGATAGGATCCGCGGGCGCGCCGGAAACGGCGTCGCTGGCAAGGCCTTCCCCATCGGCTGTGCACCCCGCGGTGACGAGCGCCGCCATGAGAACCCCGGCCGAGAGGCGTGCGCTCCCGGATCGTAGCCCCCCGACGCGTCCGCTCACAGGAGGTCTCCCAGTCCGTAGGTAACCGTGCCGTCGGCCGCGACCTTCCACGGACGGACAAAGTTCGAGTGGTATCGGGTCTGTTCTCCCCGCACGGCGAGGTATTCCCGTGCGGACGGCTGCACGTACCCCGTACTGTCGGTGCACCGGCTCATCAGCATCGCCTCGCGGCCATCCCAGTGCCAGGGGAAGCTGAACCGAACCGTCGCCAGCGGGAGCACCGGCTGCTGGAGCCGCGCGTCCCGCCAGCTTTCACCACCATCGGCGCTCACTTCCACGCGGGTGATCGCGCCGCGGCCGGACCAGGCGAGCCCGCGCACCTCCCACCAGCCGCGCTCCGGCAGCGCGTGGGGGAAGGTCGGAAACGTGATCACCGACTTGGCGTCCATCACGAAGCTGAACTGCCGCGCGATCCCACCAGGTAGCGGATCCGTGTACGCGGCCGTCTCTTCGCGCGACATCACCGGCTCGTCGGTGACCTCGATGCGGCGCACCCATTTCACGCTCATGTTCCCCTCCCACCCCGGCAGGAAGACGCGCGCGGGGTAACCCTGTTCGGGCCTCAGCGCTTCGCCGTTCTGCCCGTGGGCGATCATCCCGTCGTCCATCGCCTTCTCGATCGGGATGCTGCGGTTGAGCAGCGCGGCGTCGCCTCCTTCCGCCACGATCCAGCGGGCGCCGCGCCGGGCCCCGACCTCGCGGAGCAGCGTGGCCAGCGAAACGCCCGTCCACTCGCTCGTGCTCAGCAGCCCGTCCATCTGCTGTGGCGACATCTCCGTCGGCATCCGCGTCGCGTTGAACGCGGCGCCACCGTTTCCCGAGCATTCGAGGAAGGCAATGTGCGACACGGACGGGAATCGCTTCAGTTCGGAAAGCGTGAAAACCGTTGGCCGGTCCACCATTCCGTGGATGAGCAGCTCGTACGACGCAGGGTCGATCTCGGGGACGCCGCTGTGGTGCCGTTCGAAGTGCAGGTCCGCCGGGGTGATGATCCCATCCAGTTCCCCGAGCGGCGTTCGCGACACCGACGACGGCGTCAAGGCGCCGACCTGCCGGCGCGGCTGTTCACCTGGTGCGCGGGCACCCAGCTCCGATACGAGCCGGCCGATTCCCCGCGACGATTCTGCCCGCGACGGCCGCTGCGCCTGGAGATCGATCGCATCGAGGCGGGTGCGCAGGAGCCCGGGCGCGGCGATCCCGGCGGCAACGGCCCCCAACCATGCGCGTCGGTCGATGCCCGAACGTTCTGGCCCGGTCGGTTCCTCGTTCATTTCTGGTCTTTCGAGGTGAGAGCGTGGATTCCTCGCTCGATCAGGGCCCTCCTTCGGGCGGGGTGTCGCCGATCCCCATCATCTCCAGCAGCGCCAGGGCGTTGCTCGTGGTCGCGATCCCTTCGCGGAGCAGGTAGTCGAACGCCATTCGCGGGGCGCCGTCGTGGCGCTCGTAGTGCTCGCGGAAATGCACGGGGATGCTCTTCTTCCGCAGCTCCGGTACATCCGCCAGGGCGAGGTCGTGCGACGAGATCGCACCCGCGGCGCCGCTCTTCAGCAGTACCTTGAGGATGCGCCGCACCGCGATCTGTCGCTCTCCGGAGTTCGTGCCCTTGAGGATCTCGTCCAGGAGGAAGAGGTACCGCCACGCGTCATCGGTGGCAATCTTTGCGGCTTCTTCGACGATTGCCTTCAGTCGCTGGAGCTCCGCCATGAAGTAGGAGACCCCGCTCTGGAGAGAGTCCTCGATGACGAAACTGGTCCCGAGCCGCGTCGGGGGGATGACGAGCCGGGTCGCGCACACCGGCCCGCCGGCCTGCGCGAGCGTGACATTGACGCCGACCGCGCGCAGGAGCGTGCTCTTGCCCGACATGTTCGATCCGGTCACCAGGAGAAACCGTCCGGGTGGCCCGAGCCGAACGTCGTTGGTCACTCGTTCGTCGGCGGGGAGCAGGGGATGGGCGAGAGCGTCGGCTTCCCAATCCGTCGCCGCCGCGTCAATCTCCGGCAGGGCCCATCCATCGTTGTCGAACGAGAGCCCGGCGAGCGCCGAGAGTGACTCCACCTCGCCAGCCGCGGCGAGCCAGTCGCGCACCCGCGGGCCGGAATCGCGGCGCCACCGATCCATCGCGTAGCGTACGTGGGTGTCCCACAGGAAGAAGAGCTGCAGGGGGATGTAGAGCATGGGTGAATACCGCACTTCCGCCATGCTCGCGATCCGCCTGAGCCGCCGGAGTCGGTCGCTCGCGCCGTCTCCCCCGCCAGAGGCGAGCAGATCCGAAAGCTGGGCGAGACGATCGGACCGGAACGGGGTGCGTTCGATCAGCGCGAAGAGCGCCTCATAGCCCGCGAGCGCCTCAGCCCTGAGCTCGAGGCCAGAGAGTCCCCCCGCAACCCGCCGGGCGCCCGCGATCCACACCACCGCATTGACGGGGATCAGCGCGATCCAGAGGGGTGGCAGCACCCCGACGGTGTGTCCGATCGCCAGTGCGATCAGCAGCGCGGAGAGTCCCCTCGCGAGCATCACGGAAGGCGACCTGGCGGAGAGAAGATCGGGCTCGTTCGCCCATTCGAGGAAGGACTCGACTGTCGCGGCCGACGCCTCCGTGCGCAGCCCCTCGCGCTCCATCTCCTGCCGGAGATCAAGTAGCGGGGCGAGTTCGTGGACCGCGCCCTGGCGCGATACGACATCTGCCGGTGTCGCGGGCTCCAGCAGCCAGCGC
>CAZUVK010000352.1:1021-3586 GCA_964623785.1 uncultured Gemmatimonas sp. | reverse complement strand
GCCACCGACAACGTGCAGAAGATGCGGATCCACGGCGACTATCACCTCGGCCAGGTGCTGCGAGCAACGAGCCCCGAATCCGCCGGCGGCGAGTGGATCGTTCTGGACTTCGAAGGCGAACCAGCGAGGCCACTCGACGAACGCCGTGCGAAGCAGTCGCCGCTTCGCGATGTCGCGGGAATGCTCCGTTCCTTCGACTACGCCGTACAGATGGCGATCCAGGAGTTCGGGACCAACGACTTCATGGTGCTGAACTCACTCCAGGTCTGGGGAGGGCACTGGCTGGAAGCGGTCCGGTCCGCGTTCCTCGACAGGTATCGTGAGAGTGTCGCGGGCGGCTCATTCGTCCCCGCCGACACCGTTCGCTTCCACTCCGCCCTCGACGCATTCGAGCTCGAGAAGGCCGTCTACGAACTGGGTTATGAGATGAACAACCGGCCTGACTGGATGTGGGTTCCGTTGCAGGGGATACTGGCCATCCGGGCGAGGAATCCGTCGTGAGCGCCCCGATCGCCGTGGGGAAGCGAGCGAGCGGCGTCCTCCTCCATCCGACATCGCTGCCGGGTCCGGGGATCGGCGACCTGGGCGACGTGGCGTACAGGTTCGTCGACTGGCTCGCCGAGGCCGGTCAGTCGTACTGGCAGATCCTGCCGCTCGTGCCCGTGGATGACGGGGGGTCGCCCTACAACGGACTCTCGGCGATGGCCGGGAACGCGCAGCTCATTTCGCTCGATCTTCTCCAGCGGGAGGGCCTCCTCGACCGCGTTCCGAGCCACGGGGACGTGGACTTCCCTGGCGGCCAGGGCGACCAGCGGTCCATGGTTGCCTCGAAATCGGCGCTGCTCGACGAGGCGCACGCGCGCGCGGCCTCGCGGAACGACGACGAGTTCGCCGCGGCGCGGCGCGATTTTGAGGACCGATGCAGGGGCTGGCTTCCCGACTACGCACTCTTCCGGGCGGCCCTCGATCACTTTCCCGGAGTACGCTGGTGCGACTGGCCGGTCGAACTCCGTCGCCGTGATCCCGCCGCGCTGGCCATCTGGCGCGAGCGGCTCGCCCTCGAGGTCGACCGATACGCCTTTCGGGAGTTCATCTTCGAACGACAATGGATGGCGCTCCGGGACTACGCGAACTCCCGTGGGATCCGGATCATCGGCGACATTCCCATCTTCGTGGCCTACGACAGTGCCGACGTCTGGGCCCACGCGGATCTCTTCGTGCTCAACGGCGACGGCCGACCGACCACCGTTTCGGGTGTGCCGCCAGACTATTTCAGCGCGACGGGCCAACGCTGGGGCAACCCGCTGTATCGATGGGACGTGCTGGTTTCGCGCGACTACGATTGGTGGGTGGAACGATTCCGGCGGACCTTCGAGCTGGTGGATGTCGCGCGGATCGACCATTTCCGGGCGTTCGAGGCGTACTGGGAGATCGACGCCAACGAGGCCACGGCGATCAATGGTCGGTGGGTTCAGGGTCCGGGAGCCCATTTTTTCCGAGCCGTCGAACGCCGGCTGGGATCCCTCCCGCTGATCGCCGAGGACCTCGGCCTCATCACCAGGGCGGTCGAGGAACTCAGGGACGAACTGGGATACCCGGGGATGCGAGTGCTCCAGTTCGCGTTCGACGGCGACGCCTGGAACCCGCACCTGACATCGAACTACCCGAGCGGTTCAGTGGCGTACACGGGCACGCACGACAACGATACCATCGTGAGTTGGTGGGCGGGTCTGGCAGAGGAAGAGCGGGGTCGGGTGCGCCACTTTCTTGGCCGACACGATCCCGATAGCTGGGCGTTCGTCGAGGCGGTGATCAACTCCCCGGCCGATCTCGCCATCTTCCCGCTTCAGGATATCCTTGGCCTCGGGCCCGAGGCCCGGATGAACATCCCCGGCCGGGCCGCTGACAACTGGATGTGGCGACTCGCCCGGCTACCGACGGCGGACTCGGCGGAACGACTCCGGCACCTCACCGAAGGCGCGGGAAGGGCGGCGTCGGTCGCGACGCTGACCACGCAGAACCTCAACGCCGGAAGCGGATGATGAAAGACAGGATCGTGCTCATAACCGGCGGCGCGGGGAACCTCGGGCGAGCGGTTACCGCCGCGTTCCTCGACGCCGGCGCGCGCGTTGCCGTCCCGATCTATCATGCGGATTCCCCCTCGGCGCTCGACGATGAGGTTCGTGAGCATGAGGGCCGGCTACTCACCTTCGCGCTGGACCTCACGACTGAACGAGGCGCGCAACAGGCCATCCACCAGGTCGTCGAATGGGGCGGGACACTCAACTCCGTCATCCATCTCGTCGGAGGGTATCTCGGCGGGACGCGTGTCGCGGATACTCCGCTGGATATCTGGAACCGGATGATCGAGTTGAACGCGACTTCCGCGTTCCTCGTGTCCCGGTTCTCGATCCCGCGAATGATGGAGGCGGGCGGCGGATCGTTCGTGTTCGTGTCGTCGAGGGCGGTCTATCAGGGGCACGCGCTGCGCGCCGCCTACTCCGCGTCGAAGGCGGCGCTCGTCACGCTCGCCAAGGCGATCGGAGAGGAGTACGCCGGCGACGG
>CAZUVK010000352.1:0-1011 GCA_964623785.1 uncultured Gemmatimonas sp. | reverse complement strand
CCAACGTCGTCCTGCCCGACACGATCGACACCGAGGAAAACCGGCTCGCGATGCCCGACGCCGACTTTTCCGGCTGGACGACCCCCGTGGACCTCGCGCGGGTGATCCTCTTCCTGGCCTCCAATGAGGCGGCGGTGATCAACGGTGCGGCCGTGCCCGTGCACGGAGGCTGAAGAAGAGTGAAGGGAGAAGGGTGAAAAATTGACTTGACCCACTGCCGATTTCGCGCTCGGACGCCGGGACTCGGGTTCCTTCACTCTTCTCCCTTCTCAATACCCAACCACCTCCTCGGCCGCGCGGGCGACATCCTCGGCCTCGGGAAGGATCGCCCTCTCCAGGCTCGGCGCGTAGGCCACCCACGTATCGAGAGACGCGACCCGACGGACTGGCGCGTCGAGCCACGGAAACAGTTCGTCGGCGATCCGCGCGGCGAACTCCGCGCCGATCCCCCACGAGAGCGAGTCCTCGTGCGCGATCACGACGCGATTCGTCTTCTTCACCGAAGCCGCGATCGCGTCCATGTCGAACGGGCTCACCGTGCGCAGATCGAGCACCTCGGCGGAGATCCCCGATCGCTCCTGAAGCAGCTTCGCGGCGTTGAGCGAGCGCTGGACGAGGGCGCCGCAGGCGATGATCGTCACGTCCGTCCCCTCGCGTACCGTGCGGGCCTTGCCGAAGGGGATCATGTAGTTGGGCCCCGGATACACGCCCTTGTTGTAGACCTGGCGGTAGAGGTGCTTGTGTTCCAGGAAGATGACGGGGTCTTCGCAGCGGATCGCCGTTCGCAGAAGCCCGGCGGCGTCGGCGGCGGTTGCCGGTAGCACCACCCGCAGGCCGGGGCAGTGCGCGAAGATCGATTCGCCCGTTTGCGAGTGGTAGAGCGAGCCCCCCTTCAGGTATCCCCCGTACGTGACCCGGATCACGATCGGGCAGCTCCAGGCGTTCGCCGACCGGTAGCGGATCATCGAAAGCTCATCCCGGATCTGCATCATCGCCGGCCAGATGTAGTCG
>CAZUVK010000351.1:3203-3599 GCA_964623785.1 uncultured Gemmatimonas sp. | reverse complement strand
GTGTAAGTGACGGATCAGGCGCGGATGACGCCTCTGAGTCACTTACACCGCTCTCGTCCACCCTCATTCACGAGGGACCGGTCGTGCGGCTCAGCCTGGACCGAGTCCGCTTCCCCGATGGGTCGGCGGGCACGCTGGAGATCATCCGACACTCGGGGGCGGCCGCGGTGCTGCCCGTAGTGGATCCTCTTCCGCATCCGGACCCGCGTCTGATCCTCATTCGCCAGTTCCGGTATGCGGGCGGCGGCTACCTCCACGAAGTCCCGGCGGGTCGGCCTGATCGGGTCGGAGAACCGTGGGAGGTGTGCGCTCGGCGCGAGCTGGAGGAGGAAACCGGGTTCGTCGCAGGGAAGCTCGAGCGCCTCACTTCGATCCTGACGACACCGGGTTTCACCG
>CAZUVK010000351.1:0-3193 GCA_964623785.1 uncultured Gemmatimonas sp. | reverse complement strand
CGATGAGCGGATCCATCTCTTCCTGGCGACCGAGCTGCGGCCAGGCCGCGTCGCGCGCGATGTCGACGAGTTCATGGAACCGGTCGAACTCCGCCTCTCGGAGGCACTGGAGATGATCGGAGACGGTCGGATCGAAGACGGTAAGACCATCTGCACGCTGCTCTTCGCCGCGCGCTTCCGGTTGGCGTTCGCCGAGCATCCCTGAAGCACCGCGGCCGGCCTGCTGGTATCAGTTCGTTTCAGGTGCGACTCCGACGGGTGACACGCCCGAAGCGGCCCCGTCCTCCCCAGTGGACGCCCTATCTGGAGGGTGCTGCGGGCCGGAATCAGGGAAGTAATTGCAGTGTAAGGTGTTGCGTGGTGTGGAACAAACGGGATGGGCGGGGAATGGAACCTGCCCCCTGTCGCGGCGCGGGGACGGCGAGGAACCGACCACATGGAATCCGTACCGCATTCCCACCATGCCCTCGGGGGAGAAAATGGCGCATCTCAGCAGCACGCAGGTCCGCTTCGGAGCGACACCGGAGGTCAAGCACTCGTCGCTGAGGGACCTTGACGATAGCGGTCTTGTCGCGGCTTTTCTCGATGGGGAGAAGCGGGCGTTCACGGAACTGGCCGATCGGTATCACAGCCGACTGGTGAACTTCGTATATCGGACGACGGGAGACCGCGAGCGGTCCGAAGATCTTGTCCAGGAGACGTTCATCCGGGTATACCGGCACCTTCATCGGTTCGACCAGTCGAAGAAGTTTTCGACCTGGGTTTATACGATCGCGTCGAACCTGGCGAAGAATGAATTGCGCAACCGGTCCCGCAACCCGCTGGTGCTCTTCCAGACGATCCGGAAGAGCTGGGAGTCGGATCACCGGCCGCTGGAGTGGGAAGACAATACGTACCGACCGGACGACCTCTTTCGCAAGCGGCATCTCCGGCAACTGGTGGAGCAGGCCGTATCCGAGCTTCCGGAGCACCACAGGGCGGTTTTCGTCCTGCGGGAGATGGAGGGGAAGACCTACGAAGAGATCGCGGAGATCACCGGGTGCAATCTGGGTACGGTGAAGAGCCGGTTGAACAGGGCGCGCAACAACTTCGCGAACGTGATCGAGCCGCGGCTCGGGTAGAAATCCGCCGCTGGCGACGGGCGGCGGGAGGCGGAAGCGATCGCGAGGAACCTTGGTTCGCGATCGCCTGTAGAATGAACCGATACGAAGGCCCGCGGGGGAACCCGGGGTTCTTGGGTCGGTTCATTTTTCGTTGCATCGCGATGTTCAGCTGCGCCGACTTTCTTCGAGATTTTTCGGAGTACCGTGACGGGCGGATGAGTTCGTCCGAGCGAAGTGTCGTGGAGTCGCACCTGGCCGGATGCGACGCCTGCGCGCGGTACGCTGACGTGGTCGAGACGGGCGTGGAGCAACTCCGCGCGCTACCCGTCGTCGAGCCATCGGATGACTTTCTTCCCCGGCTCCAGCATCGCATCTACCACCTGGATGATGAACGGGCCGGGATCGCCTCACGTCGGGGTTCGGGGGCGTCCACCGGTTTCGTACTCGCGGCGGCCGCGCTGATTGCCACAGCCGCCGCATTGCCGCTCCTCCGCCCCCAGCCGGCCGTCCTGCGGCTCCCGCCGGTAGCGGCTACCGCGCCGACGGTCGAGGAGGCCGTTCCCGCGCTCTTCCGCGATGGTCCGCTGCTGATCGACGAGCGGGCGCGCTCCGTGTATCTTCGGTACACGCGCCTCGGGTCCCCCGTCAGCTATGAGCTGGACGGGCCGGGATTCCGCTGATCGATCGATCGCCGGGGCTGTATCACTCCCGCACAGACGGATTCGGATGCCCGGAATGAGCCTGTCGGCGCTGCTCCGGCGGCTGGGCGAGCAGCCGGACTCGGCGGTCGTCTTTCTGCACGGCGCGGAGGCGTACCAGCGCGAGCGCGCCGTGCAGTCGATCATCGAGATCTTTCTCGATCCCGCCACGCGGGACTTCAACTTCGATCAGCTTCGTGGGAGCGACGCGACGCCGGAGGGCCTCGGCTCGCTTCTGGCGACTCCGCCGATGATGGCGAGGCACCGTGTAGTCCTCGTCCGCGACGCGCAGGGCCTCAGCCCGAAGGCGCGCGAAGTCGTGGAGTCGGCGGTTGCGAGGCCGCCGGAGGGGACGGTGTTCGTGGTCGTCGCGACGATTCCCGGCGGGAGTAGCGCGAAGTTCTACACCACCCTGAAGTCGGCCGCGCTCAGCGTGGAGTTCCCCGCGGTGCACGCGGACGATCTTCCGGGCTGGTTGATCGAGCATGCGAGGGAGGAACACGGGGTGGAGATCGAACTCGACGCGGCTCGTGCATGGTCGTCGGCGATCGGGTCGGAACTGGGAGTTCTCTCCGTCGAGGTCGAGAAGGCAGTAGCCTACATCGGGACGCGGAAGCAGATCACCCGCGACGACGTGAAGGCGATCGGCGGGTACATTCCGCGTGTCGATCGATGGGGGTGGATCGCTCTGATCGGTGAGCGCCGGTACGTCGAGGCACTGAACCAGCTTCCGGAGCTGCTGGATTCGGGGGAGAGCGGTGTCACCCTGATCTCGGCGATCGGCAGCCACCTGCTGCGACTGGGAATCCTGGTCGAGGGCGGGACCGATGCACTCGACCGACATCTCCCACCGAACCAGCGCTGGCTGATCCGCAAGCTTCCGCCGCAGGCGCGCAAATGGACGCGCGCGAGGATCGACCGCGCGGTCTCGGACCTGCTTCGCGCGGACCGGCTGCGCAAGACGAACTCGGCGCTGACCGACCGCCAGGTGATGGAGGAACTCCTCCTTCGACTCGCGGCGGAGGAAAAGGCGAGTGACGGCCCGGGCGGCCGGGTACGCCGCTCGGTAGCCCGGGTGGCCTATCTTCCCCGATCTCACAGCCGCCAGACAACCGGGCCGATCCCCGCGCGCGACGCGGGAACCCGCGCGGACTTCCACCCTCGCAGATGTCTTCCGATACACCACTGATGCAGCAATGGCGTGACGTGAAGTCGCGTCATCCCGATTCGCTCGTGCTCTTCCGGGTCGGCGATTTCTACGAGATGTTCTTCGAGGACGCGGAAGAAGGCGCGAAGCTGCTGGAGATCACGCTGACCTCCCGGAACAACGGCAGCTCGCGGGCGCCGCTGGCCGGGATCCCGGTCCACGCGCTGGAGACGTACCTTCAGCGA
>CAZUVK010000350.1:1069-3606 GCA_964623785.1 uncultured Gemmatimonas sp. | reverse complement strand
ATTTGTCGGGCCGCTGATCCTCGCCCCCGGCTCACCCAGCTACCGGGTCGCCTGGGCGGCGTGGCTCGGCCGGCGCGGGGGTTGGGGATGCGGGGGCAAGGCGGAGGATCGAAGCACAGTCCAGTTGACATCGCACCCCACGGGAGGAATCCAATGAGCTCCACGCTGGTGAACCTCGATATCCGGCCCGTCGAGCCGAAGTTCCGCTACGACACGATCATGGCCACCTACGACGATCTCGCCGTGGGCGACGTGCTCGAGCTGACCGTCGACCACGATCCGCAGTGCATGTACTACACGCTCCTCGCGACCCGAGGCGACGAGGCGTTCAGTTTCAGCTACCTCGAGCAGGGGCCCGAGACCTGGCGCGTGCTCGTCGGCAAGCGCCTCGCGACGCCGGCCAGTGACTGACGCGCCGCGACAGGATGAACCCGAACCAGGAAAGGCACCAATGCCATCCATTCAGAGGCCGCTCTCGGCCGATCTGCTGACCTTTGACCTCGACGAGGAGCGGAGGCGCACGGAGGATCCGGCCGCCATCGAGCGGCGCGGGCCGAGCGCGCGAACGCTTGTGAAGGATGGCCCGCTGCGAGTCACGCTGATCGTGCTCGGCGCGGGAGGCGTCATCGCCGAACATCACGCACCGGGACCCATCACCGTTCACGTGCTACGGGGGACGCTTCGTTTCTCGGCGCTCGGTCACGACAATACGCTCGGCGTCGGGGAGATGATCTCGCTGCGCGCGGGCGTGCGACACGACGTGGCATCCGAGGATGGTGCCACGTTCCTGCTGACCGTCGCGTTGCCCGTGGCGCCACCTCCGACGGCCGCGTGAGCGCGCGAGAGAGCGCGCGGCCGCACCCACGCTCCGGTCACGGCTGACGCTTGTATACTCTTGTCCGGCGTTTCATCAAGACCGGCGTGCTCTTCCTGTTCGCCGGTCTTTCCCTCGGCTCGTGGCTGCTCGTGCGGCGCGAGTTGTTCGGAGTCTACCCGCATCCGCACCTCGTCTCCGCCCACGCGCACGCGATCTTCGTCGGGTTCGTGATGTTCCTCATCTTCGGGGTCGCGCTCTGGCTGTTTCCGCGCGCCGCGAAGGACGATGAACGTTACACGCCGGCCCGCGCCGAGCTGGCGTACTGGATTCTCGCCGTCGCCACCGGCGCCCGGTTTCTCGCGGAAGCCAGCCGGGCGTGGTCGGACTCCAGGGTGCTCGCCTGGGTCGTCGTCCTCGGCGGGCTCGGTCAGGTCGTCGGCATGGGTGTCTACTTCTGGACGATGTGGACCCGCATCCGGCCGGTGGGTAGCCACGTCCGCGAGCAACGGGGCGAGCGGTTCTGAGGGATGGGTTGCCGCAGAAGGAACAACAGCGCGAAGCCGGGCGGGAATCCCCCATAGGTAGGGACACGCGCTGGGGACCTGGATCCCGTCCCATCGGTTCCGTCGCCAGTAGTGCGGAGTCTCGGGTGATCCGTCACGCGACCGCTGCACCCATCGTTCAGCCGGCCGGATTCATTGACTCGATTCCGCGACTCCCCTAGCTTCCAATCACTGTAAGCCCCGCCTGAAATGGCGTCTGAATACACTGGTTGTCCCGCATCGGGGACTCGGCCGCTGTCCGCGGATGGACAGGGCGAGGCGCGTCAGCAGGGGCGCATCCCCCGACCGGGACTCTACTTTCGGAAGCAAGGAAGATCTCCATGCGGAATTTTGCGATAGCGGCGGTTTTGCTGCTCGTTGTGGTGCACCCGGCGTGGGCGCAGACCAATGCGGGCAACCAGGGTGCGGACGAAAGCCTTCCCTTCAACGTGACCCAGGTGGCTGAATTCAGCCTGCCCTGGCGCATCGCCTTCCTGCCCGACGGACGCATGCTCGTCACCGAGAAAGTCGGGCCCGTCTTTCTGGTGACGCAGCAGGGGGAGAAGATCGAAGTCGCCAATGTTCCCGAGGTTGTCTATGCCGGCCAGGGCGGCATGCTCGGCATCTACCTCTCGCCCAACTACGCCGCCGACCAGAACGTCTATCTCACGTATTCAGAGCCTCAGGAGGACGGGTCGAGCCTGGCGCTGGCCCGCGCGCGACTTGCCCTCGGCAGCGGCACGGCCAGCCTCGAAGGGCTGGATGTGATCTGGCGCGATGGCGCGGGCGGAAGGGGTGGCCAGTTCGGCGGAGCCGTCGCTTTCTCGCCTGACGGTCAGTTCCTCTTCCTCACGGTGGGCGATCGCCAGCGCATGACGCCGGCCCAGGATCCCAACTCGCCCCTCGGCAAGATCCTCCGCCTGACGCTGGACGGCGATCCGGCGCCCGGCAATCCCAACGCTGGCCAGACTGGCGCCGCGAGCATCCCGATCATCAACCCGCCGCGCGACACCGAGGTTGCGCCGGCCGCACCGGTGGAACGGACCTATACCTTCTCCGGCCCGAACCTGACGCCGTCCGAGACGTGGACCTCGGGTCACCGCACGCCGTACGGCCTGGCCTTCGGTCCGGATGGCCGCCTCTGGGAGCTGGAGCATGGCCCGCGCGGCGGCGATGAG
>CAZUVK010000350.1:0-1059 GCA_964623785.1 uncultured Gemmatimonas sp. | reverse complement strand
GAGCTTAACCTGATCGAGCCCGGCAGGAATTATGGGTGGCCGCTCGTGTCCTATTCCACGAACTACAGCGGCGTACCGATCCCCAGCCCGGACACCCGCAACGACCTCGAAAAGCCGGTGATCTACTGGACGCCGGTCATCGCTCCCGGCAACCTGATGTTCTACAGCGGCGCCATGTTCCCGCAGTGGGAGGGCTCAGCCTTCGCGACCGGTATGGCGAGCAGCTCGCTCACCCGCATCGTGTTCGACGGTGAGGGCGGTGCGGAAACCGCCGAGCGCTGGGGGATGAGCTTCCGGGTCCGCGATGCCGCGGTCGCTCCCGACGGCGCGATCTGGTTCGTGGAGAACGCCAACCCGGGCGGCCTCTATCGCGCGACGCCGAGGTAGAAGTCGGCGAGCGGGGCGCCACGCGCTGGGATGCCGCCCTTTTTGTCATCGCGAGTGAAACGAGGGATCTGCACATCTGGCGCGAATGGCCGGGTGCGGATCCCTCGCTTTGCTCGGGATGACAGGTAGGCTTTCGGAGTGACAGAGGGGTTTCGGGATGACGGGCCGGTTCGGAAACCCTTCTTTTCACATCCTTCTACACGTCCGCCGATTCGCTGGTACCCGCCTCCACGAAGATCCCGAGCTTTCGCAACTTCAGCAGCAGTGTCTTCCGCGCGGCGGAGTCAACCGCGGTGGACTCCAGCACCGTATCGGTCAACATGCGAATATGTTTGCCGCCGGCCGATCGGACCTTCGCGGCGGTCGCGGCGTCCGGGCAGCGGATGATCAGCGCGCGGCGCATCGAGACGTGGCGGACCGCGCCGAGCCAGTCGGTGATCTGTCGCTCGACATTGGCGGGAAGTTCGCGGGAGGATGCTCGCCGCAGCGTCCCGACGATGTCGTCGGGCGTCAGGCCCGCCTCGGCGGCGGCGAGGATCGACTCGCGGTCGATGCGGAACATCACGCCCGGGCCTGATCCCACTCGCCTGGTGAATCGCCCGAGCTGCGCCTCGAGTCTAGAAGTCCGTTGAAAAATGGACCGAGATTAATGGTGCGACAGGGGTAGGGGCG
>CAZUVK010000349.1:0-3626 GCA_964623785.1 uncultured Gemmatimonas sp. | reverse complement strand
GCCGAGACGAACTATCTCGGCCGAGAACATGTGCATCGATCCGCCCTTGCCCTTGGAACACCCGTCGATCCGGCCGTAGAGTTCGGCCATCACGGCGCCCGGATCGATCCCCATCTGCAGGGCGTGGACGTGCTCCCGGTAGGCGGTCATGACGTAGTCGCCCTCATTCAGCGCCTGGATCGCCCCGATCGCGACGGCTTCCTGTCCGATGTACAGGTGGCAGAACCCACCGATCTTGCCGAGCGCGTAGGCCTCCGCGGCCTTCTCCTCGAAGCGGCGGCCGAGGAGCATGTCGCGCATCATGCGACGAAGGTCGTCGCGCGACAGGCCCATCGTCCGCTCTTCCTTGCTCATCTGGGGCTTGCCCTCCTGCTCCCATTGAGGGTCCTGGGCCGGCGAGGCGGGCGAGGGATGGTCTCGGGGGCCATGGCCGTTCGCGGTTTCGTCCACGAGCGCTCTCTGCGTATCAGTTTCAGCCATTGTGGTCTCTCGAAAATCCGATAGTTGTCGGGATCAGAACGATCCGAGCTGAACCAGCGTGGTCGCGGGGGCGGCCCCGTGTCTGGCGCGTACCTCCGCTTCGGCCTGGTCGATGACGACCTCTTCGTTGAGGTCGGGCTCGAGGATCTCGGTGAGGCGGCCGGGCCCGCCGGCAACCACCTCTCGTGCCTGTTCCCGGGCGTGGTAGGATGAACGGACGAGCGGACCGGATTCGACATGACGGAAGCCGAGTTCCTTCTCACCGATCTCCTTCCAGCGATTGAACTCCTCGGGTGTTACCCAGCGGTCGAGCGGGATGTGGTGCTCGGAAGGGCGGAGGTACTGGCCGAGGGTGAGAATGTCCACCGCCGCTTCCCTGAGGTCCGACATTGCCTGCCGGATCTCGCCTTCTGTCTCGCCCATTCCCAGGATGATAGCGCTCTTGGTGAGCATCGTCGGGTCGAGGCGCTTGACGGCGCCGAGCAGCGAGATGCTGCGCCAGTAACGGGCGCCAGGGCGCACGGCGCGCATCATGCGCTCGACGGTGTCGATGTTGTGGGCGAGGATTTCGGGCCGTGCCTCGACCACGCGCGTGAGCGCCGCTTCGTTGCCCTTCAGGTCCGGGATGAGGACCTCCACCGAACACCCGGGGACCCGCTCGTGGATCTGGCGGATCGTCTCGGCGTAGATGGAGGCGCCACCGTCCTCCAGCTCGTCACGATTGACCGACGTGATGACGGCGTGCTCGAGGCCCATCGCGACCACGCTGTCGGCCACGCGTCGGGGCTCATCCTGGTCGAGCTCCGTGGGAAGGCCGTGCGCGACCGCGCAGTACTTGCACGCCCGCGTACACACGTCACCGAGGATCATGAAGGTGGCGGTGCCGCTCTCCCAGCACTCGCCGATGTTCGGGCAGTGCGCCTCCTCGCAGACCGTGTGCAGGCCCTGCTCCCGCATCATCCGTTGCAGCCGCAGGTAGTTCGGGCCGCCCGGTGCACGGACCTTGAGCCACTCGGGCTTGCGGGCACGCAACGGCACGCCGTCCTGCCCCTCGGCAAGATGCAGCGTCGGCTTTCCCTTGCTCTTTACAAGTCCGTTGTCCTTGCCGCCCGGCCGATAGCCGTAAGGCACCGATGGTGGCGCCGATTGCGTGCTCATGCGACTCCAGATCCCGGGACGTCGTTCCGCGATCCCGTCACGACTTCGACTGGCGGGTGAACGCGCCCCGTAGCCCTATGAAATTCCCCGCTTTCCCCGACTCGCGGGGAAGGGGTAAAGTACGAATACCTCTCCTCAAAGGCAACTCCGGGACCGGCTTCGCGGCGTGCTTCCGGGCGCCCGAACTCCAGTATCGGCACCGGGGAGCGTGGAGTTGTGTGTTGCAGTAGTTGCAAATAACAATATAAGGGACGGTTAGGAACGGGAGGGGTCGGACGTCGGCTTGAAGACACGAATGTGGCTCCGGGTCACGTCAGGTGGCCCCGGTCGCCGGAACCCGCGCGGAGCGGAAGCACGAGCACGGCCCCTCGTGGAGATGGTATTCGTTCGCGGTACGATGGGACCACGGAGTCACGGAGTACGCAGAGGATCTGGCGTGTCGTCGGGCAGCGGGAGTTGGCGCGCTCGTCCCCGGGGGTTGAATGGGGGATCGGATCAGGCGGATATTCAGTCATGCGTGATGCGTCACAGACCTTGAATCAGGTCACGGAGCGGATCATAGGGGCCGCGATCGAGGTGCATCGGGCGATCGGTCCCGGTCTCCTCGAGTCGGCATATGAGGAGTGCATGGCGCGGGAAATGACGATGCGGGGTCTTCGTTTCCAGAGACAGAAACCGCTCCCGATCTGCTACCAGGGTGCCCTTCTGGACTGCGGCTACAGACTCGACTTCCTGATCGAGGACACGGTCGTCGTGGAGTTGAAAGTCGTACAGGCGATCCATCCGATTCACGAGGCACAACTCCTCAGCTACCTGAAGCTCGGCGGCTGGAGGGCGGGTTTACTGATCAACTTCCACTCCACCCTGCTGACCCGAGGCATCAAGCGGATGATCCTCGATCGCGATCGAACCTCTGTGCTCTCCGCGACTCCGCGGTAGATCCTCGTCCCGGAATACCGACCTCACGGCACGACCGCGGAGGCACGGAGGTCGCCGACGGAGCACCACGTCTCAGTCCTCGCGCCAGCGCGGGTAGGAGCCGAGGACATCGAGGCGGAGGGCCTGGGCGCGGACCTCGTCGAGGGCAGCGGTGGCGGAGGGGTCGGTGGCGTCGGCGTCGAATTCGAGGAAGAACCGGTAGCTCCAGGGTTCGCCGGCGGGTCGTGATTCGAGCTTGCTGAGGTTGAGTCCGCGATTGGCGAAGGGGGCGAGGATACGGAGCAGGGCGCCGGGGGTGTTGGAGGATTCGAGGAGAACGGTGGTCTTCATGGCGCCGCCCTGCGCGCGCGCTGGGGGACGGCGGTCGGAGTCAGCGGGGACGACGGCCAGGAAGCGGGTCTGGTTGTCGTCGCGGTCCTCGACGTCGCGGGCGATGACGTCGAGTCCGTACCGGTCGGCGGCGCGGATGCCGGCGATCGCGGCGAGGGTCGGGTCGGGCTGGTCGGCGACGTCGCGCGCGGCGCCGGCGGTGTCGTATACGGCGACGGCCTCGACGTGAGGGAGGCCTCGCAGCACGCGGGTGCATTGGGCCAGGGCAACCGGGTGGGAGATGATCCGCCGGAGGCCGTCCAGCGAAGCGCCGGGCAGGCCGAGTATGCAGTGGTGGATGGGCGTGATGACCTCACCCACAATACGGAGGCCGCCGCCGGCCAGGACGTCGTAGCTGCCGACGACGCTGCCGGCGAGGCTGTTCTCGATGGGGAGCACGCCGTGCGGGACGTCACCGGATGTGACGGCGCGGCCCACCTCGGCGAAATCGCGGCACGGTACCGGCTCGACGCCGTCACCGAAGAGCCGGTGAACGGCTTCCTCGGAGAAGGCGCCGAGCTCGCCCTGGAAAGCGACGCGGGTCATGTCGGAGTCTCTCCCGATCTCCGGTCAGTCGGCCGCTTCGGCGGTCACGAGGCGCGGGAGGGTGCGGCCGGCGGCGTCGACGAAGGGACGGAGCCGGCGCATGAAGTCTTCGAAGGCGTCGATGGAGAGGGACT
>CAZUVK010000348.1:0-3642 GCA_964623785.1 uncultured Gemmatimonas sp. | reverse complement strand
TGCTCGCCGCCGTGGCGCTGGTCGCCGCCTGCGCGACCTCACCGACCGGGCCCGAGGTCCCGGACTGGATCGAGACCGGGAACCCGAGCGGAACCGCGGCGGTCCCACCAGAAGCCGACGCGGTCGACACCTCCGCGCCGACCCGCGTGATCGGCAACGGCTCGCCGGCCAGCTGCACCTCTGACGCCGTGGTGAGCGCCGTCGCGCTCGGCGGGATCATCACCTTCGACTGCGGGCCTGATCCGGTCACCATCGTGATGCGCGCGACCGCCCGGATCGTGAACAACACCGGCCCCGAGATCGTCCTCGACGGCGGAGGCAAGGTCACGCTCAGCGGCGGCGGCCAGCGCCGGATCCTCTACATGAACACCTGCGACCCGGCCCAGGTGTGGACCACCTCCCACTGTCAGAACCAGGACCACCCCCGCCTCACCGTGCAGAACCTCACCTTCACCGACGGCGACTCCAGGGGTGAGACCATGGAGGGCGGCGGGGGCGGCGCGATCTTCGTCCGCGGCGGACGGTTAAGGATCGTGAACTCGCGGTTCACCCGGAACGTTTGCGAATCAACTGGACCCGACATCGGCGGCGGGGCGGTCCGCGTGCTGAGCCAGTACCAGGGGCTGCCCGTGTACGTGACTCGCAGCACGTTCGGCGGCGCGCCGGAGTTCGGAAACACCTGCTCGAACGGCGGCGCGCTCAGCAGCATCGGCGTCTCTTGGGTCGTGCTCAACAGCGTCCTGAGCTTCAACCGCGCGATCGGAATCGGCGCGAACCCCTCGCGGCAGGGGATGCCCGGCGGCGGGAGCGGCGGGGCCATCTACAACGACGGCAACCAGATGTCGCTTCGGGTGGCGGGCACCATCATTGAGGACAACCACGCCCGGGAGGGCGGCGGCGCGATCTTCTTCGTCAGCAACAACCGGACGGGGACGGTGCGGCTCGAAGGCTCCACCCTCCGGCGCAACCCGAACGACGGGTTCCAGACCGCGGGGTTCCCGGGGATCTTCTTCCTCGGCGCCGGCGCGCCCGCCGTCGTCGGCTCCACGATCGAACCCTGACCGCGTGCCGTCGCGCGGACGTGACTCCCCGGCGCAACCTGGCCTCCCGAAACGAAACGACGGGCGCCCCGGAACCCCGAAGCGCCCGCCATCCTGCTGCGGACCGGGGTGGCGCGCGATTCTCCACGCGCCATCCGGTCAATGGGTACCGCTATTCCACCGGTGCGTAGGTGGCACTGCTTTCCAGATTCCCACCGAAGGTGTAGAGGGGCATTCCGAACTGGTTGAGTTCGTTGCCCGGGATCGGCAGCTCGTAGTACGAACCGTCGATGAGAAGCCCGAATGCCCGGGAGTCCGCCCAACCGCGTATGGCGTCGAGGCCGGCGTTCTCGATCATGCGCTCGTAGCGGAGCGCCACGAGAAGCGACCCGCAGGCACCGCTATCGGTCCTGGGTACGCAACCCGTGCTCTGCGGAACTCCCGCCGCCGTGACCGGTGGAAGCCCCGGATACGTGTTGCCGTCCGGAAGCGTGTGCGACCGGGTACGGCTCACGTTGATGAGATCCGCCGCTTCGTCACGCCGATTCAGATAGTACAGCGCCTCGGCCTGATAGAGCCGGTTCTCGTCGGCGGTCGCGATGAGCGCCGCCCCTTCGTCGAAGCCGGAATCGGCGAGCGTCGCCGGGTTCTTGCCCAGCCGGTTCGCGTGACGCCGCCACTGGTAGGAGCTGCGGAAGTAGGACTGCCGCGAGGCGCTGAAGGCACCGATCGTCGACAGATACCGCGTGTACGCTCCCGCCGTCCGCGAGGTCGGTCCCGTGATGCGGCGGTCGGGCGTGTGAATGTCGAAGGTGTCACGCTGGGCCGGCGTCTTCTCGATCCATGCCTGATAGGCACCGCTCGTGTCCGCCTGGCCGATCAGCCGATTGTGCCAGCGGTAGCAGCTGATGCAACCCGCCGCTTCGGTCTGGGAGTGTCTGAGCAGGGTGCTGTTCCGGGACGCGTCCAGCACGACGCTGAAATCGGTGGTGAGACCGGCCTCCGTCCGTGCCAGTACCCACGCCCAGTCGAGCCCCGCGCGCTCGGCCGGCGTGCGCGCGTTCAACACGACCAGGCGCGCCTGCATCGTGTTGATGAGCTGAATGAACTGGGCCGAATTCATCGGCTGCGGCCCCCCGAACCAGAGCGTCCCGCCCGCCTGGCTCCGGGCGGGGAAAGTGATCGCGTTCTGCTGCGCGATCGACTTTGCTTCCTCCAAGGAGGCGAGCGCCATGGCCAGCACCTCCGTGCGCGGCCGGATGTGCGGGATACCATCCGCCACCTCGGCCGGGAACGGATCCGTCTCCGGAATCGCCAGCGCCTGGTCGAACACGATCGACTTGTACCCCCAGGCCATCCCCTGGACGAACTTGGCGAACGCCGTCGCGCGCGGCACTCCGTCGCCCAGCTCGTTTCGCAGCGCCTGGTTCGACTCGAGCACGCGGAGCAGGTCGTCCGAGATCGAGGCGGTGGCGAGCATCAGCCGCCACAGGTTGCGCGGACCCCAGGGGCCGACACCCGCGGGGATCGAGACCAGGTTGCCATGCGGCAGGCGCGGCTCCTGGGCCTCCGTCCAGAACGCGCCGACGTTCGTCGTCGACGTGAACTCGGTCGCGTAGTTCATGAACAGGTTCGCGACGTGCTCCTGGTGCACGCCCGACAGCCAGACGTTGAATGCACTGCCGATCAACGTCTCGACGTCCTCCGCCGTCGCCATCGAGCGGTCACGATCCGAGTCGTTGAGGTTCGTCACGTTCAGGTCCTGGCAGGCCGCGGTGGCCATCAACCCGGCCAGCGCGGGAACCAGATACCTCTTGGCTCTTATTTGCATTTTCCTGTATCCCGTTCGTGGGTTCATCGAAGACTAGAAGGTGAGCGAGAACTCAGCGGTCAGCGTCCTCGATGGCGGATACTGCCTTCCCGCCGTCTGACTGCCACCCGCGAAGTTCAACCCCATCTCCGGGTCCAATCCCTTGAAGTCGGAGATCGTAAACAGGTTACGCCCGATCAAACCCACCTGGAAGCTGCGAATCCCCATCCGGCTCAACCCGAAACTCGCGATCTGGTTGGGCGCGAAACGGTAGTTCGCCGAGAGCGTGCGCAGCTTGATGTAGCTGCCGTCCTCGAGGTAGTAGTAGTTGCCGCCACCACCGGCGTAGACCGCCTGGTAGTAGTTCATCGGCTTCTTCTGCCAGTCCGGCCTGCCGGCCTGGTCCATGTCCGGCGCGATGTTGGCGGTGGTCATCGACTGATGCTGCGAGTTGACCAGATCTCCGCCGATCTTCGCGTGCACCTGTGAGTGGAAGGACATCTGGCCGAAATTGAAGTTGTTCATCCAGCCGATGTTGGCATGCGTGGCGTCGCCGATCTTGATGCGGTCGGCGGCGCCCGGCTGGGTCTGAAGCACGAACGGGATTCCCCAGAGAGGCAGATCCGGAGGCAGGGCCTCGACCGAAGCGGCGATCTCCAGCAACGCGGCTTCGGCGGGCAGGTGAATGAACAACGCCGGATCGTTCCATGCCGCCGGTCGAGTATACCGCCGCGAACCCCGTCTCCGCGCCGAGGATCGCAGCCAGCAAGCCGTAGCGCAGCGAACGATGCC
>CAZUVK010000347.1:0-3687 GCA_964623785.1 uncultured Gemmatimonas sp. | reverse complement strand
GTCGCCTCGAGGTTGACGAGGCGGCCGTCGGCGAGTTCGAGGACGACGATCGCGGAGTCTTCGACGTCGCTTCCCGGCATCGAGTGCAGGTGGGCGACGAGACGTCGGGGCTCGGGGAAGCCAAGGAGCCAGAGCGAAAGGTCAAGCATCTGAATCCCGAGATCCATGAGGGCCCCGCCTCCCGCGCCCGCCTTGCGAAGGCGCCAGCTCCGGGGCGACCGGGCAAGTCGACGGTTGAGCCACCCCGCGCTCAGGTAGTGGATCTCGCCGAGTTCACCGGAACTGATGAAGCCCTTGAGCGCCGCCGCGTCCGGCCGGAACCGCTGGTTCATCCCCACCATCAGGCGGCCCGAGTCACCGGCGGCGTGAATGACCTTCGCGGTCCCGGCCTCGGTCAGCGCCAGCGGGCGCTCGCAGAATACGAACTTCCCCGCCTTCAGGCACTGAACGACCTGCTCCTCGTGGACGTTGCTCGGCGTGCAGACGAACACCGCGTCGAGTTCATTGTCAGCGCAGACCTCGTCGGGCGACCTGTAGACGCGGGGTACCGAGAACCGTTCCGCGAGCGTCTTCGCCTTGGCCAGGTCGATATCCGAGAGGCCGACGACTTCGACGCCGCGCATGCGGGTGAGGATGGGGAGGTGGACGACCTGGGCGATGGCGCCCGTGCCGAGGATCGCGACCCTGGGACTCCGCCGCTGATTCATCGCGACGACCGCCCGAGAAGGTCGGACGCGTTTGCGAGCGGGCGAGGCAGCGTCCAGACGCCCCCGACGGACACGCCCGAGTAGCGAACGTCGCTGGCGAGCATGAACCGGGCTTCGGCGCCGATGGCCAGCGAGGACGCAAGGTTTATGGTCACACCTCCCAGCGCGCCGAGGCCAGGGGTCACCGAGTCCAGCAGGTCCTCCACGAAAGTCCCGTTGATGAAGTCGCCGCTGCCGTTGAGAAGGTGGAGCGCGAGCCCCGCGCCGACGTACGGGGAGATCATCCGATCGCCAAGGACAAGGAAGTGCCCGTCGATCGCGAGTTCGAGGTCGCTGAGCTTCACCTCGCCCAGGTCCAGCTCTTCGGGGCACGACGGATCGGGCTGGCGTTCGCAGACGAGTATGATCTGGGACGCGAGGCGATCGACTTCCGTGGCATTGAGGGAGGAGCCCCAGTAGCGAGCGGTCGGCATGATCCGCACGCGAGGTCCGATCAGCCCGAGATCCAGGCGAAGGCCGACGCCGTTCGCGGGCTTCACACCAGCCGGCCAGACGCGCAGGGCCTCCGCGCCCACACCGCGGAACTCCAGGTCCTCGTAGTCGTACTGCGCGAGCAGTTGGGCCGAGGCACCCGCGGCGGTACCGAGGCTGAGGATGAGCGCGGTCAGGAGGACGGTGAGTGTACTCGCGGAACGGTTCAATAGCGCCGAATCAACCGGGTGCCGCCGTAGTAGGCCTGGAGGATGGTGCGATAGTCCTGACCCGCCCTCGCCCGGCCCATGGCGCCGACCTGGCACATCCCGATTCCGTGACCCCATCCCATTCCCTCCGCCGTGATTTCGCTGATCCCGCCCTGCGCGTCCCTGTCAACGCGGACAGTGAATCTTGAACTGTTGAGGATACTTCCGGAAGGGGTGAGAAAGATCCAGCGAATGCGATCGCCGCCCACAAGGAAAACGCCGGCCTCCGTGGAGATGCGCATCCAGCGGATCCGATCCGATGGCGTCCGTTCCAGGATCTCGAAATTCAGGAGTTCCCCCACCTCGGTGGCGCCCGTCGGAAGCGAATCGGCCAGAGTGGTATCGAGGATGGATCGGAGTTCGTCCGCGCTCCAGGTCTGCGTCCAGCGGAACCGGCTGGAAGTGGCGTCGAACGCCTCCCCGGTGACGGGGTTCACGTCGACCACGGAGCGAAGATAGGGGCGGGGCGGTTCGGCCCAGACCTCCTCGATCGCGGCGGTCACACCGCCACAGGTGGAATGGTAGAAGGCCTCGATCGGCTCACCAGCGTAGGTGAGCACCTCACCGGCCGTCTCGCGCACGGCAATGGACACCGGCTCGTGCTCGCCCTCCGCGCCGCCGTAGACCTGGTCGTCGACGGTCGCGAACACGTCGAATCCAAGCGAGTCGCGCCGGCCGAGGTAGCGGATCGCGTATGTGCGCGCCGCCACCGCCTGCGCCTTTGAAGCCTCCAGCAGCTCGGGACCCACACGCCCGATCTCGAAGGGGACGACCCCAAGCAGGTAGCTCTCCATGTCGACGACGTTCACCGCCGTAACCGTCCCGGGACCCGCGGCGCGAACGATCGCCATCCCGCGATATGGCCGCCCGCCGATCGCGACCATGCCGTCCGATTCGGCGCGAATCGAGACCGAGTCCCGGACGGTAAATCGGTTGGGGCCGGCCTCAACGAGTAGCGGACCATCGAAGACACGGGTCACCGTGACCGAGTCATCCGAATCCAGCCGATGGAGCACGAGTCCGGTCGCGGGGTCGCTCAGGATCGCGCCGTTCGTCCCGGTGAGCGCGACGTGGGTCGATTCGACGACGATCCCGACACGGACGCGCGGGGCGCCCGGCTCGGGTGTGGGACCGCGGCCGAAGGGGGCGCAGGCGCCGGGGATCAGGCCAGCCGCGAGGAGCGCGAAGCTACCCCAGCGCGCGCGCCGCGCCGGCCGCGCGATCGATCGTCTCATCGATATCATCCTCTCCATGAGCCGTCGACAGGAAACCGGCTTCGAAAGCCGACGGGGCAAGGAACACGCCCCGCTCGAGGCAGCCATGGAAGAATGCGCGGAACCGGGCGACGTCAGAGCGCTGGGCATCGGCAAAGGAGCGGACGGGGTCGTCCGAGAAGAAGATCCCCCACATGGAGCCCGCGGACCCTCCCGTGACCGGAAACCCGGCGTCGGAGATCACCTGGACAAGGCCGTCAACGAGCCGGCGGGTGCGTCGTTCGAGTTCCGCGAACGGATCGGTGCGTTCGAGGATGCGAAGCTGGGCGAGCCCGGCCGCCATGGCGAGCGGGTTGCCCGAGAGCGTTCCCGCCTGGTAGATGGGACCCAGCGGCGCGACCTGGCTCATGATCTCCGCGCGGCCTCCGTACGCCCCGACTGGCAACCCCCCGCCGATCACCTTGCCGAGCGTGGTGAGATCGGGCTCTACGCCGAACCTCTCCTGCGCGCCGCCGCGCGCGACGCGGAACCCCGTCATCACCTCGTCGAAGATGAGCAGCGCGCCGTTGGCGCGCGTGATCTCGCGGAGCGCGGGGTGGAATCCCGGATCGGGTGGGATGAAGCCGCCGTTCCCCACTACCGGCTCCAGGATCACGGCCGCGATGCGCCCGGCGTGGGCCGCGAAGATCTGCTCCACGGCCGCGATGTCGTTGAAGGGCGCGGTGAGGGTGAGCTTCGACAGGTCCTCGGGCACCCCCGGCGAGTTGGGGAGTCCCAGGGTCGCCACACCGGACCCGGCCTTGACGAGGAACGAGTCGCCATGGCCGTGATAGCAACCCTCGAACTTCAGGATCAGATCGCGGCCCGTGACCCCGCGAGCGATGCGAATCGCGGTCATCGTCGCTTCCGTCCCGCTGTTCACGAAGCGGAGCATCTCCATCGACGGGAAGAAGCGGATGACCGCTTCGGCCAGCTCGACCTCGGACGGCGTGGCCCACTCCGAAATCATGAAAAGCCTTGCCCAGG
>CAZUVK010000346.1:0-3688 GCA_964623785.1 uncultured Gemmatimonas sp. | reverse complement strand
GGGACCATCGTCGTGTTCCCATCAGAGGGGCTCCGAAAGCCGTCCGGAAGAACCGGGGAGGGCATCCCTGGTTTCCGGCATCTCCGTGCGCTCCGTGCCTCTGTGGTCGACCCGGGCTGTTGGGGCCAGGGGGAGCCAGATGAACCCGCTGAACCTCCCATTCGAGCTGGATTTCACGCTCCGGACCGTCGCGCTCGGCGCGGCCGTGCTCGGGATCGTGAGCGGTACGCTCGGCACCTACGCCGTGCTCCGCGGCCAGAGTCTCCTGGGCGACGCGATCTCGCACGCGGCGCTGCCCGGAATCGCGATCGCGTTCCTCGTCACCGGGCTCCGGGCGCCGTTGGTGCTCGTCACCGGCGCCGCGCTCGCGGGTTGGCTCGGCGCGCTCATCGTCCTCGGCGTCACCCGACGCTCACGTGTGCCGTACGACGCGTCGCTCGGAATCGTGCTCTCGGTGTTCTTCGGTATCGGGATGGTGCTGCTGACATTCATCCAGCGCCTCCCGTCGGGGACCCAAGCGGGCCTCGACACGTTCCTCTTCGGCCAGGCCGCCGCGCTCCTTCCCCGCGAGGTCGCCGTCATGTCCGTCCTCGGACTGGCCGCGCTGATCGTCGTCGGACTCTTCTGGAAGGAATTCAAGCTGCTCAGCTTCGACCCCGAGTTCGGCGCTTCGATCGGCCTGCCCATGCGGCGTCTGGACGTGCTGCTCACCTCGCTCCTCGTGGTCTCGATCGTGATCGGTCTGCAGGCGGTCGGCGTGGTGCTGATGAGCGCGATCCTCGTCGCGCCGGCGGCCGCCGCCCGGCAGTGGTCGGACCGGCTGGGCATCATCGTGCTGCTCTCCGCGACGTTCGGGGCCACGGCGGGCGTCTCGGGCGCCCTCGTCAGCGCCTCCACGCCGCGCATGCCCACGGGGCCGACGATCGTGCTCTGCGCCGGTGGGATCATGCTCATCAGCCTGCTCTTCGCGCCGCGGCGGGGGCTTCTCGCGGAGGCGATCCGCGTCCGGCGCGCGCGGCGTGAACTGCGCGACCTGGGCCTGCTGGAAGACCTCTTCACGCTCGCGCGCCAGCACGTGAATCCCCAGCACCCCCACCTCGCCGTCGTCCTCCGCACCATGACCTCGGTGCCCGAGACGGTCGCGCCCGGCCTCCGCCGCCTCGAGAAGCGCGGGCTCGTCACCTGTCTCCCCGACGATTCGTGGAGCCTTTCGCCCGCGGGATGGGAAGCCGCGATCAGCGAATTCGGCGAGCGCGGTGACTGGAACCACCAGCCCGTGGCCACCGCATGATGGCGCGCTTCGAGATCCAGCTCATCGCCGTCGTCACGGCGATCGCCTGCTCCCTGCCCGGCGCCTTCCTCATGCTGCGCCGCGTCTCGATGCTCAGCGACGCCATCAGCCACGCGATCCTGCCGGGGATCGTCATCGCGTTCTTCCTCACCGAGGACCTCAACTCCCCGCTGCTCATCGTGGGCGCCGCCGCGACCGGCGTCCTCACGGCAGCGATGATCGAGATGCTCGGCAGGACCCGCCGCGTACGGCAGGATGCCGCGATCGGCCTGGTCTTCCCGCTGCTCTTCTCGATCGGCGTGATCCTGATCGCGCGTTACGCCAGCGACGTCCACCTCGACGTCGACGCCGTGCTCCTCGGCGAGCTCGCCTTCGCGCCGTTCGATCGGGTCGTGATCGGCGGGATGGATATCGGGCCGAAAGCCCTCTGGACGATGGGCGTGATCCTCCTGCTCAACGTCGCGTTCATCGCGGTCTTCTTCAAGGAGCTGAAGCTCTCCACTTTCGATCCCGCGCTCGCCGCGGCGCTCGGCTTCAGCCCCATCCTGCTGCACTACCTCCTGATGGGGATCGTGTCGGTCACCGCCGTGGGCGCGTTCGACGCGGTCGGCTCCGTACTGGTCGTCGCCCTGATCGTCGGTCCGCCCGCGACGGCCTATCTGCTCACCGATCGGCTCTCGACGCTACTCTGGTTGAGCGCCGGCATCGGCGCGGCGGCCGCGATCGCCGGGTACTGGTTCGCCTTCGCCCTCGACGCATCCATCGCGGGGTCCATGGCTACCGCCGTGGGCGCTCTCTTCTCCCTTGCCCTCCTCTTCGCCCCACGCCAGGGGATCGTCGCCGCCGCCCGCCGCCAGAAGACACAGCGGCGCGCCTTCGCCGAACACATGCTCCTCGTCCACCTCCTGCACCACGAGGGCACGCCGGAAGAGGAGATCGAGTGCCGCCCCGAACACCTCCGCGACCACCTCCGGTGGAACGAGGAACTCGCGACCCTCGCCATCCGGTCCGCCGTGCGCGATGGCCTCGTCCGGACCAGCGACGAGGTGCTGCGGCTCACCGATAGCGGAAGGGTGCGCGCCCGCGAGGCGATGGTCGCCTGACCGGTTGCGGCTGAACGGCGTTCAGCGATCGAACTGCCGAACTGCGCCCACACTCCTCTCCCCGGGCCGCGGCACTCCCCCCACACCACCCGGCGCGCGATTCCCTCCGGCGAGTCGATCCCGCGATGCCTCGCGGCGATCCGGCACACGCTTCTTGCAGTCACGGGATCGACGATCCGGCGTCCGCCCGGGCGCGCCGCGCGGGTCGGAACCCGCGGATCCTAACTGACCGGTTGTCATGGCCACATAATTGCGGTTGGTCACGACCGTACAGCTACCGGGCGATTCCGGGCCGTGAGGCTCGTGGCGGTTGACCACTGCGTCGGCGCCCGTACATTGCTCAGATACGCGCGGTCGGAAACCGCCGCCATCGGCGCCGGAGGACCGAGTCTTCGGAACCCGCCCGACACCGCGACCCGACCCCTGACCGGAGTCATCCCTATGACGACCATCGGCGGTGATCCGCCACCTCCCGGGAGGGCTGGCGACCGCTTCGCGGATCCGCGAGTCGCTTCGCGCGACGCCGTCGGGCCGACGACGGGTCGCGGAGGGTTCGGCGACTCGGACTATCTCGTCGCGCTCGCCTCGAGCGGTCGCTCGATCCGCCTTTTCACCGCGCCCGGCGGGATCGACGACGCCGGACGGTCCCGACGCCAGGAGGACCCGGCCGCGTCGAACTAGCGCCGTGGATCGGAAGACCGTTTCACGGCGCTAACCCTCCGCGCGATCCTCGCCGCGAGGGCGGGCGCGACCCTCCCGGGCCCCGCCTCCCCGGATTCGCGGCGGACATCAAACATCTAGCGATTTGCCAGTGTATTGGTTTTATTAGCGGGTGGGCGAGGAGCCCGCTCCCGTCCGCCCGGCGTGCTTCCGTTTCCGTCCAGCAAAGTGCCCAGCCGTCCGCAATCGGGCCGCGGGTTGTAACGACTGCGGTCAGGAAATCGCGCGTGTCAAATTGACGCGTTCGTCCTTCATCCCCACCGTTCGCGAGTGCCGCGCGCAGAGGAGACCTCGATGAAGGCGATTTTCCACGGGGTCCTGATCGCCGCGGCGATCGCCGCGGTCGGAATTGGAGTCGGCGGCGTTCGTGGTGATGAGGTCGACGAGGTCATGGGCGAGTCGCAATCCGCTGCGACCCGGCAATTCCCGGGCGGTTCGGCCCGGTCCGCTTTCCGAACCGTCGACCCGTATGAGACTCACAGCTTCTACTTCACCCGCGCGATTTACGGCGGGGGCGGAAACTTCCGCGGGTCCGGCTGGGCAGTCGACTATCCGGATGCCGACTTGTGGATCG
>CAZUVK010000345.1:0-3695 GCA_964623785.1 uncultured Gemmatimonas sp. | reverse complement strand
CGCTTTGCGCTCGACCACCTCGACAACCCCGGCCATCCCCCGCTCGGCGTGCGGTATCGAACGGAACGGGTAGCTCCCCGGCGGTGCCTCCCCGAACGAGACGTCATGCGACTGACCGGGCTCGACCAGCAGCACGCCGAGATCCATCGATCTGTCACGGATGAACCTTCCAGCCTCGGGAGTCGCCATATGAGGATCGAATACGATGCTTTCCGGCAGCGAACCGGCCATCACGAAGCGAACGACGTCCCCGGGTACGATCGTGATCCGGGCCGGCTCGAACTGGTAGCGGTCCGGGCGATGAAGGATGCGGACGAGATGAACGGATCCGCCGTCGGCGGAACGCGTGATCCGGTCGATAAGGTCACCAGGCGGCGGTGCATCGCCAAGAGCGGGCGCCCCTTCGCCCCCACAGGCCGAAAGCGAGAACGCGAACGCGACGAGAAAGGCGAGTTTGAGCGCGCGGATCGCGGGGTGGCTAGCCGCCGAGGCTGAGGGCGTACACGTACGTGGATAGCGCCCTGACCTGTTCGTCATCAAACGCCCCCCCGCCCATCGGGGGCATGGGGACCGGGAAGTCCCGCGGGCGGGCGATTCCGGCCCTGACGACCTCTTCGATGCCATCCACGGTCCCATCCGAGTGAACCCATTGAGCATCCCTGAACGGGGGGCCGAGCTGGGTCCCCTCCGCGTCGGCTCCGTGGCAGACGGCACAGACACCGTACTGATCGCGACCCTGCCGCAGTGTTTCGATCGTCGCGCCATCGGGGAGCGCGGCGATGACGGACTCGGGGAAGTCGTCCACCGGCGGCGCCAGATCGTCGCTCACCCCCCCTCCATCGCCACCGCTTCCGAATCCATCGCACCCCTGCAGCCCGGCGGTAAGGGCGAACAGGGTGAGGATGAGGATCGTCCGGCCCAGCGATACTGCCATTTCCACCCGCGTCCGTGTCGATTGCTTCCGCGACTCGTAACCAGGGTGTGGAAGTGCAAGGGGTGTTCCCGCGTCCCCAGCGGAGAGGGGCGCGCGAGGCGACGTCCGGAGGTGTCATCAACGGGGTCAGAGCGAGTCCGCCGGGGTCAGGAGGGCGCGAACTTCGGGTGGGGCCGCCGCGATCGCGGCCGACACTTCCGCGCCCCGGCCGGACTCGCGGAGAGCGCGGACCAGGCCGACCCAGCCTTCGGTGGATTCGGGCTCCAACTCGATCGCCGCGCGAAAGCGATCAACCGCCACCGAGGCCTGGCCGGCATCGATCAGGAGGAACCCCAGTTCGCGGTGGACCGCCGCGTCGTCCGGGGCGAGCGACTCGGCCGCGCGGATCGCTTCCGCCGCTAGCTCCGGCTCCTCCATCCGGCGGTAGATCCTGGCGAGGTAGAGATGCGGCGTCGGGTCGTCGGGGTTGGAACGCGCGTAGCGTCCGAAACTCTCGGCCGCCCTGGCGTACTCGCCACTCATGAACAACTCGAGCCCCCGATCCATCTCGGACGGACCGCGATCGGCCATCAGGCGGATTCCGGCGAAGATCAGGCCGAAGAGAACGACCACCCCGAGCGCGATCCGACCGACCGGTGTTCTCCTGCGCGCGCGTCGGCGTCGGACGGGTGGCGCCTTCGCGACCCATTCGTCGCCCTGTGTACGGGGACCCTCGGCCGCGGGAACGGCGGGATCCGTCGGCCCGGTGACAACGGCCAGGTCCAGCTTCCGGATCTGGTCGGCCAGCATATCGGAGACCCGGACCGCCCGGGTCGCGTCGGCCTCCGTCGGCACGCCACCGGTCTCGAGCCGGCGACGCATCTCGAACAGGTCGTGAACGCCAGCGGCCAGATCCATGGGGAGCCGGTCGTGTCGGCGCAGCTCCGCGAGGACCGCGTCCGAACGCATCTCGTCAGGGACGAGCGCCTTCAGGCGGACGTCGAGGTCAGCCGCGGTGTCGTCCCGAAGGATTCGCCGAAGGGATCGATCGACCGCGTTGGCGACGCGGAGGATCGGACGGCGCGGATCGACATCGGGGTCGAGAGCGCCGCCGCGCAGCGCCTCCACCTCGCCACTGGCGGATTGGAGGGCGCGGGCAGCGGCGCCGCTCTCGGAGACGTCTCCGAACGCGAACCGCTCCCCGTCGGTCAAGTCTCGATGCTCAGCAGGCCCATCCGCGCGCTCTCGCGGATGAAAATCTCGGGATCGTCGCAGCGAAGCTCCCGGCCGGTCATCTGCTGGATCCGCTGCGCGGCGCGATGCATGAAGACGGCGACCGGCTCCGACGGGTCGGAGAGTGCGTCGCGCATGCGCACGACGATCTGCTCCCAGGTGCCGATGAAGATCGATCCGTCGGCGGTGCGCACGCGATGCGTGGGTTCAATGCCCCCATCGCTCGCGGACGTCGACGGCGGAAGGATGGGGAGCGTCGGCGGCGGCTGGAGCGCGGCCGGCCTGGGCGACGAGGGGAGCGGATCGCCCCCCGCCTCCTCGAACGCGGCCTCTACCTCGGCGAGGATGTGGTCGATCGCGTCGGGCTCGCCGCGGAGTTCCTCCCAGCGCGCGCGCCAGGGCGCGAGGGTCGGGTCGTCCTCGCGGCACTTCCCGAGCGAGCACTTCAACTCGATGTATCGCCACACCGAAAGCGGGTCCCAGTGCTCCGATGGCGGAACGCGCTCGAGTTCGGTCAGGGCGGCGGCGAGGTCGCCCCGCTCGAAGTGCAGGTGGGAAAGATAGATGCGAACCTCGTGGACATCACCGTCGAGCCGCAGGGCGGCGCGCAACTCCCGCCGGGCACCCAGGTCGTCGCCGAGCGCGTGCAGCGTGTAGCCGAGCGCCGCCCGGACTTCCGCCGCCTCCGGATGCGCGGAAGCCAGCGCCACCAGCCGCTGGCGCGACTCACGGAACATCGCCTCGCGGTAGAGCGCCCGACCCATGGCCAGGCCCAGCTCCAGGTCGTCCGAGAGGCCCAGGTCGTCGATCTTCCGGAAGCAGGCCAGCGCCTCTTCCACCCGTCCGAACTTGAGCAGCGTCTCGCCGCGGCCGACCCACCCGTCCTCGTGGTCCGAGTCCAGGGTGAGGGCCTTCTCGAATGCACGCAGGCCCCACGCATACTCTTCGCGCGCGAGGCGGACGTATCCGATCCCCACGTGGAGGTCGACGGCGTCGGGGTAGCGGGCCAGGCCATCCAGCAGAAGCGCCAGGGCCTGGTCGTATTCCCCCGCGTCGAACAACAGGTGCGCCTGTTCGTCGTACTCTTCGGAGCTGAGAAAGGAGAAGCTCATTCGCAACCCTTGAGGCGTGTTTCGGTGGTTGGCGGGTGAGGCCGCCGGCAACAGCTGGCGTCGGATGCGATACCCGGTCGTGCGGGCGCACAATAATAACCCGACCCTCCCACCTCAACCACCCTCCCCGCCGAACTTGCGCCCAACGTCGGCTGACCCCAATCTGGAAGCTTCGTCACTTTCGAGGACACCACAATGTTCAACTGGATTCGCCGCCGCCGGCTCTCCGCCGAAGCCCGCCGGCGGCTGTTACTCGTATCCGCCCGCGCGGAAGAGGCGATCATTGAAACACATGTCGCCAACCTGGTCGACATGCTCGCCATGGTCGGCGACGAGATCGACTTCGACCGGGCGCTGGAGATGTACTCGGAGATGATGTCGCTCGACGAGTCCCGGGCCGTCAACGTCGCCAACCGCCTGATGGCCCGGATCGAGTC
>CAZUVK010000344.1:0-3702 GCA_964623785.1 uncultured Gemmatimonas sp. | reverse complement strand
TACGCCGAGGCATCCTCCGCAGAGGGCCAGGTGCCCTACCTACAGGGCGCGGTCATCGTGCTCGACGCGGAGACCGGAGAAGTCCGCGCGCTCGTGGGTGGGCGGGACTTCGCCGATTCGAAGTTCAACCGGGCGACCCAGGCGTCGCGGCAGGCCGGGTCCGCGTTCAAGCCGTTCATTTACGCCGCCGCGCTGCAGCGGTATCGCTCCCCGCTCCACGTCGTCGATGACGTTCCGCTCCGGGTGACGATGCCCGACGGCGAAATCTGGGAGCCGCGCAACTACACGGGCACGTACGATGGGCCGATCACGATGCGCGACGCGCTTGCCCGATCGAAGAACGTCGCCACCGTTCGGCTCGCGCTGGACGTAGGCATACCCTCGGCCGTGAACGTCGCCCGCGAGCTCGGCGTGGCGAGCGAGATCCCCAACGTACCCGCGGTCGCGCTCGGGGCAGCCGATGTCAATCCGATGGAGCTGACGGCCGCCTACGCCGCTTTCGGAAACGGCGGCGACCGCGTCGAACCGCACCTGATCAGGGAGATCGTGGATCGCGCCGGACATGTGGTCTGGCGCGCGCCGCATCGGGGACGGCGAGCGATGGACCCCGCGGTCGCGTTCGTCCTGACGACGATGCTGCGGGACGCCGTTGACACCGGCACTGGCACGGGCGTCCGCGCCGCCGGCTTCTCCGGGCCCGCGGCCGGGAAGACGGGCACGACCAACGAATCCTCCGACGCCTGGTTCGTCGGCTACACCCCCGATCTCGTCGCGACCGTCTGGATCGGTCTCGACCAGCCCACCACGATCGTCTCGGACGCCTCGGGCGGGACGCTCGCCGCGCCGGTCTGGGGACGGATGATGCAGCGAATCTACGCCACCCGGTCGATGCCCCCGGCATGGACCGCGCCCGGTGGGGTCGTCACCGCCGAAGTGGACCGGCTCACCGGCTATGTGCTCAACGACCAATGCCCGGTGCGTGGACCCTCGTATACCGAGTACTTCGTCCGCGCCGCCCCCGCCACGCGATGTCCCCCGTACGAGGTACCATATGTCGTTGGCGACTCCGCATGGATCGAAAACGAATGGCGGAGGCTCTCCCTGGACTCGACGCTCATCGGATATGATTCGTTGCGCGCCGCGGTTGATTGGCCGGAACTCGAGGCCCTGCGTCGCCGTGTCCGGCGGACGATCGAAGAGCGCGGGAACGAAGGACGCGAGCCCGCGATTCCGGGAGGAGTCGAATCGCCTCCCGCGGCAGAGGCCCCGACGGGCGTTCTCGGCGAGCCCGTCGAAGGCATCGCTCCGGCGCGTGACCGGGAGGACCCCCGACCTGGAATCGCCATTCCGGAAGCCGAGGCTCAATCCCCGCTGCCCTCACCTGAACCTCCCGACGCCGACACGACACCGCGTCCGCTCCCGCGTCTGCTCGGCGTGCCGACGACGAGCGAAGGGTAGAAGCCGAAACGAGTGAAGGAACTTCGGACGCGGTGCTCCGTATCCTGAGGATGATCGGAACCGCCGGCCGACGAGACCCGGAGCCGAAACCGATCACCATCCATCATCCCCGGTCATCATGATGCTGTCGCTGGTCCGCCGAACCCTCACCGCCGCATTCCTCATCACGGCGGCGCCCGTGGCGCTCGCGGCCCAGCACGCGGGGCCCGGCAACGCGACTGATCCGGATCCGGCCGAGCTCGAGCGGATGTTCGTCGAGTACCAGCGCGTCCACATGGAGCTGGAAGGCATTCAGCAGCGGGCCCTCGCGGACCCGGCTCTCGCCAGAGCCCAGGAGGAGCTGGGCGAGGAGATTCAGCTCGCGATGGAAGCGCTCGACCCCACGATGAGGGAGTGGATGGCCCGCGCGAGCGTGCTCGAGGCGGAGGCGCACTCGGTACAGCAGGCCGGCGATGAAGAGAGGCTGGAAGTGCTGGTCGCCGAGCGGGACGCCCTCACCGAACGGTTCTTCAATCTCCAGCAACGCGTCGTGTCGGAGCCCGGCATCGCGATGAAGGTCGCGGGGTTCCAGACCAGCGTTCAGGCGAGGATGCTCGAGGTAGACGCCCGTACGGCGGAGTACATCGGGCGGTTGCGTGAGTTGGAGATGGTGCTTCAGGCGGCCGCGGTCCGGGCCGCGGCCGATGGTCGTTAGTGTTTTGACTCAGAAGTCCCAGGAGCACCGAGTTCCGGGATTGATTCAGCCGCCGCCAGTCGAGGGCGGCACCTCGCGGATCAGGTCCTCGATCGTCGCGAGACCGAAGTCGAGTTGATCCCTGTCGATGGATAGCGGTGGAGACAGCGAGAGAACGTTGCCCGCCACGCCCCCGCCGAGCACCAGCACACCCCGCCTCATCGCGCCGATCACGATCCGGCCCACCCGTCCCGGGTCGGGGGCGCGCGCGTCATCGTCACTGACGAACTCGACGCCGATCATCATGCCGAGCCCACGAACGTCGGCGACCCCGCGCTCGCCACCCACCATCTCGCGCAGTCGGCCGAGCGCGTACGCCCCCTCGCGCGCCGATCGCTCGACGAGACCTTCCCGCCGCAGCACCTCGATCGACGCCAGCGCCGCCGCGCACCCCAGCGGGTGCCCGAGAAACGTCGACGTGTGCAGCGCCTCGCCCGTCGACCGGGGCCACGCCGCCATGACGCTTTCCCGCCCGATACACGCGGCGAACGGCATCCCCCCGGTCAGCGCTTTCCCCACCACCAGAATGTCGGGCACCACTCCCCAGTGATCGCAGGCGAACCATCGACCGGTTCGCCCGAACCCGGTATAAATCTCGTCGAGGATCAGGAGCAGGCCGCGGTCGTCGCAGATCCGCCGGAGTCCGGGCAGCCAGCCCGCGGGCGGCACGATGTCACCCCCGCGTCCCTGGACAGGCTCCACGATGATCCCGCCGATCGGCGCCACCGACCCGCTCGCCGCGTCGAGCATCCGCTCAACGGTCCGGAGTGCCTCCTCCGCCCGCCTCTCATCATCTTCCCCCCCGGCCGAGGTCGCCCGGGGGAACGGCGCGAAGACCGCCGTCGGCGCGATCTGCGCGGCGAACGGCCGGCGGAAATCGTCACGGCCGGAGACGGCGAGCGCGCCGAGCGTCAGGCCATGATACGAGCCTTCGAACGCGAGCAAGCGCGGCCGACCGGTCGCCAGCACCGCCGTCTTCAGCGCGGCTTCGACCGCCTCCGCGCCGGAGTTCGCCAGAATCGTCCGGTCGAGATCGCCCGGCGCCACCTCGGCCAGCTTCCGAAGCAGCTCGGCCTTGATCGCCGGAGGATGAACATCGCCCATGCCGTGCATCAGCCGCCCGGCCTGCGCCGAGATCGCGGCGACGATGTCCGGGTGACCATGGCCGGCTGCCGCGACGCCGAACGCCGCGCTCAGGTCGACGTACACGTTGCCATCCACGTCGCGCACGTTCGCGCCCCGCGCCGCATCCCAGAAAACGGGGAAGTCGTCCGCGATGTAGGTCACGTTGCGGCACTCGAAACGCGACAGCTCGGCCGCCAGCGCCTTCGACCGCGGACCCGGCGGATCAACGCCGATCCGGGGCGGCATCCGCCCGAATTCGTCGCTCATCGGTAACCCGCCGCCTGGAGCCCGAAGAGCTCGGCGTACCTCCCGCCACTCGCCACCAGCTCGTCGTGCCCGCCCTCCTCCAGCACCCGGCCGTCTTCCAGTACCAGGATGCGATCGGC
>CAZUVK010000343.1:0-3711 GCA_964623785.1 uncultured Gemmatimonas sp. | reverse complement strand
ATCGTCACCGGCGGCGCGCAGGATCTCGATGTATGGCGCGCCACCGGGATCGGCCGTCCGCACATCCGCCGCTCCGGCCGTCCGGAGCTGTTCCGCGATCTCGTCGAGGAGCCTCGTGTCGTCTCCCTTCGTCGAGACTCCGGTCCGCGCTTCCTCCACCCGATCCCGGACGTGGATCACCAGGAACGACGAGATGGCCCCGGTCTTTGCGATGGCGATCACTTCCTTGAGTGCCCGGCTCGCGGTGTGGGACCAGTCGGTTGGGAAGACGACACGGTCGAAGCCGCCCGAACCGGTGCCCCGCGCCTCCGACTCGCCGGCGGGCCTCCCTTCAGGTCCGATTCGCTCGATGAGCACCGGGAACGCGGATTCGTGGACGACGCTCCACGACACGCTTCCGACGAAGGCCTCCGCCATGCGACTGTGGCTCCGGGAGCCGACGAGGATGAGCGACGCGCCGCGATCCGCCGCGACAGAGCGGATCACATCGGGTGGAAACCCGACGGCCGTCTCCGCGTGCACCGCGAATCCGGACTGCCTCAGCCTCTCGGCCTCCCGGTTCAGCTTCTCCTCCAGGACTCGACGAGTCGCGACGGCATCGACCTCGGCGGCAATCGCCGGATCGACGGGGTACGTCACCTGGACCGCGTGAACGAGCGTCAATCGAGTCGTGCCAAGCCTGCGAAGCGCGTCGAGCGACTCGACCGTTACTGGACTCCCCGACGACAGGTCGACCCCGACGACGACGTGATCGTACATGTGACGCTCCAATCCCCGGTTGAAAGAGATGCCCTTCGCCGAATCGGAAGCCCAAAGCCTGGCCCGCCGCTTCACGGGCCGCCAGTTGACGACCCCGCGGGAACCGCGCCCGCGCCGTGGAAACCCCGCATGACAGTGCCCGCGCGCGTCCCGAATTCCGCTCGCTGGTCGCCCGTGATTCACGCCCTGGGACCTACGTCCCCATGCTTGCATATCAATAGGTACGCAACTACATTACCATTCACGTATGCAAATTATGACTGGAGGTAGACGTAGTGACGAAATCGCTGACGCCTGCCATGCTCGAGCTCATCGCCGAGCGATTCAAGGCACTTTCGGAGCCGGCCCGACTGGGAATCCTCAACTCCCTCCGCGGCGGTGAGCTGAGCGTGTCGGATCTGATCGATCGGACGGAGCTCGGCCAGGCGAACCTCTCAAAGCATCTCCAGATACTCTACCGCCTGGGCTTCGTCGATCGGCGAAAGGACGGGCTCTATGTGTACTACCGGCTCGCTGGCGATGACGTTTTCCAGCTCTGCGACACCATGTGCGAGCATGTGGCTCGCGAAGCGGGCCAACGTAGCCGGATCTTCTCGGAGGTCTGAGCCGCCGGTTCGTGCCGTCCGGGAACTACTCCCGGTTCGATAGAGGCGGTTTTCCAGCAGGGCCGATCCGACCCCCGCATGCCCCGCGGTTCGGGGGCGCGATCCCACCCGACTTTCCATCCAGCAGGACCTCGAGATTGACCTCCGGCGCGCCCGCACCGTTCGCGCCGCGTTCACCCGTCCCTATGTGCTGCGGATTTCGCGGTACTCGTGCGGAAACCGCACCAAACGGAACGAACTACATGCCAATACATATGGTACAATCTCGGCTTCACGGTGGTACGCACGGTGCCTTTATTCGCGACGCCCTCTGGGTCCGGCGCTTCGGCGGTCCGGTGCGCCCGGCATGTTACGACAATGGGGAGCAAGATGAGCAAGCGGAAACTGATCATGGTCTGCGCAAGCGTGATCGTCGTTGTGGTGGCGGGGATCTGGTTCGTGCGCCGGGCGGACGCGAATGCGGCGCCGTCCTATCGCATGGGGGCGGTCCAGCGGGGGAGCGTGGAATCGACGGTTACGTCGACAGGAAAGCTGAACGCGTTGCAGTCAGTCGCGGTCGGTACCCAGGTATCCGGCCGGATCACCGAGTTGTACGCGGACTACAACGACCGGGTCCGCGAGGGCGACCTTCTCGCCCGGATCGACCCGATCATCCAGGAGCAGCAGGTACGCAACGCCGAGTCGAACCTGGAGCGCGTGCGTGCCGCCCTCGTGCAGGCCGAGCGGGACTTTGAGCGGGGAGTGGTTCTCTTCGAGCAGCAGGTGATCACCGAGACGGAGTTTCAGCAGATCGAGTACAGCCTGACGGTCGCGCGCTCCAACCTCTCCTCGTCGGAGGTGTCGCTCGAGCAGGCACGCCAGAACCTGGCCTACACGGAGATTTACGCGCCGATCGACGGAGTCGTCGTCGAACGGAACGTCGAGCCGGGGCAGACCGTCGCGGCGAGCATGTCCGCGCCGCAGCTCTATCTGCTCGCCTCCGACCTTCGCCAGATCGAGATCCTCGCGACGGTGGATGAGAGTGACATCGGGCTCATCCGGAATGACATGCCCGTACGGTTCACGGTGCAGGCCTACCCGACGGACACGTTCGTGGGAACGGTCCGGCAGGTCCGTCTCTCGTCGACCACCCAGGAGAACGTCGTCAACTACACCGCCGTGATTTCGGTGGCGAACCCCGACGGCCGACTGCTGCCGGGGATGACCGCCACCGTGGACTTCATTTCGGAGCGGTCCGAGAACGTCCTGCTCGTGCCGAACGCCGCGTTGCGGATCCGCCCGACCGATGAGATGATCGCGCAGCTCACCGACTCATCGATGATCGCGATCGCGCGGAGTGGCGGTGGTGCTGGCGGCCGTGCCGGCGGATTTGGAGGAATATCGGAGTCGGACATTGCCGCGATGCAGGCCGCGATCCGCGAGGGCGGGCCGGAGGCGGCGGCGCTGATCGCGCAGCGGATGGGCGGGTTTGCCGGGCCGGGCGAGGGGCAGGGTGCTGGTCAGGGTGGTCGCAGAATCGCGCTCGGCGATGCTGCCAACGTGGCCGCCGCCCCGACCGCGATCGCGGAAGGCGACGAACGCGCGCCGTTCGTGCCCGGCGGGCAGTCGGCTTCGATTACACGGCCAAGCTTCGCCCCTCTCTGGTACATGAAGGATGGCAAGCTCGGTGTTCTCCAGGTGCGGGCGGGGATCTCCGACGGGACCAATACGGAAGTGATGGCGCCGGAACTGGAGGAAGGCATGGAGGTCATCATCGGCCTCAACCAGTCCCAGAGCACGGGTTCGCAGGCGACGACGAACCCGTTCCAGCAGCAGGGCGGCTTCGGTGGCGGCGGTCAGCAGATCCGTTTCCAGGGCGGCACCTTCACCGTTCCGGCCGGTGGCTTCGGCCCTGGAAGGTAGGCAAGAGCATGTCCAGCAATGTGGTTATCCGGACAGAGGGCCTCCGGAAGGTCTATCAGATGGGGACGACCGAGGTTCACGCCCTGCGAGGTGTTGACCTCACCGTCGAGCGCGGCGAGATGATCGCTGTAATGGGTGCGTCGGGGTCGGGAAAGTCCACGCTGATGAACATCATCGGCTGTCTGGACCGACCGACTTCCGGTGCCTACTACCTCGACGGAATCCGTGTCGACGGCCTCAGCAAGGACGAACTGGCCGACATTCGGAACCAGAAGATCGGCTTCGTCTTCCAGGGGTTCAACCTGCTCGCCCGAACGAGCGCGCTCGACAATGTCGAACTGCCGCTTCTGTACGATCGAGCGCACCGGTTCAGGAACACGCGTGACCAGGCGGCGAAGGCGTTGGAGCGAGTCGGTCTCGGTTCACGGATGGACCACCATCCCAG
>CAZUVK010000342.1:0-3711 GCA_964623785.1 uncultured Gemmatimonas sp. | reverse complement strand
GGAGTTGCAGGCAACCTATCCGCAGCTCACGTACGCGCCGGTGCCCCCGCGGGAGCACCACTCGCGAATCGATCCCGCGCTCGAGAAAACCCTGCTGCGGGCGCTCTCGCCCGATCCGTCGGCCCGATTCCAGACCGTATCCGGAATGCTCGCGGCGCTGGCGCCGCTCCTCAAGGGCAGGTACCGGCTCTGGCCAAAGGACGCGCCGATCGAACGTCGGTCGGATACCGCGACTCGCTGATCACTCTCCGGACGGGTCATTCTCCATCCCGCGCCATCCTCGCCAACGCTCACACCTGACGCTCGGGTGGAAGCAGGCTTCGGTAGATGCCGATCGCCGCGCGAGTTCCGTCCGCCGCCGCATGAATCGCGAGCTTGGACCCGCGCGTGATGTCGCCCGCCGCGTAGACCCCGGGGACGGTCGTCGTGAAGTCCGTGTCCACCTCCAGGATTCCTTCCTCATCCGCGCGGCAACCCAGTGTGGCAGGAATCGCGCACCCGGGCCCATAACCGATGTGGAAGAAGAGCGCGTCGAACGGAAGCGTTGATCCGTCCTCGAACTCCACGCCTTCGACACACCCGTCCGTGTGCAGCACGCGTTCGATCGCGGACGTGATGACGGGAACGCCAAACCGTTGCAGCGCCGCGCGCGAACGCGCCGGCAGATCGGCGCCCCGACCGTGCGTCATCACGGTCAGTCGGTCGGTCCAGGTCAGCATCTCCATGCAGAACGCGGCGACCTTCCGGCCCCAGCCGATCACTCCCACCCGCATCCCGGTCACGCCCGGTCCGTCGCAATCGGGGCAATGCCAGATGCTTGTGCCGTAGCACTGTCGCAAACCCGCGATCTCGGGGATGAGGTCGCGGAGTCCGGTCGCGAAGAGAATCCGTCTCGCCTTCAACGTTCGCCCGCCCATCAGGGTGACAGTGAAGTCATCGACCTGGCCCGTGACGGCCGCGACGGTTGCCTCGACGATCTCCGCTCCCGCCGCCAGCGCCTGTGCGCGACCGATCTCCCGGATCCGTTCGGGCGGCGCGTTCGGGACGCCCAGGTAGCCGTTCACCACTCGAGTGGGCGCGTTGCGTGGGTTGTTCGCGTCGAACGCGCAGACCCGCAGCCGGTACCTTGCCAGCCAGAGCGCCCCGGCGAGCCCCGCCGGCCCGCCTCCGACGGTGACGACATCGTATTCCATGGGAGATTCCGCGACGTGAAAGGAAGCATCGCGGGCTTGTGCAATCGCCGGACCTCGCTGCCGGTCCGCGCTGGCGAGCGCCTTCCGCCTCTCGCATATTGCCCCCGGTCCCCGCCTACTTCCCTCGCCTGGAGGCTCCGGTGCGTATCGCTGCCCTGCCGGTCATGATCACGGCGTTCGTCGGATGCGCCACCGCCGCTCAGCCCGAATCCGCTTCGGGTCCACCCCCCGTACGGCCACCTCTCCCGGCGACCGCGGTGCAATACACTGGCGCCCCCTTCGAGAACGCGAGGATCCATGAGGTCGTCGGCGCGGTCTCGGCGGAGCGCGTCGAACGAGATGTGCGCACGCTCGCGGGATTCGGCACGCGGCACACTCTCTCCGACACCCTCTCCAGCACCCGCGGAATCGGCGCGGCTCGCCGCTGGCTCTTCGCTGAGTTCGAGAGGATCTCGGAGTCCTGCGGTGGTTGCCTCGAAGTCAGCTATGTCGCCGACCTCGTACCCGCCGGGTCGAGCGCCCGCATCCCGGTCGATGTCCAGGTCGTCAACCCCATCGCCATCCAGCGCGGCAGGGTCAATCCGGACCACTATGTGCTCATGACCGCGCACTACGACTCGCGCGTCACCGACGTCAACAATGCGGAGAGCGACGCTCCGGGCGCCAACGACGATGGATCCGGCGTGGCAGGGATTCTCGAGGTCGCGAGGCTCCTCTCGCGGTACCCGACCGACATCTCCATCGTTTACGCCCCGCTTGCCGGCGAGGAACAGGGCCTTATCGGCGGCGGGATCCTCGCCGACCGCGCCATCGCGGAGGGCTGGACGGTCGAGGCCGTCCTGAACAATGACATGATCGGCAACACCCGCGGCATCGACGGTTCGGCCGCGAACAACACCGTCCGGGTGTTCGGGCCGGGGATCCGCGCCACCACCGAGGCCGCGGAACTGCAGCGCATCCTCTCCTCCGGCGGCGAACTCGACGGGCCGTCTCGACAGGTCGCGCGGAGGGTCGTCCGAATTGCCGATACCTACCTGCCCAATCTCGACGCTCTCCTCATCTACCGACTCGACCGCTTCGGCCGTGGCGGCGATCACACCCCGTTCTTCAACGCCGGCTTCCCCGCTGTGCGCATCACGGAGACTCACGAGGACTACCGCCGTCAGCACCAGGACCTCCGGGTGGAAGACGGCGTTGAATATGGGGATGTCCCCGAAGTGATGGACTTCGATTACCTCGCGAAGGTCGCATCCCTCAATGCCGCCACCATCGCGTCCATCGCATGGGCTCCGCCCGCCCCGACCGATGTCCGCGTCAGCGGCGCCGTGAGCCCATCCACCACCCTCCGATGGCAGCGGTCCCCAGCGTCGGATATCTCCGGCTACCGTGTCTACTGGCGCGTCCCCACCGACGCCGCATGGACCAGCTCACGCTGGGTCGGCAACGTCGATCAGGTCACGCTGGAAAATATTGTAATTGACAACTACTTCTTCGGAGTCGCCGCCGTCGACGCGGAAGGCAATGAGAGCGTGGTGGTGTTTCCAGGGTAGCGCGGACTTCGGGAGGCTGCGGCCGGGCTGATCTCCCACGAGTCCTCGACGCTCTTCATTCCTCCGCGCCACGAGGATTTGCGGGTACGAACTCGGCGCGCCGCGTTGGTCGCGGCGCGCCGATGCATACCGCGGGACATCGACTAGCGGGCCAACTGGAGGAGCGAGGCCAGCTGTTCGTTCAGCGTATCGAGGCGGGTCAGGAGTGCCGCGGCGTCCGGGTTGTCGGTCCGCATGCGGGTATGGACCTTCACCTCGTATTCCGTCACGAGCGCGAGGATGTCTGGCCGCCCAACAGCCGTTTCCTGCGCGATCTGCAGGATCTGGTCGATCTCGCCTGCCTCAGTGACCAGCGCCCGGACCTGCGCCTCGTCCTGGGCGGCCTGCGCCGCCTGGACCTGTGAGCCCAGCTCGTTCAACCGGGCGATCAACGTCGGCGTCTCGGGTTCGACCTCCTCCATGGCCTTCATGATGCTCTCGCCCAGCGACTGGCCGGCCGCGAGTAGATCCGGCTCCTGCATCGCGCGCTCCTGCATGGGCGCGAGCTGATTCTGGATCTGCGTCATCTCGGCGATCAACTCGTTGGCGCCTTCGGGCAGCGCTCGCGGGGCGGTGTTCTGCGCCGTGGCGGCCGAGGCCGATAGCGCGACCACGATCACCGCCAGGATTCCTGACTTGAAGCGATTGTACACGGTCCAACTCCTTCCATTCATGCCGGTCATGCCGGTCACCGTCACGCTCTGCGACGCGACCGGCCGCGGGGAGGAGGCCGACGTCGACGCGATGTTCTTCGGCAGCGAGCGCTGGGAGCGCTACCTCCGCGAGGCGCTGCGCGTCCCCGCCGGATACCTCGCCATCAGCGAGCGTACGCGGTGCGACGCGCTCGCGAAGGGCGTGCCTGCCGACGAGATCGAGACGATCCACCTCTGGGTCGATCCGATGCTCGCAGCCATGCGCGCGCCGGAGCG
>CAZUVK010000341.1:1182-3721 GCA_964623785.1 uncultured Gemmatimonas sp. | reverse complement strand
CCGCCAACGTCGCGTCGTACCTCGACGAGGGATTGAGCGACGGCGTGACCTATGAGTATCGCGTGCGCGCCGCCGGGGCCGCGGGGACGAGCGCCTTCACCGGCATGGCATCGGCCACGGCGGAGGAGGACAACACTCCACCTCCGCCTCCGCCCCCCCCGCCCCCGGCGACTTTCTCCGCCCTGGTGGACGACTTCTCCGGCACTACGCTGGACACCAACCTATGGGACGCACGGGTACAGCCCGGCCGCATGACGATCAACAACCGCTTGGAGCTGGCGCTTGCCGCCAACACGGTGGAGAACAACTCGCTGATGTCGGACTCGACGTACGACTTCGCGGGGAGCGCCTTCCAGGTGGAGATTTCTCGCTACGCCAGTGGCTCGGCCACGCTCGGCACATACATCGCCGTGACCAACGCCACCGAAACGTCGTATGTGATCTTCAACGTCTTCAACGGTCAGCTCACCGCCTGGCGTCGATGGAATGGCGGCGCCCCGGCGCAACTTGGCTCGGTCACGCTGAATGCCACCAACCACCGGTTCCTGCGGCTGCGTGAGTCCGGCGGAACCGTGTACTTCGAGACGTCGTCCAATGGCCAGTCGTGGACGGTTCGCTGGACCGTCGCGCACGCCTTCTCAAGCCTGCAGCTTCACGGCATCGTGGGTGTGCAGGCATGGGGAACGAGCCATTCCAACCCGATCTCGGCGATCATCGAGAATGTCGGCGTGACATCGCCATAAGCGGGCGTACCCCTGCGACGGACGAGGCTCGACTCCTCTGACTACATCGGAGACGAGCCTCGTTCGTCGCAGGTGCGGGATCGCCCGAATGTGACTAACGTGAGGCCGTCCGTCGAGCGTTGATTGCCACCGACACGCTTGGACCGCCACCGTTTGAGAAAGCCGAGCGATACTGAACGCACGGGGCGGCTCCCAGACGTACCTCGTTTCGTGAGCCTCATACTACCCTCTCACCTCGGCCCCGGGGATCTGTGCATCGTCCAGGCGAGCATCGACCTCCCAGCCGATATCACCGCGGAGCTGATCGCACCGCTCTCGATCGCGGAACGGGAACGAGCCGCGCGATTCGTTCGCCGGGAGGACGCGCTGCGCCACTCCCTCGGTCGCGGCATCCTGCGTCACGCGATGGCGAGTCTGCTGGGCGCGCCGGCCGCGAGCTTCGACTTCCAGCTCGGGGAAGGGACCGGGAAACCCGGGCTGCCAGGAGGTCCCGCGTTCAACCTGTCGCACTCGGGCGACGTCGTGTTGATCGCGCTCGCGTCCGACGGCAGACTGGGAATCGATGTAGAGGCGATCCGGCCCCTCAGCGAGGTGGACAGCCTGGCCCGTACTAGCCTAGCCCCGGATGAGTTCGCCGCCCTGCAACACTTCCCGCCTGGCGACTCCCGAAACCGTGCCTTCTTTCGCGGCTGGACACGAAAGGAAGCGCTGCTCAAGGCGCTCGGCGATGGAATCGTCGCCCTTGGCAGGATTTCCGTCGATCTCACGGACGGCGACGCGAACACGGTGCGTCGGCTCGACAGCCCGGGCGAAAACCCGGAGGATTGGACGGTTCGATCCCTGCCGATACTAGAAGGACATGAGGCCGCTTTCGCGTGGGACAGACCCGTTCGTTCCATCCGCCGCATCGAGGTGAGGGGTCCAGTCGCCGATGGAATCCCCAGTGGCGGGTCGCCGACGTTGGATCCGGGCGTGTAGGGATTGCGAGACACACTGTAGATTTACCGCGACGCATCCGGATGAGGCGCCGGTTTCCGCCCGGAAGAGCGTCGCGCGCGCATACGCACGTTTCCCACGCGGGAGTGATGGATCCGTCTGAAATTGGTCTGATAGGGGGAATGGGACTTGCCCCCGGAGAGGGACTCCCGGGTGTCGGAACTCCCCAACAAATCGCGCGTTTCTTCTGATGCCGACAAGCTGGTTCATGATACCCGAGCAGCTCGCTGCCTCGGCGGTGCGTCTTGTCTGCCTGCCATACGCGGGTGGAAGCGCCGCCGTTTATCGGTCGTGGGCCTCGCGGCTGTCTCCGGAGATCGAGTTGGTCTCGGTGCAACTTCCCGGTCGTGGCTGGCGGCTGCGCGAGGCCGCGGGGCGGGACCTGCGGGAGATGGCGGGTCGGGTTGCCGGAGCGATCGCGGCGCTCGATGACCGGCCGTTCGCGATCTTCGGCCATTCCATGGGCGCATGGCTCGGGCTGGAGGTGGTACGATCCCTGGAAGGGATGGGACGCGACCCAATCCACTTCTTCGCGAGCGGCCGCCAGGCACCGAGCCTCGGATGCACGCAGCCCCCGCTCGCGCACCTTACGGACGAGGATTTCGTGATGGAGATGCAGGCGCGCTACGGCGGGATTCCGCGAGAGATCCTCGCCGAGCGGGAGCTGCTGGACCTGTTACTCCCCTCTCTGCGCGCCGACATCGCGGCCCTGGAGTCGTACGACCATCGGCCCGGCCCTCCCCTACGGACTCCGATCCACGCGATCGTGCGAACCGTTCGGGATGGTCCCCGAGCGGAGG
>CAZUVK010000341.1:0-1172 GCA_964623785.1 uncultured Gemmatimonas sp. | reverse complement strand
CACGCGATCGTGAGCGATACCGACCAGACAGTCGCGGTGGAGGAAATGGTGCCCTGGGGAGCGGAATCAACCGGAGGGTTTACACTGACGACGTTGCCCGGCGGACATTTCCATTTCCAGCCCGACCCCGAATCGCTCCTGTCGGTTCTCCGCCAGAGAGTTCTCCAGTTCGTACATCACGACCGCGAAGTGAGGGCGTGATGAACGGACGTAACGGGCGGTTTGATGGGCGGATCGCGATCGTCGGGATCGGGTGCCGCTTTCCGGGTGGCGCCAACGATCCCGAGGCCTTCTGGCGACTGCTCGAGTCGGGCGAGGACCCAATCGGGCGGATGCCCGAGGGTCGATTCGCCGTCGATCGGTTCGTCGACCCGCGACCGGGTACGCCAGGGAAGATGGTGACGGCCGAGGGCGGATTTCTGGAAGAAATCGACCTCTTCGACGCGGCGTTCTTCGGGATCTCGCCGCGGGAAGCCAGGAAGATGGACCCGCAGCACCGGTTGCTGATGGAGGTCGCCTGGGAGGCGCTCGAGGACGCGGGTATCCCGCCGTCGTCGCTCGCGGGGAAGCGGGTGGGGGTGTTCGCGGGGGTCTGGTCGAGCGAGTACGAGAGCGTGATGTACCGAACGCCGACCGAGCTGGACTTCCATTCGATCACGGGAGGAGGGCGGTACGCAGCGTCGGGCCGGATCTCATTCGCGCTTGACCTGCGCGGTCCGGCGGTGACGGTGGATACGGGATGCTCGGCATCGCTGGTGGCCCTGCACCTGGCCCGGCAGGCGATCGAGGATGGCGAGTGCGAACTGGCAATCGCGGCGGCCGCGAACCTCGTGTTGCAGCCGCACGTGAACGTTGGCTACTCGCGGTCAGGGATGCTTTCCGCGGGCGCGCGCTGCCGGTTCGGCGACGCGGACGCCGCCGGATATGTGCGGAGCGATGGAGTCGGAGCCGTGGTCCTGAAACCGCTGGACCGCGCGGTCGCGGACCGGGACCCCGTGCGCGGCGTAGTGCTGGCGACTGGCGTGAACGCGGACGGACGGGGAAGTGGCCAGCTCGCTACTCCGAGCGCGGAAGCGCAGGCGGAGATGCTCAGCTTCGTCTACGGTCGGGCGGACGTGGATCCGGCGAGCGTTCCGTACGTGGAGGCGCACGGAACGGGCACGCGAGCGGGG
>CAZUVK010000340.1:0-3723 GCA_964623785.1 uncultured Gemmatimonas sp. | reverse complement strand
GCGATCGCGGGATACTTGGTGGCCACCCGCACGCGCGACCAGCGCGTCGGGTCGGCTGCCGCCGTCGACCGGATGGTGTCGAGGATGACCGCCCACTCCTCCGGATCCTCGTCGGGATCGAACTCGGGGATGCGCCCCGCCCGCTCGAACTCGTCGCCCTTGTGGACGAGCAGCGTGGCGTCGCCGCCGTCGTCGAGCAGCAGGTTCGGCCCGCTCCCGTCCGGCCAGAGCAACGCCTGCTCCGTGCACCACCAGTACTCCTCGAGCGTCTCGCCCTTCCACGCGAAGACAGGCACGCCGCGCGGGTCATCCACCGACCCGTCACGGCCGACGACCACGGCGGCCGCCGCGTGGTCCTGCGTCGAGAAGATGTTGCACGACACCCAGCGCACGTCCGCGCCCAGATCCACGAGCGTCTCGATCAGCACCGCCGTCTGGATCGTCATGTGGAGTGATCCCATGATCTTCGCGCCCGCGAGCGGCTTCGCGCCCGCGTATTCTTCTCGCAGCGCCATCAGGCCGGGCATCTCGTGCTCCGCCAGGCGGATCTCCTTCCGCCCGAACTCCGCCAGCCCGATGTCGGCCACCTTGAAGGGCACGCGGCCCGCCTGTCTCGCCTGCTCGAACGGATGCGCGTGCGCCTCGATCGCTGTGCTCACCTGGAACCCCTCTTTCGCTCGCCGTTTGATGATTTCCGGTCGATACCGCCGCGTTCGGACCCCGGCTTCGCAGCCGAGGTCGGGCGGTTTCCCTTGTCGATTGATTCAACCACTCCGACCGCGCGCCGCCCCGAGGCCACGAAGAGCGGCGGACCTTTCGCGTCCGGGTCCGGCGCGAGTTCGCGGTATCGAACGCCTTCCAGCGGCGCGGCCCCGAACCACTCGCCGATCCGCCCGGCGTCGAACCCGAGCGCCTGATGCCCGAACCGCGCGCGGTAGTCCTCGCGATCGTGCGGCGCCAGATCCACTACCAGCAACCGCCCCCCCGGCCGCAACGCCCGCGCCGCCTCTCGAACCACCGCCTCCCCATCCGCCACATACGACAGCGCCAGGAACATCACCGCCGCGTCGAGCGTGCCATCCTCCAGCGGCAGCGACTCGAGATCGCCGCCGCGAACCTCCACGTTGTCGAACCGCGCCAGACGCGCCCGCGCTGCCTCGAGCATCGGCTCCGACCCATCAACGGCCAACACGCGCCCCACGAACGGCGCCAGCAGCTCCGTCACCTGCCCCGTCCCGCACCCCAGGTCCGCCACCGTCCACTCCGGATCGAGCAGGCCGAGGAGCGCGAGCGCGTCGCCCTTCTCCCCCACGATCTCCCGCCGCAACCGATCCCACTCGACGGCCGCCCCCGTGAAGAATTCTCGGCTCCGGCTGCGGCGCGCCTCCATCACCGCGTCGATGCGACGTCGGTCCGCCTCCACCGCAGGCATCAACACCACCTCCGCGCGCACGACCTCCCACACGCGCCCGAGCGCGTCATCCGCCCCCCGCCCCGACATCGTGTACCGGCGACTCACCCCCTCCGCCCGATACGTCAGCCACCCCTCATCCGTCAGCGCCTTCAGATGCCGGCTCATCGTCGACTGCGGCAGCTGGAACACCGAGCACAGCTCCGCGACCGCCAGCTCCCGCCGCTCGACCGCGTACAGGATCCGACCCCGCAACGGGTCCGCCAGCACCGCCATCCCCCCGAACACCGTCGATTCCCTCATGAACGCGCCATCCCCGTTTCAATCTACATCCTTATTTCCGCATATAAGGATCGATCGAGAAATGGGTATAGTCAAGGGGTCGGGTGCGACGTGGGGACAACCACGGAACATGGGACCGCGAAGAACGCGAGGAACGCAAAGAATTCCGGACGAAGACGAGGGATGGCGCTGCGTTAAGCGGTCACTCCCACGCCAACCCCTTGGAACCGCCGGAGCCTCCGCCGGGCGTGTATCATGATCGCCGCGTGCACGCCAACCGCAACCGCGAGTCCGATAAGATGGAAGCCGACCGACCCCGCCCCCGTCTGCTGCACCAGCATCAGCGTGTAACCGCCAAGGGGAACGAACACCACGATCGCCGTCAACAGCCCCGGGTTGTACCGGCGCTGGACGATCGCCGGGATGATATGAACCGCCGCGTTCACCAGCACGAGATAAACGGCGACGATCGCCCACCCTGTATCGACGAGAGCGGCGCCATACAGCGACAGGGTGATGACGCCCCACACGCCCAGGACGTTGATGACGAACACGGCCAGCGGCGTGAGCACGTCATGCCCCCCTCCCACCGTTCCGTTGAAGAAAGTCCGGAACCTGTCGCGGTCGTGTTCTTCAAACTGATGGATCATGTAGGCGGGAAGAAGGAGGAACGTCGCGGCCACCACGGCGGGCCAGGGCGCGATCAGGAGCGGCGCCAGCAGCAGAAGAACCGCAGCGGCCAGAACCGCGCCGTAAACCCAGCCGGAGATCAGACGTTGGATCACGACTTAGCGTCCTTTGCGTTCTCCGCGGTGATTCACCCTTCCCGGCACTCCGTACATCCTCCGCTCCTCGACATGCCGCTCCCGATACCGCCGTACCGCCCCATCCCGATCCGCGGTAATCTCCGCGACCCGCTCGGCGGAGGGATTCGGATCGGGATGTCTCCGGCTCCCCCAGGCGAGCAACTCGACCAGGACCGGCAGGAGATCCAGCCCGTCATCAGTGAGGAAGTACCGCGTTCGTCGGCGATCGCCCGGGTCATCCACCTTCACGACCAGCTTCGCCTCCTCCAGCCGTCTGAGCCGCGCGGTCAGGATGTTGGAGGAAATCCCCTCCGGCGCCGCCAGGAAGTCCCGGAAGTGGCGACGGTTCTTGAACGCCAGGTCGCGCAGAATGAGCAGCGTCCAGCGGTCGCCCAGCAGATCCAGACTGTAGGCGATCGGACACCTCGAACGTTCCCGATGAGTTCCCATTTGGGGGGAATATGACGGGTCAGGCGCCACCGGGAAAGCGACTCCATCCCGCGCCCCGGATTTTTGATTGCGAAATCGAAGCGAAATCCGTAATATCGGCCGGTCCTCCATCTGTTTCCCCGCGGACTCCTGCACTGAGGGTAGTCGACCATGAGAAGTCGAGGCCAACGACGGACGCGTCTCTCCCGCCTGAACTGCGCATCCGGGACCCTCGCGGCCGCCGCGACCCTGTTGATGGCGGTACCCGACGTAGCTGGACAGGTACCGGAAGCGGAAGGCGTCCCAGTGGCGCGCGGCGGCCAACCGGCACCCGGGGCAGTCGCCCCGCTTACCCGCGACGCGAACGGCCAGACGTCCATCCGGGCCTTCCGCGTCGACACCCCGCTCAACGCGGACGGCAACCTCGACGAGGCCTTCTACGCGATCACGCCACCCGTCGACGAATTCGTCCAGGTCGTTCCGGTCGAGGGGGGAACCCCGTCGCAGCGGACGGAAGTGTGGTTCGCCTTCGACGACGCGAACTTCTATGTCGCCGCCCGGGTCTGGGATTCGGAGGGTGAGGACGGATGGGTCGCGAACGAGATGCGCCGCGATTCGTTCCAGCTGCGTGCGAACGACTCCTTCGGGGTCTACCTCGACACATACCACGACGGCAGAAACTCCCTCGGCTTCTTCGTGAACCCGATCGGCGGCTTTGCGGACGTTCAGATCACGAACGAATCATCGCCCAACTTCGACTGGAACCCCGTCTGGGACGTGAGCACCGGCCGTTTC
>CAZUVK010000339.1:0-3734 GCA_964623785.1 uncultured Gemmatimonas sp. | reverse complement strand
CCACCGCCCCCGAACCCACCGGCCCCGAATCCGCTCCGACCCCGGCCGCCGAGAAGAATCGGGAGGATGACGGGCATCATGCTACCGCCGCCTCCCCTGCCCCGCGGCCCGCCACGCCCGCCCCTTCCGCCACGGCCACCGCCCCGCCGACTCGCGATGAAGATGAAGATCGCCAGGATGACGAGGAAGGTGATGAGGCCCCTCACGCCCTGGCCGACCGGCGAGGACACCTCCGGCGCCCGATTCGGGATTTCGCCCGAGAGCTCGAAGTCGAATCTCTCCGCGTACTCGTGGGCAACCTCAACGACGCCCCTGTAGATGCCCTCTCCGAACTCCTCGTTCCGGAAGTGCGGAATCATGGCATCGCGACCGATCCGGCCGGCCTCCGCAGCGGTCAGAAAGGCCGTCGACCCGATGCCGGTCTCGATCCGCCACTCCTGCTCGGAAGGGACGACGAGCACGATGACGCCCGTGTTCCGCGCTGGATCTCCCGGTTCGCCCGCCTGGCCGACTCCCCATTGCCGTCCGATCGTAAGGGCGACCTCCTCCCGCGGCCGGCCCTCCAGAGATGGCAGCGTGACGACAACGATCTCCCCGCCCGATTTCGCCCGAACCTCCTCGATCACCTGCTCGATCCGGGCGCGATCCGTGGGCTGCAGAACGCCCGCGAAATCGTTCACGTAGCCGACCGGCTCGGGGATGCGCGGTTGCGCGGCGGCAAGTCCCGCGCCGACCAGGTTCAACAGGATCGCCAGGACGCGCAATACGCTCCCTGGCCGATCCGCCCACCGGAACACTTGATAATCGGAAAACGCTCGCATACCTTGCTGCCGAGTTTGCCCTCACCAACCGATTCGCTGGAGCTGCCGATGAAGCGTTTCCTCGTGCTAGTCACGTTCCTCGGATTCGTGGCCGCCGGGTGTGGCCAGCCGCAAGTCGCCGTAGAAGCGGCACTGACGAATTCCGCCGGAGAGCGGCTTGCATTGAGCGACCTGCCGATCCGTCTCCTTCCATACGATCGGGACGCGATCTTCGATTCGCTCGAAGCCGCGTACACGACACCAGAGCCGCCGATCCCCGCGGCGGTCCTCGAAGCCCGGCAGCAGGTTCAGGAGGCGCAGACCGCCTGGCGTGCCGCGGAGGAACGTTGGGGTACGGTCCGCGACTCGCTCAGGCTGCTCTCCGAGCAGCTCGCGCAGATGGAAGGTTCGGGCCTCCGGGGGACACCGCAATACAACCAGGGTTTCGCCCGCTGGAACAGTCTGGAGTCTCAGGAACGTCAGGTCAACGAGCAGCGGGAAGCCGCGTTCGCCGAGTTCGACCGGCTGCAACAGACCACGCAGGCGGTCGCCGACTCGATCCGGATTCAGCAGGAACTCTGGGCCGATGAGGCGTTTGCCGACTTCAACCTGGTCATCATGAACAAGTTGCGGGAATCGGGCCGTGAGGAGCTGGCGGACACGACCAACTCCCAGGGATTCGCCGTGATCGGCGCGCCGGCCGGGCAGTGGTGGCTGTATAGCCGGTACACGCTTCCGTTCGAGGAGCTTTACTGGAACGTTCCGCTGCAAGTCGAGGGCGACAGTGTCTACGTGACGATCAACCGCGAGAACGCCCAGATCCGGCCGATCCTCTAGGGAGTTCGACGAATCGGCGGTAACGTCGGAAGTCACCTGGAAGGGCCGTGCGCGGAAGCGCGCGGCCCTTCTTCCGTTCTGGCAACGGGGGATGGCCGGGCACCGGATGCATCGAGCGGGAAGTTGGCGGGAGCGTCGGCGGGCACCTGCCCGGAGGCGCCGGCGCCGATCGTATCGGCCGGCGCCACGGTGGGGGTCGGCACGTCCGCCGGTGGATTGTTCAGCGTGTCCCCCGGCGTTACCGGAAGCGTCGGGGCCACGGTAGCCGCTTCCCGCAGCAGGTCGATCGACGACTCCCCCGAGGGTCGTCCGTATTCCCACCTGCGACGGATGTCGGTGGACAGCTGTGTCCGCAGCTCCGTGTCGAAATAGCGTGTGAGCTGGCTGGGATAGACCGCGCCATACGAAGTTGACCAGCTCCATTGCCGATCGATCTGCCAGTCGAGGCTGATCCGCCACTCGCTATTGTCGTTCCCCAGGAAGCCAAGCCCGGTCCTGGCCGTGAGGTAGAGATCGGACGAGACCTCGCGGACGCACTCGATCGCGGCGCCGGTAAGCAGGTCGTTCGTGAACCCACCCGTCGGAGATCCGGATACACCGCCAGGCTGGACGCGAACCCAGTCGCACAGGCCCACATCCAGGAGCGGCCGCTGCAACTGGTTCGCCAGCACACTTCCGAAGAGCTCCTGAGCGGCGACCTGCCCGAGTCCCCGTTCAAGGTTGACGCTCGGCTGGCCGAAGAGGAGGTAGCTCACGAGGTCGCTCTCCGGCAGTGGCACCTGAGCATTGGACGACAGCTCGACCGTCGGTGCCAGCATGGTCCCCCCCACGTGCACGAACACCGTGAGATCACCGGTGCGCAGGTCGCCCGTCCCCAGGACAGGATACTCGGCGGTGATGTCGAGCGAGGGGTTGATATCGCCCGTCCCGAAGAACTGAACGCGGCCGCTGGTCACGTCGAACTCGCGCGTGAACTGACCGACCTCCACAGTGTACGTGCCGCGAACGACGTCGAGAGCGCCGAATACTCGCAGATCCTCACCCGCGCGGTAAAGCACCAGGTCACCCGAAATCTGCATGCGCATCTCGTCCGACTCCAGCACCACGCTTTCATCGATTCTGAGCTCAACCCCGTCCACCAGGACGTTGGCCAGAATTGGCGCCGTCGGCGGGTCGACCTCGGTGATGCCTGGTTCCAGCGACCCGATGTCGAGATACGCGATTCGGTCCAGCGGATCGGGTTCGCTCAACTCCGGTACGCGGATCGTCGAGTTGAACAACTCCACCCAGCCGGTGAGGACCGGTCCCGATGCGGGCCCGTTCAGCGCGAGTTCGGCGGATGCGAAGACCTCGGCCACGTCGGGGTCGTCGATCACCTCGAATTCGTTCATCGTGACGGTGACGGCGATCGTGGCGGGTGACGACGCGACAAAGTCGATTGAACCACTCGCGTTCAACGTGCCGCCACTTCGGATGCTCAGCGACTCGATAAGAATACTGTTCCCGACCAGCGCGAGCGCTCCGGTGATGCCCGTGTACCGCACGTTCAGTGAGTCGACGGTGAGCGCGCCGTTGTTGAGGCGGGCGGCGCCGGCGAGGGCTGGTTGATCGAGCGTGCCCGTCACGTCGAACTCCGCGCGCACGACCCCCTCGCCGTCCGAGATGCCCGGGACGAGCGTCGTGATGAACTCCATCGGGAGCGAGTCGGCCACGGCCGTGATGTTGACAGGGGCGGTCCGCAGCAGCTCGAACGAGGGACTGAAATCCGCCAGGGAGAGGCGCATCGGCACCTCCATATCCACATGGAACAGACTGAGCCCCTCCCCCGTGATCTCGGCCGTGCCGACCAGTCGCGCACCGGATAGCACCCCGTCAAATACGATGAGATCGGCGATAGCGTCCTCGTATTCCAGCTGGACCACCTCGGCGGCGATCGTTACGTCCGGGCTCGCGACGGGCCCGATGATCTGTGCGTCGAGGTCGAGCGTGCCGCTCACGTCAGGGGCGAGTTCGGTGATCCTGCGCATGTCCGCGAGCCACTCCCCCGAGGAGATCAGCCGCGCGATCACGTTCCTCGGCTTTGAAGTCGAGGAAGTG
>CAZUVK010000338.1:0-3789 GCA_964623785.1 uncultured Gemmatimonas sp. | reverse complement strand
CCTGGAAGAGGTCCTCAAGACCCTCGTGGATACGGGCCGCCTCCGCGAGGTCGACGGGGTGTGGGTCGGGTGGGAGATGACCGAGATCGACCTTCCACCGTCAGTGCGGGAGGCGGTGAGGGCGAGGTTCCGGACGCTCTCCCCCGAAGTCCGGGGCCTCGCCGACCTGCTTGCGGTCGTCGGTACGAGCGTCGCGCACGAGGTGCTCGTTCCGCTGTGCGGAATGCGGGAGGATGACCTGCTCGTGGCGCTCGAGGAATTGCGCCGTCACCGTCTGGTTGATGAGCGACTCGGCGGCGGCGACGTGATCTACGACTTCGCGCATCCGATGATGCGGGAGGCGCTCTACGCGGAGCTGGGCCTGGCGCGCACCCGGCATCTGCACGGCCGGGTCGCGGAAACTCTCGAGCGCTACTGGGGTGCCTCGGCATCGGCCCACTCCGACGAACTGGCCTACCACTTCGCGCGATCGGGTGAGCGCGCGCTCGCGCCGAAGGCGATCCTCTATCTGTCGGCGGCGGGACGTGAGGCGCTCCGCAAGCATTCGAACCGGGAAGCAGCGGACTATCTGAGCGCGGCCCTCGAGAGAGCCTCTACCGCCCGCGACGATCAGCCAGCACCCGCGCTGATCGAGGATCTCGCCCGGGCGCGCCAGCGACTGGGTGACTTCGACGGCGCCGTGGAGTTGTGGATTCGCCGGCTGGCGATCGCCCGCGATGCTGGTGACGATGCGGCCCGTGCGCGTGTGTACCGAAGACTGGGGATGATCGACTACTGGCGAGCCCGCTACCCCGATGCGCTCGAACACTTCGCGGCGGGCCTGGTGGCCGCCAGCGCCGCGGGGGAGGATGCTCTGCGCGTTCGGCTTCACCTCTCGCGTGGCGAGTGCTGGATGGAGAGCGGTCGCGCGGACGCGGCGCGAAAGGAAATCGAGGCCGCGCTGGATCTCGCGGAGGGGATCGGCCGCCGTGATCTGCTTGCCCGCGTCCATCTCGGGCTCCTGCTGCTCCACACCTGGGTGGGTCCACCGGAACGGGCGCGCCACCACCGGGATCGCGCGCTCGAACTCGTGAGCGCACCGGAGGACGCGAGCCTACGTTGCGCGGTCCTCTGGGGAGCCTCTGTACTGGCCGGAATGACCGGTGATTTCCGGGTCGCCGCCCGTCACATCGAGGCGGCGCGGAAGCTTGCGGATGAGTTGCGCTCACCGTTGCATCGCTTGCGAGTGGCGGAACTGCACGTCGAGTTCCTCGCCAACACGGGCGACTGGGCAGTCGCGCTCGAGTTGGCCGACCGCGCGATCGCGACGGCCCGCGCGCTGAACCAGCGCTCTTCGCTGACGCGGCTCCTGGTCTGGGTGGGCCTGATTCACTGCGGGCAGGGTGACGTGGCGCGCGGCAAGGCATCGATCGACGAGGCGTGGGATCTCTCCGGTGCTGGCCGCGAGGGCCAGTTGCCTGATGTCCACTCCGCGGTGCCGGCACACGCCGGGCGCGCCGGGTTGCTGGTCGCGATGAACGACTTCCGCGGTGCGATCGCCGTCGCGGAGGCCGGCCTCGCGGTGGCCGATCGCACGGGCTACACCGTCTGGGCGATTCACCGCCTTCTCCCGATGCTCGCCGAGGCGCACATGCTCGCGGGCGACCTGGACGGCGCGGCGCGCGTCGGTAAGCGGTTGCGGGAGGATTCGGAGCGCCTCGGGCACACACTCGGGCTCGCATGGGCCGAGGCATGTGACGCACTCCTCGTCTGGCTGCGGGGCGACCCCGTGACCGGGATGCACAGGCTCCGAGCGGCCGCGGATCGCCTGGAGGCGGTGCCGGTGATCCCCGACGCGGCGCGGTTGAGGAGGCACCTCGCCGCCCGGTTGCGTGACCAGGGCGACCGCGAAGGCGCGCTTCACGAGCTTCGCCACATTCACGAGGTTTTCACCCGGCTCGGCGCCGAACGAGAACTCGCGAAGACCCGCGAGCAGATCCGCGAACTCGGATCGCGCCCGCCGGTTCGGGAATCTGGCCGCGGGGTCGAGGGGCTGTCCGCCCGTGAGGTCGAGATCGCGACACTCGCTGCGCGGGGCAAGTCGAACAAGGCCATCGCAAGGTCGCTCGAAATCTCACCCCGAACGGTGAGCACTCACCTCTCGAATATCTTCGCGAAGCTGGAGATCGGGTCCCGGGGCGAACTCGCGGATGCCGTGCGGATGTGGCGCTAGACGGCAATCCAGCCGTGCTCGCGCAGCAGCACGGGGTATAGTGCGGCATCCGCCGCCGAGTATCGATCGATGATCCGCTCGATGTCGACCTGACGCTCCTGCGCGCGGCGGTCGAGCCATTCCTTGACCCAGGTCAGATGGTGTCGCTCCTCCTCGATCATCCGGTAGAGCGCGGTCTGGACGCGCCGGTGCGTTCCGGGACGACGGAGGTGCTCCAGAAAGTGTCGGTATACCCGGCGCTCGAAGACCTGCGTGGCGGCCAGAAAGTGGAGAAGGGAAGCGGGATGCCCCGCGACCTCAGAGAATCGTCGCTGGTAGGTCCACTGGACGGGGCGCAACTTGCCGCCCACCGCCAGGATCGTCTCGGACCAGATCTGGGCGTGCACGAGCGATTCAGCGCTGTGCCGAGTCAGGTTGTGTATGAGCTGCTGGTCACGCGCACGCGCCACGAGATGGCCAAGGATCAGGCCGCCGTGGAGCTCCGAGGCACGATAGAAGTTCAGAGTGTCGAGTTCGTGCTCGGTGATTTCCACGGGAAGCTCCACCTGGTGACAGTGCAATGATCATGGTTCATCGTCATGCCGCCGAGTCGAGCGACGGGAGCCAGTGGCGGTTGACGAGATCGGCGGCGACGTTGTGCCAGTAGCTCGCCACGGGCGGCGCGGCGCGGCCGAGGATCGCATCGGCGCGCGCGGTGTCGAACCGCGTCTCCAGCGCCAGCCGAGGCGCGAGGTCCGTCATCGATCGCGTCACCTGACCCAACCTGACGTCGGCGGTTTCCTCGACCGCCAGTTCGAAGAGGCGCCACATCGAAAGGTCGGTAAAGGCTGGTGGAACTACCGATCGCTTCCGCCACATGGGGTCTCGTGACCAGACGTTCCACGACCACTCCATGATCTCGCCGAGGGTCGCCGAACCACCGCCGGCGCAGAGATGCAGGGTGGATCCCCCCGCATCCGGGCGGAACGCGAGTGACGCGATCGCGGAGGCCACGTAATCCGCCGGGACGATATCGATCGGGGACTGTGCGCGGCCCGGCAACAGCGGAACAAGCCCGGCGTGGATCAGCCGCAGCGCGCGATGAAAGGTGTGATGCTGGGTAACCCGACCAGTCAGGTCGTCGCAAACCACCGCGCTCGGCCGGAGGACCACGAAGTCCATATGGCTCTCACGCACGACCTGCTCGGCTTCCCACTTGGACTGTTCCCAGGCGTTGATCCAACCGGCTCCGGAAGCCCGACCCTCCTGTTCAGGGATCTCGCCGGTTCGGCAGCCCGCGACGAAGGCGCTGCTCACCAGACAGAAGCGGGCGTCGGTATCGCCCACGAGCTCGACCAGGTTGCGAGTCCCGTCCACATTCGTGGCGCGCGCCGCGCCGAGGTCGCGCGTCGGCTCGTTGTCGGCGCCCAGATGAAGCACCGCGACATGCTCCCGTCGAAGGATCCGACGGGCGTCCGGCGCGAGGCCTGCGCCGGCCTGTCGCAGGTCCCCGCGCAACGGGGTGACCCGGTCGGGTCGAATCCGGAAGGCGCGCACGGTCGCCTCCCAGCGGTGTCGGTCGCGCACGAGCGCGTATG
>CAZUVK010000337.1:0-3791 GCA_964623785.1 uncultured Gemmatimonas sp. | reverse complement strand
AGGATGTACACCTCGGGGTGGCCGAACATCCAGAACAGGTGCTGCCAGAGGACCGGGTCACCACCGGCACGGATGTCGTAGACGACGGTTCCGAAGAACCGGTCGAACATCAACTGGGTCAGCGCGATCGTGATGACGGCCATCGCGGTCGCGAGGAGCACCGCCGTGATCAACGTCATCCACGTGAAGATCGGCATTCTCATCAGGCGCATGCCGGGCGCCCGGAGATTCAGGATCGTGATGATGAAGTTGATCGCCGAGATGATCGACGAGATGCCGAGGATCTGCAGGCCGAGGACGTAGAAGTCCACCTGGAGGCCGGGACTGAACTCCGGGCGGGTCAGGTTGGCGTATGCGAACCACCCGGCGTTCGGGAGCTGCGGCCCAAGGAGGAAGCCCAGGTTGATGAAGATCCCGCCAAAGAAGTAGATCCAGAACGACAGCGCGTTGAGCCGCGGGAACGCGACGTCGCGCGCTCCGATCTGCAGCGGCACGATGAAGTTGAAAAACGCCGCGGTCAGTGGCATCAGCGCCAGGAAGACCATCGTCACGGCGTGCATCGTGAACATCTGGTTGTAGATCTCAGCCGAGATAAAATCGTTGTTGGGAACGATCAGCTGAGTTCTTACCATCAGCGCTTCCAGGCCGCCGACCAGGAAGAAGAAGAACGAGGTCCAGAAGTACAGGATCCCGATCCGCTTGTGGTCCACGGTCATGATCCAGCTCATGATCCCCGTGTTCGGGGCCGTGACGTGCTTTGCGGGTGCGGCTAGTGTCTGTGTCGCTGCCATGATTCTCGTAGCGTCTCCAAGTGCGACGGCGTAGTTGCGAGCGTTCGGTCCGATCTAGTAGAGCGTCTGCAGGTAAGCGACGATGTAGTCGATTTCCTGCGGGCTGAGTCCGGTCGCCGGCATGAGCGATCCGGGCTTGACGCTCGGTGCGTCGTTGACCCAGACCGACAGGTTCTCCGCTGTGTTGTCGAGTATGCCCGCGGCGATCGTGCTCCGCCGTGCGATATGCGTGAGGTCGGGGCCGAGGCGCCCGAACTGGGCTGTCGTGCCACGAATCGTGTGGCACCCGGCGCAGACGCCGCCCGTGACGAGCTGCCGGCCAATCGCGATCGCCGAATCCGGCGACTCGACGGCGGGCAGCGACTCGTTCGCCAGCCACCGCGTGAAGTCGTCCGGCTCGTGGGCGATGAGTCGCATCTTCATCAGAGCGTGCGACTCGCCGCAGAACTCGGCGCACTGCCCGAGATAGACGCCCGCCTCGAGCGGCGTGAAGATGATGTCCGTCGTCCGGTTCGCGATCACGTCGCGCTTGCCGCCCATCTGCGGGATCCAGAACGAATGGAGGACGTCGTTGGACGTCATCCGGAGATGGACGGTCCGGCCGACCGGGACGTGGACCTCGTTGGCGGTCGTCACCGTCTCGCCGTTCTCGGCCTGGTACCGGAACTCCCACCACCACTGCCAGCCGCGGACGTCAATGACGAGCGCGTCGTCAGGTGCCTCGCGATAGGTGAAGAAGATCGTCTGTACCGTGGGGACGGCGATGACCGAGATGAGGATCGCCGGGATGAGCGTCCACGCGATCTCGAGCCGGGTGTTGCCGTGGATCTGCTTCGGCTGCGGCGAGTCGGGCCGGTAGCGGAACCGAAAGAGGATGTACCCGAGGATCGCGAACGTCAGACCTCCGACGATGACGCCGAGGTAGAGCGTCAGGTTCCAGAGGTTGTCGATCTCTACGGCGAAATCGGACTTCGGATCGAGCGATGTCTGTGGATAGGTCGACGCGTCACCGCAGCCCGAGACGGCCAGGAGCGTGACGGCGGCGGCGGTGCCCGCCAGGTGTCGCAAGCGAAGAATTCGGGAGTTTCGCCAGAAGCCCGCCGGACCGGAAAGCCGGCGAAGTCGTTCCACTGGAAACGTCATGACGATCGTGCCTCTGAAGCCGGGATTGGTTATCGATGGACCGCGGCGGCGGGTGTCGCATGCCCCCAAAAAAGGGCATATCTCGCCCATTATATCCCCCGCCTGAGCGAGACGCCAGACCCGGACTCGGCCGATTCGAAGGGCGCCGACCGGGGCTGAAACCATGGCGAACATAGCGCCGCCGGAGGGGCGCGTCAGTCGGGCGCATCTACATTCGATGTAGGGGATATCCCTACCGGCGGCTGGCGCTGGTTGTGGTGGCCCCTGCCGGTCGCGGGCTGAAATCGCTAAGCTTCGGGGATGGCGACACCAGGAGATCGATACGCGCATGGTCGGAGTTCGGAAACGCCGAAGCCCTCGTGGCGGGAGCGTTTGCGAGCCATGCGAAACCTGCGGCCATACCTGAGGAGCGTCTGGGAGACCGGACCCGGGTACTCGGTCGCGATCATCGGCTTGAGGCTCGTTCGGGGTCTCATCCCGGTAGCGACGCTCTGGGTGGGGAAGCTGATCGTGGACGAGGTCGTGCTCGCCGCGCAGTCGGGTGAGCCCGACTGGCGGCGGCTCGGGATTCTGCTCCTGATCGAGCTGGGGATCGTGACGGGCGGCGAACTCGCGGCCCGGACCGGGTCCCTGCTGGAATCACTTCTGTCCAGCCTGTTCTCCAACCAGATGAGCGTGCGCCTGATGGAGCACGCGGCGATGCTGGACCTGCGGCACTTCGAGGATTCGGAGTTCTACGACCGGTTGGAGCGGGCGCGTCGGCAGACGACAGGCCGGATCGCGCTGATGTCGCAGCTGCTGGCGATGGCCCAGGACGCGCTCACGCTCGTCACGCTGGCCGGGACGTTGCTGGCGTTCAGCCCCGTGCTCTTCCTCCTCCTTTTCGTCGCGGTCGTGCCCGCCTTCGTGGGGGAGACGCACTTCGCGGCGCTGGGCTACGCGCTGCAGTACCGGCGCGCGCCCGAGCGACGGCGGCTCGACTACTACCGGTACGTCGCCGCTTCGGATGTGACCGCGAAGGAGGTGAAGCTCTTCGGCCTCTCCCGCAAGCTGATCGACGAGTATCGGCGTCTGGCGGACTCGTTTCACGAAGAGAACCGGAAGCTCGCCATCCGCCGGAACACGTACGGGATGCTGCTCTCGCTGGTGTCGAGCCTGGGATACTACGCGGCGTACGCGTCGATCATCTACCGGACGGCGCTGGGCGCACTGACGCTCGGCGACCTGACCCTCCTCGCCGGGTCGTTCTCACGGTCTCGTGACCTGATGCAGCGGATGTTGCTCTCGATGTCGGACCTCTACGAGCAGGCGCTGCACCTGGACGACCTCTTCGTCTTCTTCTCCATCCAGCCGACCATCGCGCGGCCGGAGAACCCGGTCCCGGTGCCGGATCCGATTGTCTCGGGCTTCGAGTTCCGGGATGTCTGGTTCCGGTATCCCACATCGGGCGGGTTCGAGGATCCGGGGGGAGCGTCCCCGGCCGCGACCGGGGCGCCGATGGGACCGACGCCCGGAGATGCCCGGCGAAGCAATGGCCGCGGTCGGGGTTCTGGCGCGGGGCCCGGCTCGGCTGACGAGGACTGGGTGCTGCGCGGGGTGAATCTGCGGATTCGACCGGGGGAGCGGTGGGCGCTCGTGGGGGAGAACGGCGCGGGCAAGACGACGCTGGTGAAGCTGTTGCTGCGACTCTACGAGCCGACCCGTGGCGAGATCCTGCTGGATGGCCTTCCGCTGGGTGCATACGACCCCGAGGAGTACCACCGGAACGTGAGCGTGATCTTCCAGGATTTCGTTCGGTTCGACATGCCCGCGGAGGAGAACATCACGATGGATCGGCCGTCGACGGGTGCGGAAACG
>CAZUVK010000336.1:0-3799 GCA_964623785.1 uncultured Gemmatimonas sp. | reverse complement strand
GCCGGCGCTGACCATCAACGCGGTGTGCGGCTCCGGCCTCAAGGCCGTGATGCTCGCGGCCCGGGCGATCCGCGCGCGCGACGCGCGCGTCGTCGTCGCCGGCGGGATGGAGTCGATGTCGAACGTGCCCTACCTCCTCCGCGGGATCCGCGACGGGGTGAAGTTCGGCGATCAGAAGCTCGTCGATGGGCTCATCCACGACGGGCTCTGGTGCTCGTTCGGCGAGTGCCACATGGGCGGCTACGCCGAGTACACGGCCGCGAAGGCGGGGATCACTCGCGCTCGGGCCGACGAGTTCTCGCTCGACTCGCATCGAAAGGCGATCGCCGCGATGGACGCGGGGAAGTTCGACGCGGAGATCGTTCCGGTGGAGATTGCCTCCCGGAAGGGGCCCGTGGTCGTGGATCGGGACGAATCCCCTCGCCGGGACACTTCGCTCGAGTCGCTGGGCCGGCTCAAACCCGCGTTCCCGGCGGACGCGCCCGAGGGGATCGAGGAGCTGGTCGTGACGGCGGGGAACGCGCCCGGCCTGAACGACGGTGCGGCCGCGCTCGTCGTCACGTCCGAGGAGTACGCGCGCGCGGCGGGGTTCACCATCCGCGCCCGGATCACCGGCTACGCGGTCGGGGCGACGGAGCCGCGCGACCTCTTCTTCGCGCCGATCGCGACCGTTCAGAAGCTGATGGAACGGGAAGGTACCACGATCGGAGATTACGACCTGATCGAGGCGAACGAGGCGTTCGCCGTGCAGGCCCTGGCGGACGGGGCCGGCCTCGGGTGGGACTGGGACCGCGTGAACGTCCATGGCGGCGCCGTGGCGCTCGGCCACCCGATCGGCGCGTCCGGTGCCCGGATCCTCACCACGCTGCTTCACGCGCTCGAGGATCGCGGGCTCGCGACCGGACTCGCCACCCTCTGCCTCGGCGGCGGGAATGCTGTTGCGCTTTCCATCGCGCGCGACCAATAACGACAGACCACGACGAACGTTCAACCGAGACCAGCATGCACACGACCCGAACCGAAACGACACAATCCCACCGCCTCGAGTTCCTGGCGACCGGCCGAGCCCGGCGCGTTGCCGGCGTGCTGACTTTCGCCGTGCTGACGGCGCTCGCGGCCAAGGTCGCGCTGCCGATCCCGGGCACGACGGTGCCGTTCACCTTCACGCCGTTCGCCGTCGTGCTCAGCGGCGCGCTGCTGGGCGCCCGGCTGGGCGCCGCGAGCCAGGTCGCGTACCTGTCGCTCGGGCTCATCGGCCTCCCTGTCTTCTTCGGGCCCGTGGCCGGTCCCGCGTACCTGCTCGGCCCCACGGGCGGGTACCTGCTCGCCTACCCGCTGGCCGCGTGGTTGACCGGGCGATTCAGCGGCACCGGCGCGTCAGTGATTCGTGTCTTCGGAGCTACCCTCCTCGGACTCGCCGCGATCTACCTGGGCGGTGTCGCCTGGCTCGCCGGACAGGCGGGATGGGGCGCCGCGCTGTCGCTGGGCCTGGTCCCGTTCGTTCTCGCGGACCTCGTGAAGTGCGTCATGGCGGTCATGGTGGTGAGGCGCGTGCGTGGCCGGGCGCGGACGATCTTCGGCGTCTAGTCGACGCGGCGGGGACAACGACGCGGTGAAGCGTCGCGGCCTGCCGTCCCTGCGGGACGTCCTGGTCAGGGACGGGAAGGTGCGGCCCGTCTGGCGCATCGTTTTCTACTTCGTCTGCTTCGTGCTGCTCGCCGGGGCGGGCAGCATGGCGATCAGCTCCCTGCCGCGGTCGCCGCTCCAGTGGGGCGGGCAGATGGTCGTGGCGGCAGCCGCGGTGATCTCGGGCTGGATCGCGCTGATGCGGCTCGACAACCGTCCGCCCCGCTCGCTCGGCCTCCCGTTCCGCTACGAGGCCATCGGCGACGCGCTCCGCGGGCTGGGTGTCGGCGCGGCCCTCATCGCGATCGCGGCCGTGTTCCTCTTCGCCTCGCGGTCCGCGGTCTTCGCCACCGACGAGGGGACCGGCGCCGGTCTCGCGTTCTTCCTCGCCTGGACGCTACTCTACTTCGGCATCGCGGCGCTCTTCGAGGAGGCCATCTTCCGCGGGTACCCGTACCAGGTGCTCGTGGAGTGGATCGGTGTCGTGCCCGCGACGTTCCTGATGTCGGGGATGTTCGCGATCGTCCATAGCCAGAACCCCGGCGTGAGTGCGCTGGCGATCATCAACATCTTTCTGGCTGGAGTCCTGCTGTCGATCGCCTACCTGCGGACGATGTCGCTCTGGTTCGCGACGGGCGTCCACGTCGGGTGGAACTGGATGATGGCCGGGGTGCTCGACTTCCCGGTCAGCGGGCTCGAGTTCGACACGCCGGTCTATACGGGGATGCCGGTTGGCTCCACGCTGTGGACCGGCGGAGACTTCGGGCCCGAGGCCGGTCTTGTGGGAACGGTGGTACTCCTGATCGGGGTCATCTGGATGACGAAGAACCGGAGAGTCCGTCCCGATGGTGCGGTGCTCGCGGCCCGGCCGCTCGCCGAGGCGCAAGCCCGGGAGTCGGGGCTCCTGTGAGCCCTGGCAGGTTCTGGCTGAGCACGGTCCTCGTCGCGGTTGCGTTCGGCGGGCTCGTCGCCGTGGCGTTCCCGTACGGCGCGCTTGACCTGGAGAGCGCCGCGCAACGGGAACGAGCCTGGCTCCTGACGGTGTGGACGGCCGGGGTCATGGCGATCTGCTTCGGTGTCGCGGGCCTGGTCTCCGCGGTCAGCCCGATCGGCGTCCGCGAGATCGCCGAGAGCCGTTCGGTCCTCGACGCGATCAACGCGCAGCGCGACATTCGGCGTCAGCGCGAGTCGGAGCCGTTCTACAACTTCGCCGGCTGGACGACGATGACCGGGGTCTTTCTGCTGGTCGTCTACTTCGCCGGGTGGCTTGTCATCGCGAGTTGAACCCGGTTCTCGCTGAGGACGCTGAGTTGGCGGAGAACTGCAGGGTTCACGCGGAGACGCGGAGATGTCGAAGCAACGCGGAGGACGGCAAGGGTTCACGCGGAGACGCGGAGATCGCGGAGGGATGAAGGGATTCAAGCTGGAATCCAGGTCTGATCCAGACTGATGCAGGTTGTCTGAATTGGGCCCGGATTCGAATCAGGTAGATCACGAGTCATCAACTTCGGTGGAACACATGATCCAGACCCGTACCTCTCGTGGTTTCTCCGCGTCCCTCCGCTTCCCCGCGTGCTCAGCGAGAACCCGGGTCCCCTACGTGTTGAGGTTGTCATGACGGAGATCCGCAACGTGACGGTGGTGGGCGCGGGAACGATGGGGAACGGGATCGCGCATGTATTCGCGGCCGGCGGGTTCGACGTCACGCTGGTCGACGTCGACCAGGCGGCCCTCGATCGCGCGCTGCAGACGATCTCCACCAACCTCGACCGGCAGGTGAAGAAGGCGACGATCCAGCCGGCCGATGTCGAGGCCGCGCTCGCCCGGATCCATACGGAAACCGACCTCCGGGCCGGAGCGGAGGCCGATCTGATCATCGAGGCCGCGACGGAGAACCCGAAGACCAAGTTCGAGATCTTCCGCTTCCTGGACGACGCCGCGCCCCCCGCCGCGATCCTCGCCACGAACACGTCGTCCATCTCCATCACCGGGATCGCCGGGCACACGGGCCGACCTGATCGGGTCGTGGGGATGCACTTCATGAACCCGGTGCCCGTGATGCAGCTCGTCGAGATCATCCGCGGGCTCGCGACCTCCGGCGAGACGGCCCGGATCGTGACGGAAACGGCGGAACGACTCGGGAAGACGGTCGCCGAGGCCCGGGACTACCCCG
>CAZUVK010000335.1:0-3809 GCA_964623785.1 uncultured Gemmatimonas sp. | reverse complement strand
TCCGCGCGGATCTCCTCGAGGTAGATGGCGTCCGCCTGGCGGAGGGTATCCAGGTCCTTCCGGCCCACGGGGCCGAGCACGCGGATGGCGAGGCCGGGCCCGGGGAACGGGTGGCGGCCGACGAGCTCCTCCGCCAGACCCAACTCGCGGCCGACCTGCCGGACCTCGTCCTTGAACAGCTCCCGGAGCGGCTCGATGAGCTCGAACTTCATCTCTTCCTTGAGCCCGCCAACATTGTGGTGCGTCTTGATCGTCGCGGACGGGCCCTTCACGGAGAGCGACTCGATCACGTCGGGGTAGAGCGTTCCCTGCACCAGGTACTCCGCCCCCGTGCCCAACCGCTCCGCCGCGTCCTCGAACACGTCGATGAACGTGTTGCCGATGATCTTCCGCTTGCGTTCGGGGTCTTCCACACCCTCCAGCCGTTCAAGGAAGATCTCCGAGGCATCGACGACCTCCAGCTTCATCCCCAGGTGTCGCCGGAAGGTCCGCTCGACCGAGTCCCGCTCACCCGCGCGCAACATCCCCGTATCGACGAAGATGTTCGTGAGCTGGTCGCCGATCGCGCGGTGGACGAGCATCGCCGCGACGCTCGAATCCACGCCGCCAGACAGCCCGCAGATCACCTGCGCCGACCCGACCCGCTCGCGGATCCTCGCCACCTCCGTTTCGATGTACGAGCCGGCCGTCCAAGTGGGCTCGCAACCACACACCCGGAACACGAAGTTGGCGATGATGTCCTCACCGCGCGCCGTGTGCGCGACCTCCGGGTGGAACTGCACACCGTAGATGCGGCGCTCGTCGGAGCAGAACGCCGCGAAGGGCAGGTCGGGCGTGCTGGCGAGTCTTCGAAACCCTGCCGGCGGCTCCTTCACGTGGTCGCCGTGACTCATCCACACCTGCGTGTGCTCCCCGGCGCCGAATCCGTCAAAGATCCCTTCCGGATTGTCGATGGTGATGTGCGCCCGGCCATACTCCCGGCGGCCGCGCTCGACGACGCCGCCCTCCAGGTGGGTGATCAGCTGCATCCCGTAGCAGATGCCGAACACCGGCACTCCCAGTCGCAGCAGCTCCGGTTCGGCGGTCGGCACGTCCTCCCCATAGACGGAGGAAGGGCCACCCGACAGGATGATCCCCTTCGGCTGCCACTCCCGGATCCAATCAATCGACCGCGTCGGTGGATGGATCTCGCTGTATACCCGCTCCTCCCGGATCCTCCGCGCGATGAGCTGCGTGAACTGGGAGCCGTAGTCGATGATCAGAATCCTGTTCGAATCCACGTATTCCTGATACCTGTCGTCGTTCTGAATTGAGTCGGGGACGGGGCGAAGATATCCCGGTCCGCGCCGTCCCGCGACCCGCCATGGTGAACGGGATGGCCCGCGCGCCTCACCAGTCGCCGCCGACCCCGCTGGTCCTCGCCGCTTCCACGATTTCCGCGGCGTCGCGTGCGAGGAGGAGACGCTCCGCCACGAGCTCATCCGCGGCCCGCCGCACCGCGGCGACGTACCCCTCGGCGCTGCCGTACCGCTCCTCGAGCGAGAGCCGCGGATCCCGAGTTGCCTCCCGCTCCGCCCGCGTCGCCGCCAGCGGTATGAACGAGCCGGTCCCGGCGCACTGGTCCCCGGCGCCGAACCCCTCCGCCCGGAGGTTCCACCCAGTGTGCGTACCGACCGGCGCGACGAGGTTCGGGTGACGAACGCCGTCGATCATGTTGCCATCCGCGTCGACTCGCCCGACGAGAACGGCGTACTCCGCGCCCTTCTTCAGCGGGATGGCGGTGTCCTCGTTCAGTCTCAGCGGATTGAAGCTGGCCGTATACGCCACGCCCGGGATCGACGGGAAACCGACCTCGCCCGCCGGCACCAGCGCGCCGCCGGCGACGGTCGGGAACCGGCTCGGCGGGGGCTCGACCCCATTCGCCACCCACTCGTGGAGCGCGATCGTCAACGCCCGGCGGATCTGGCTGAGGGCCATCGGGTTGCCAAGGTTCTCGCAGAAACCGGCCCTCAGTTCCGTCAGGTGGACCCCGGCGCCGCCGCCATGCTGCGTCCCCGCGATCAGATACGCCCTCACGTTATCGGGAAGCTCCGCGTGCCGCCCGTCCGGGGTCGTCACCACGAGCGAGGAACGGCCCTGCCACAACTCCGCCTCGCCGTCCGTGTGGACGACCTTCGGGCAGGTTCCGGACTCCGTGCACCGCGCGAACAGACCGTCCGTCCGCCCGCTGAGCGGATCGGTCATCACCGCGTAGGTGAATGGGAACTGGTCCCCGGGATAGTGGTGGTCCTCGTGCTGCTTCTGCCACCGGCCCGGCTGGCTGAAGGCGTAGTTGGTGAACGTCTTCCGCGAACCCGCGATGTCCGGGTGCATGCCGTCGAACACGATCCGGCCGCGGAGGTCCTCGTTGAAGCCCAGGTAGAGAAGGTCCCGCAGGAACCGCCCACTCTGCGAGATGCCGATGGAGATCGCGGTTCGGGGCAGCGCTGGCGCGGCCAGCGGGTTCGGCGTACCCGACCGGTCGCTCGCCTCGTATCGGAGGAAGGAGATCGCGTCGCGCACCGCCGCGAACCCGATTCCCATCACGATCGGATCCTTCGCCTCGTAGATGAACTCGTAGATCGCCCCGCCGTCATACCCGGTGGGCCGCGAAATCCGGATCCGGGAGTCGTCCACGTAGCTCCACCGCAGGTCGGCGGGCGTCGATCGCGGGTCCTCCTGGCGGCCCCGAACCGTCAGCGTGGCCCGGGAGGGATCGGCGCTCGCCGCCGGGTAGCTGAGAACGGCGACCGATTCGGCGTCGTCATCGTTGAAGATGAACTCCTCCAGCGCGCGACCAACGACGGGCGTGCCGTCGGCGTTCCGGGCGACGGGCAAAGTCGGCGTGATGTTTCGTTCCGTCGGCGTCAGGTCTCCCTGCCATCCAACTTGCACGAGCGCGAATCCCATCTCGAGGAGGGCCGGATCCCCGGCCACGGCGCCACCCCGGTTCGGGACCGTGTGGTAGATCGCCCCGTTCCACCGGTCCATCCGCAGCGGGCGGACGATCTCGACGGTGGTGCTGTACTCGACCATCCCCCGCGCGTTTCCCGGCGCCAGGTCGAGGTTCACGATCTCCGCGTTCCGCGGATCCGACGGGTCCACCTCGCCGTGGAACACGCCCCGCAGCCGCTCGAACTGGCCGGCCTCGCCGAAGCTCCTTCCCTCGTACGCCGGCGACTCCCTCACCTCCAGGTCGATCCGGACGACCTGGGCCTGAACGCCCCCCGCGAGAAACAACGCCAGCAGTGACAGCAGAGGCGCGATTAGTCGCCTGGTCGGCCTGGTTGTCATGACGGATCTCCGGTGCGCTGAATGGACGATCGAACCCCGAACCCGCTAGCTCCGTGACTCCGAAGTCTACGCGAACGGGCCGCGCGTTGTCCCAATATGCGAGCGGGGGAACGTCTCCGCGACGTTCCCCCGCATTCCCGCTTCACCGATGGTCCGATTTCGCCTATCTTCGCCTCGCGAGAACGAGCGTCGCCACCAGCGCGACCGCGGCCGCGACCGGGACTCCACGGGTCACAGCGACCGGGCGACTCCCAACCGGGGCGGTACAGAGATGACACTCATCCGCTGAGACGTTGATCGGAAGTCGGCAGTTCAGACAGAGGGTTAGCGCCATCGCGGCTCCTGGTGGGGAGGGCCTGGCGACCGGGGGAGGGTTCCCCCGGCCATCCGCTTAATCCACGATCCGCGAGCCTGTTTTCTGACGGCCGGTGAGCCGTGGAAGGGCGTCCGCACGCCGCGTTCACCGAAGCCCGGAT